>CAXBEA010000063.1:0-22838 GCA_963974645.1 uncultured Neptunomonas sp. | reverse complement strand
TACGGTCAGATCTGTATCGGGATATCAACCCCTCCTCAGAATGACCGGTTACGGTTAAAAACCATGATGCGTAACAGCACTTCAATGTCAATCTGGTAGCGGCTATGGCGAAAAACCTTGCGCAGTGAGTCAAAGCCTAACTCCTGCCAAAGTTGCGTTAACGTCTAGACGTCATCAATGGCGCGCGCAGAATCGAATGAAACGGAGGGATCCGCGTTAGCGGTATCAGAGAATGAGGAGGCGGTCTTACGGCTCGCAGCACGTAACAGTCCGGCAATAACGGAATCGATATTGCTATCGAGATTTCCAAGGCGACCCAGGCTTGCGATGGTGCGCTGTTTTGAGCGACCATTCTCGTCACGAAAGGACTCTACAAGCTGCACATAGGGTCACGGTCCGGATTTAGTTATCTTGACATACATGCCTGCACAGACGTTTCCCCGAAAAACAGCCTACGGCCCAGTAAACAGGTTGAAATCACCTTGAAAACAGGTGGTTTTTGGACGCATCTGTCGAACTCGGGTGACCAGTAAATACAGCATCAACCATCCTTACCGTAGGCCCTATGTACAAAAATTTGGGTGGCAGCCTTGAATCTGAACAGGGGCAATTCAAACGCGAGGCTGCCTGGAGAAACAGATCAATCGCAACGACACCATTCCATCCCGTAAAGCCTAGCAGCAGCTCAATGCGGGTCTGAACCCGGCTCGCCGGGCATTGCTAAATCGCCTTTAAATCCGCGATGGAAGACTTGGTGGACATAGCTTAAAATGCTCCAACGCTCTGATTCACTAAGCATTCCTTTGAATGCAGGCATTGCAGATTTCATGGAGGCGAACGGTTCCACTGCGCCACCTTCAGAGATGCGCCAAAACAGGTATTGATCGCCTTTCCCCTGCTCCAGATGAAAGTTATTTGTCAGATCGGCCGGCGGATGTTCCAGGCTTTTCGCCAATGGCCCTGTGCCACGCCCGTCGACTCCGTGGCAAGCCATACAGTTATCTCTGTACAGAGTCATCCCTTTACTGGCTTGCTCGTAGCTGCCCCATTGATCGAAAGTTTTGTCGCCATAATCGGCGGGCGGCTCTGGCCAGGTGGCATGGGCGTGGGCTGACATATCCATACCTCCCATCTTCATTCCGCCGTGCCCTGGGTTAACAGGTATAACCTTCATCGAACTCATATCGGTGCTGTCCATGTTCATACTGCCCATATCCATCTCACCCATCTTATGACTGGACTGGCTATGGCTAGTGCTATGCTCTCCGCCAGCCTGCACCGACAGTGCTAAAGCTGCAGTAAACGGTAGCACCAGACCTAGTGGTATAAATTTTCGCATCGTTAACTCCTAATCGTTCATGCGCTATAGAGAGACTTTTTATCCCCCCGTGATTTCTCTCGTGCGTTACTTGGTGTAATTCACCCCACCAAAGTGTTTCTTGCCGTCTGGCGTTTTGAACAGCACCATCACCTGATTCTTACCACCATCTTGGAGGTCATACCCGGCCATATACCAGTCACCCATCTTCATCAGCGGCTTGCTTTCTTCTTTGCCGTCGGGGTAGACCACCTTGGAGTTAGCCTGCAGTTCGGAGACAACTTTATCTCCCTGCTCTACTTTGACCATTAGATTATGCGAACCGCCGTGGCGCATCCCTTCTGCTACGGGCATCACATGAAAACTGACGGTATAGCCATCGATATCGCGTTTTTCCAGAAACATCTTGTCAGCACCAGCTTGAGCCATTCCACCATGACCCGCACCCTGATGTTCTCCGGCTGCCTGCAGAGGTGAAGCAACGACTGTTACAGCTAATGCAGAGGCGATAAGCAAATTTGTTAATTTCATAATGATTCCTTGTTTATTTAATCGATATTTGTTGTTAGTGATTTAAGATTAAATTCAGCCTGTTTCGTATCGTTCTCCGGTTGTCAAGCGGCCGCCTCTTTGATACATGACTGTTGCGGAGCAAATAATAATTTGCACACCGATAAGCAACATCAGCGATTCATACATTTTTCGGCTAGCGCTTACTATTAGCATTTATTGTATTTTCTATTTATTTTATGAAATTTAAAGCGCGATTAAATCCGCGCTTTAAATATTTAATCATTGCAGTATTTAGTAAACTACGGCTTGCATTCTATTTTTTATCCGACTTAAGGCCATAAGCTTTCCATAAGAAGAATAACGCCGGCAATACCAGTAACGTCAAAATAACTGAGCTCAGCATGCCGCCTACCATAGGCGCAGCAATACGACTCATTACCTCAGAGCCCGTCCCTGTACCGTATAAAATAGGTAACAAACCAGCAACAATAGCCGCAGCTGTCATCATAACAGGACGAATACGTAAACCCGCACCATGCAATACCGCTTTAAGAACATCCTCCCTACTGGTTGATAATCCTTTTTCATGGTGATCTTTAAGCATCTCCTGGTAAGACTGATTTAAATACACCAGCATGATTACCCCTATTTCTACCGTGACTCCCGCAAGTGCAATAAAACCAACACTCACCGCTACCGAAAAGTTATAACCTTCAAGGTACATCAACCAGACACTGCCGATCATTGCTAAAGGCAAGGTTCCCATAATCATCAATACTTGAATAACATTACGGAAATTCAAGTACAGTAAGAAAATGATAATCGCTAAGGTTAATGGCACCACATAGGTTAATTTTGCTTTCGCACGTTGCATATATTCATATTGCCCAGCCCAAACAATAGAATAACCCGATGGTAAAACTAATTTTTCGGCAACTACTTTTTGTGCATTTTCTACATAAGTCCCTACATCAATGCCTTCGATGTCAACGTACGACCAACCATTTAAACGCGCATTTTCTGACTTAATCGCTGGCGGACCATCTTCAACATACACGTTGGCAACGTCTCCTAACGGAATTCGTTGACCTCCAGGTGTGACGATAGGCATTTCGGCTAATTTCTCAGGTGAACTACGAAAGTCTTGCGGATAACGTAAATTGACTGGATAACGCTCTAAGCCTTCAACCGTTTGAGTCACATTAACCCCACCAATAGCGGTTGCAACAACTTGTTGAATATCACCAATATTTAAACCATAACGGGCCGCTTTTTCGCGTTGAATATCAACTTTAATGTAACGCCCACCCGCAACACGCTCTGAATAAACCGAAGCTGTGCCGGGCACATTTTCTAAAATTTCTTCGATTTGTTTGCCGATCTCCTGAATAACATTCAAATCTGCACCCGCCACTTTAATGCCAACTGGAGTTTTAATACCGGTAGCCAACATATCGATACGGGTTTTAATCGGCATTACCCATGCATTAGTTAACCCGGGCAGCTTCACTAAGGCATCAAACTCTTTAATCAATTTCTGAGTAGTCATACCTTCGCGCCACTCAGAGTGGGGCTTTAATTGAATAAAGGTTTCAACCATCGTTAGCGGTGCTGGATCGGTTGCAGTTTCAGCACGACCAATTTTACCAAATACCGTTTTAACCTCTGGTACTGTTTTAATGAGTTTATCGGTTTGTTGAAGCAACTGGCGAGCTTGACCAATGGATAATGAGGGATACGTGGTAGGCATATACATTAAATCGCCTTCATCCAATGGTGGAATAAATTCACTACCAATTTTATCTAGTGGATAAAAACCTACGCCTAATAACATCACCGCAACTAACAGCGTTATTTTAGGGAAATTCAATACCGTCTTTAACGCTGGCATATAAATAGCAGTGAGCAATCTATTCACTGGATTTTTATGCTCAGGTAATATTTTTCCACGAATAAAGTAACCCATTAATACGGGTACCAAGGTAATAGCCAATATCGCAGACGCCGCCATTGCGTAGGTTTTAGTAAAAGCAAGCGGAGAGAACATTCGCCCCTCTTGTGCTTCTAAGGTAAATACCGGCATAAAACTTACTGTGATAATTAATAAACTAAAAAATAATGCAGGCCCTACTTCAGACGCCGATTCAGCCACAATTCGCCAACGATTTTCTTTAGTCAGCGGTGTTCGCTCCATGTGCTTATGCATATTTTCTATCATGACAATGGCGCCATCTATCATCGCACCAATCGCAATGGCTATACCCCCTAACGACATAATATTCGCATTTAAGCCTTGGGCGTGCATAACAATAAAGGCCATTAATATACCAACCGGCAAGGTGAGAATAGCCACTAACGATGAGCGCACATGGAATAAAAACACGATACACACCAGCGCTACTACGCCAAATTCTTCCAGTAATTTAAAGCCTAAGTTTTCAACTGCGCGCTCTATCAATGCCGAGCGGTCATACACAGGCACAATTTCTACACCTTCAGGTAGACCTTTTTTTAACTCCTCAAGCTTCGCTTTAACACCCTTAATAACGTTTTGTGCATTTTCACCAAAACGCATCACCACGATACCACCGACCACCTCACCTTCACCGTTAAGCTCGGCAATACCTCGGCGCATCTGTGGCCCTGTACCGATTTCAGCCACATCTCTTAATAACAGAGGTGTGCCATTAGCGTTGACACCTAACGGAATGGATTCCAAGTCTTTAACACTTTGAATATAACCAGTAGCTCGCAACATATATTCAGCTTCAGCCATTTCAATTACCGAGGCGCCAATTTCTTGGTTTCCTCGTTTAATAGCATTTTGAATATGTGAAAGCGGAATACCAAAGGCACGTAATTTATCTGGATTAACCTGTACTTGGTACTGTTTAACCATACCGCCAAGCGTACTAACCTCAGAAACACCCAATACCGTTTGTAATTCGAACTTTAAAAACCAATCTTGCAAGGAGCGTAATTGGCCTAAATCATGTTTGCCGGTTCTATCTATTAATGAATATAAGTAAACCCAACCGACACCTGTGGCATCAGGGCCCAATTGAGGTCGCGCACTTGCGGGTAAATCAGGTGCTACTTGGCTCAAGTATTCAAGCACGCGAGAACGTGCCCAATACATATCTGTTTTTTCATCAAAAATAACATATACGTAGGAGTCACCGAAGAATGAATAACCACGTACTGTTACCGCACCCGGCACCGACAACATTGCGGTTGTTAACGGGTAAGTGACTTGATCTTCTACGACTTGTGGCGCCTGGCCTGGAAAAGATGTTTTTATAATAACTTGCACATCGGATAGATCCGGCAGTGCATCTATCGGAGTATTTTTGACCGAGTATAAGCCAACCCCCATAATGACCAGTGTTGCTAGTATAACGAAAAATCTATTTCCGATAGACCAGCGAATAATATTAGCAATCATTATTGGTCTCCACCTTTAACGTTACCCGACTGCTTAGGTGCGGTCATTTTCATCGCGCTCACAATCACGAAATCACCGTCACGCTCTTCAAAAGTAAACATCACATAAGTACCTTCAGCAAAGAGCGCTATATCAACACTATCGCTCACTAAAAAGTCTACGTTAGCCGCAGGGCGATCCCAATCGACAATAGCTTCTCGGTCAATATTAACCATACGATGCGCTGCCATTACTGATTTAACCGTACCATTAACGGTTGCAGAAGCGACTTGACTAGGCATGTCCATACCCTTCATGTCCATGCCCTTCATGTCCATGCCCTTCATTAAGCCATGATCGGTACCTGCCATTCCTGTTTCAGTTTCGTAGTTCATACGTTTAAAGTCAGAGGTTTTGCTTGATTCTGAATCAAGCAAAAACTGAGCAGAAGTAACAATTTTCTCACCTTCAGATAAACCAGATAATATTTCCACATTATCGCTATCAAAACGGCCAATTTTTACAGCCACTGATTTGTAGCTACCTTGCCCTAAGGCTAATACCACTCGATCTTGATCACCGGTTCGTACTAAAGCTCCTTTTGGAATGAGCAGTGCACTTTCATCCCCAGAAGTATGCATAACAATTTGTGCAAACATATCGGGTTTAAAATCACCATTTTTATTATCGACACGAATTCTTACTTTCATCGTGCGTGTTTTAGGGTTGAGTGTTGGGTAGACATAATCTACGTTTACGTTATATTCTTTGCCGGGCAAATAATCTAACGTCATTGTAACAGGGGTACCGGTTTTAACCTGTGCGGCTTGGCGTTCAAATACTTCCGCTTCAACCCAAACCTCGGCCAAATCGCCAATTGACATAATGGTCGAACCCGGTTGAATAAAGAAACCTTCTCTAATTTTCAAATTTTCAACCACACCTTTTTGCGGTGCATAAAAGGTAATATTTTGTTTAACCTTTTTTGTTTTCCTCAACTGAGCAATCGCTTTTTTAGGGATTTGTAATGAGAATAAACGATTTTCTGCTGCTGTAATTAGCCGCTGATTCTTTCTGTCTAAAGCCAATAACAATTCTTCTTGCGCATTAACTAACTGAGGTGAGTAAATATCATAAAGAGGCTGGCCTTTTTCAACCGGATCACCGATGGCTTTAACATAAAGTTTTTCAACCCAGCCCTCAACCCGAGGATGAATATGCACTAAAGTATCTTCATCATAGGCAACATAACCCACAGTATCTATTTGCATGTGGAGTGGCTTGTAGGTTACCGGTGCCGTACGTACCCCTAAATTATTCACCACATCGGGAGAAATGCGTATAGTGCCTTTACCTTCATTAGGACCGCCACCGGCATCACCATAATATGGGATCAAATCCATGCCCATTGGCGATTTACCGGGCTTGTCACGTTTATAATCAGGATTCATTGGGGCAACCCAATATAATGGTTTTTTCTTCGCCGGTACGCTAGCTTCGTCGCCAGTAGCCCCACCATCAATCGACGGCACTAAGGTGGTATAAGCACCGAAAGTAACAATTGCGCCAATAGCTACACCTATTACCACTCCCTTCATTTGGGACTTACTATTCGAATCCATTAATTTTCTCCGTGCTCATAAATTTATCGGGTTACTTTCGAATCAACAAATAAATAATTTAATTCCAATAGTAGCTTTTGTTGCTCAACGTCTATTGTTAATATTTTAATTTCCGCATTAAGTACTGCAATGCGCGCTCTAACTACTTCGGCAAAATCGCCATCGTCATTAGTGTAAGCGGTTAATGAAGCGTCTGCTTGTTCATACATTTGCGGTAACAATTTTTCACGATAAAGTTTTTGCTGATCTTCTAAGCGCAATAAACGTCCTTTTGTGCTTGAATAATTGCTAATAAATTGGCGAAGCAGCAGTAACTTTTCAGTTTTAATTGATTCGGTTTGTGATATAGCTGATTTCAATTCTTGATCTTGTTTGTTTTCAGAAAACAGGGGTAAATCAAATGTTACGCCTACAGAAAACAGATCAGCACGACTGCTACCCGATGGATCATCACCTCGAAAACCATAGTCCGCATTAACGCCCCACTCAGGCTTGTATTTTTCTTTAGCTAATGCAATACCTGTTCTAGTCGATTCAATTCTTTTATCTAAAGCAATTACCGCTGGATGTTGTGTGAAATATGTTACTAACTGTTCAGGTTTATGCCACTTTCCGGCATAAACCAAATCTTTTTGCAACAAATCAATTCGTGGGATTTGTTGACCCAGCTTTATATCATGCAAAGCCAAGTCTGCTGAAAAATCAACATTTTCCAACCCTAGCAAAGGATTGATTAACCATTGTGACAATTCGCCTTCATATTTATTTTTCTCTTGCGCCAAAACATCTAAACGCTCATCAAGGTGAGTCAACTCTAATTGTGCACGGATAATATCGGCTTGGCGTGTTCGACCTAATGCTGCAGAATAACTTGCTTCTGCAACATCTGCCAATTGTAAGAATAATGAGCGATCTCTTTCAATTAATGTCACACTTTCTTGTACACGATACGCATTAAGCCATAATTGCCCAACCGTTACAGCTACTTGCGCTTCTCTGTTTTCACGTTGAAATGGGTAGCCTTGACTTTTTATCTTTAACTGACGGCTTCTAATTTCCAGGGTATCACCACGTGGGATTATTTGACTCACACCTACTTTTAGCTGGCTCATACCCTCTTGATTAAAGTCAAAACCATCTGTAGGTAAACTCACCATACCAAGCGATATTTTAGGATCAGGTAAAGTGTTAGCCGCAACACTTGAAGACTCAATTGCTTCTTGTTGATGTTGGTTACCGTTTAGCCAAGGATCATTTTTTTGAGCGACTTTTATTGCCTGTTTAAAAGTTACGATATCTGCGCCTTGCGCTGACTGCTCGGCAAAAGCAGTCAAACTTCCCATCGCTAAAACCCCCAAACCAACGGTAATGAAAGTTTTTCTGTGGTTTTTGTTTTTAAGCACTAGAATTGCTCCATGTATTAATTAATAGAAGAATATGCTTCACTTGAACCATCTCTTTAATAGCAACAGTTGCTAAGGCATAAAATTATTATCCATTCCTATACCGGGTGCAGACAAACCTAAAGCACCCTTCTGGTTTTCAGTTTAAAACATTTGAATAAGCTTATCTGGTTGCTGTCGGCGGTAGCGTCAGCACCCCATACTGCCAGCCGCAGCTTACTCTGCCACAGTATAGGCTGGACGAATCCCATCTGAAGCTTGGTTACGGCCTCTTGATCGAGATCAAGGGTCTTGGTCGCTTCACTGATCATAGCGATGGTCGACACGGAGTCAGGCAAGAAATCAAGCGCTTCTGGAACCTCCAGCGCCACTGCACAACGGGCTTTAATTTCAGGCAGTACCAGACTGCTTGACAGCGCAGTACGCCCTGCCTCTACCAAAGGTATCAATTCAACAGATGTGGCGTTCACGACACCGCCACTCAAGCCCATCAATACGATGAACCGCAATACAACACGCATTAGGAAACTCCTAGATACACAACCGCACGATCGGCAAAATGCCTCGCAAGCGATCTATTTCAGTAACAACACGAAATAGCCGGTACAGTCCAAGAAAGGACAGGAGTGAGTTTTATAGGCGCAGAACACAAAGGGTGTAGAACAGCGGAGGGGTAATATAATCAGTGAAGGGGAGGACAACGGGGGTATCGCAACGACCACTCTGGCTCAGTGGCAAGCTATTCAATGCCGCCACTAAAGGCTTAGCATTGTCCTGCTTGTCTTTAAGCTGTTGCCACGCTGACGACGAGCTATCGTCATGCACGTCGTTACAATCGGGTGCTGACTCTGAATGATGATCTGAGTCTGTTACTAAATCCATCAACTCATTGTTCGCAAGCTGCTGATCAACAGGTTGAGGAATTATCGCAGAAGAAGCGTAAACCGCAGAGCAATGACCGTTAACCAGAAACAACGTCATCAGCAGCACGAATATATTCATGCGGCTGGTGTTACGAAGCCGTTTCTGTGGGCATTTTTTTTGCAAAATCATATCCTAGATAACTATATCAACTCTCAGGTGTGATCTGAGAGGGCTAAGATAGTTCCAATTTCAGTGCACGGTGTCAAGAAAATTAACATATTTAGTAGCCGCGAGCCCAGAGTTTAAAACGCCTATAAACCTGTGTGAACACGCTTACTACACCGTAGCTTTGCATGCAGACACTGGCGTTCACTACCGCCCAAGCCACAAGCGGTGACGGCTGAAGGACAAAAGGACTGCAGATCTGCCAGGCTAACGGCCAGCACTGTCATGGGATTGAGACCGTGGTGGAAACCTACAGTATCGGAGGGGCTCACTACAAAGGATGCCTGTTTGCTCCAGCGCGCAATGCACGGCTGGCATTATACGGATGAACGACCTGTTAAGACAATGATGGATGGCTCTCCCCGTATCTATAAGATGCTGGCATGAAAAGGCACGTTAAGCGAAATTGATCCGCCACCATCGCTGATCTGAGAACGCTTTTTTTTGGCGGAGGGTCACATAAACTGGGGCTATGCCGGCCGATGAGAAGCCACTCCGCCAGCAACTTGACAGCAAACTAGCAAGGATTGGACAGTAATTACCTGAGCGATTTTTAATCCCAGAGGCTTGAAGACTGGGTTAAGCCTAAAATTTCTGCTCATCATTAGGAATGACATCTAGCCTGCAAAGTCGGTCGAAGTCAGGACTCGACATCATGCCGCAAGATCCTCCATGCAGGCCTAACAATCGTAGTTGGTTTTAATCCCGCCCCTCCTCAAATCAGCACTCGATCAACAAACTTTCTGAGCAGCGCCTTTGACCGTAACCATAGCGTTTCTACAGCGCTATCAAGAACTTTTTGCAGGTGATCGCTACCATCCGTTAATCACAGTGACATCTTCGGACTCAAACAAGGCTTCCCCTACTGATCGTAAAGCTCTGGTGCTCTTGAGCGCCTGAAATTTTGCTCCATCAGTTTACTGATGTGCTGACAAAACAGTTGATGCTGACGACGAACTCAATAGCCGACTAGGCTTATTTTTTCAGAAACCAAACCTCCTGTTTATAGACTATTATAAAACTTCCAGCCATTTCTCTGAGCTCTTAAGGTAGGTTACACATGAACGAGCAGGGATACAGCAACGTGGTGTGCTGAGCCGCTATTAGCGATATGGCCCGTACAAAATAGAGCGCTCAGGAATGGAGATTGGCAGGCAAATGCAAGATCCGGTTGTCAGAAAACAATCTTAACTTGACGACATTTTCATCGATTTAGACAGGTGATTTAGTCCAAGTAATTTAATAATAAATAAGGAATGTCCTTATGACGGAAAAACTCATTGTTGGATTAGATGGTGAAGAGCCAGGTGACAGGGCTCTTACTTATGCTAAAAAACTAGCAACACTCATTGGTGATTGCACAATTGAACTGATTTACATCATTGAATGGTCTCCATACAGTTTCCAGACACCCGAAGAAAACGCCATGCGCCACAAGCGCAGGGAGCAGGAGATAAAAACAGCGAAAGATCGTGTCATAGAACCTGCACTAACTAGACTGAATGATGAAGGATTTTCTGCAAATGGGCGTGTATTACACGGAGACGCGGCAGAATTATTAAACTCAGTCGCCGTAAAAGAAAAAGCCGTACAAATTATTGTCGCCCGTTCCAAGGAAAGTGGTTTTGCCGCAAAATTGTTTGGCAGCGTTACTGCAAAACTGGTAATGAGTGCCAACGTTCCTGTCACAGTTGTAAACTGAGCCTTTATTATGAAAATAAAAAAAATGATACGCTTGGCATTCATAACCATGGTCGGTTTTTTACAAAGCTCGATAGCCTTTTCTTCAGAGGGTATTGATCAAACCGTCAATGAGGTATTTTCTGCCGCTACAGGTTGGTTTGTAAACCTTATTTTTGCTCCCCTACCAGGGACCAGTTTTCCCTGGATCGTTCTATGGCTCGTCACCGGTGCCACAGTATTCACCCTCTACTTCGGATTTATTCAATTCCGTGCTATCCGGCATTCTATAGATCTGGTTAAAGGTGATTATTCTGATCCTAATGACGCAGGTGAGGTATCCCATTTCCAGGCGTTGGCGACAGCCTTATCCGGCACAGTGGGCTTAGGTAATATTGCAGGTGTTGCGGTCGCTGTTAGCATTGGTGGCCCGGGAGCTACTTTCTGGATGATTTTTGCAGGCCTGATGGGCATGGCCTCTAAATTTACAGAATGCACCTTAGGTGTAAAATACCGCAACGAATACGCTGATGGCAGCGTATCAGGTGGCCCAATGTATTACATCTCCAAAGGTTTCTCTGAGAGAGGTATTGGCGGTGGTAAAATACTGGCGGTTCTGTTTTCCATCTTTTGTATTCTGGGCTCGTTAGGCGCCGGTAACATGTTTCAGGCCAACCAGGCGCATGCACAGATAAGTAGCATTGTAGGCGATTACCCTGGCTGGATTACAGGAATTATTTTTGCGCTGGTCGTCTTCTCTGTGATTGTGGGTGGTATTAAATCCATCGCTAGCGTCACTGAAAAAATAGTTCCGATCATGGGTATTCTCTACGTTTTCACTGCATTAGTTATTATCCTGATGAATGCCGATAAAGTCGGATGGGCCTTCGAACAAATCTTCACTGGAGCCTTCACCGGACTCGGGGTTGCCGGAGGATTTGTTGGTGCTTTGATTCAAGGTTTTAAACGTGCTGCATTTTCAAACGAGGCAGGGGTCGGCTCTGCCGCCATTGCCCACTCTGCCGTCCGGACCAACGAGCCTATCACCGAAGGGCTTGTGTCTCTACTTGAGCCATTTATCGATACCGTCGTTATTTGTACCATGACCGCTCTTGTCATTATTATCACCGGGCAGTTAACGTCAGATCCGGTCACTGGCCTGTATCTGGTTGGTGAGAGTGGTAGTATCATAACGGCAGATGGTTCATCAGGCGTGGCATTAACTTCAGCGGCATTTGGATCAGCTTTCAGCTGGTTCCCATATATACTTGCTGTTGCTGTTATAATGTTTGCTTTTTCAACCATGATTAGCTGGTCTTACTATGGCTTAAAAGCTTGGACCTATCTGTTTGGTGAAAGCAAAAAAACCGAGTTAACATTTAAACTACTCTTTTGTGTTTTCGTGGTTATTGGTGCCGCGGCCAATCTCGGTCCGGTGATCGATTTCTCGGATGCTGCCATTTTTTCCATGGCCGTAGTCAATATCATCGGACTTTACTTCTTAATGCCCGTGGTTAAAGTTGAGTTGAAATCATATCTGGCACGTTTAAAATCAGGTGAAATAAAGAAATTTGATGACTAGTTAGTAAGATAAAATACATCTATGCAAAAGTAATCCTGATTACCCATGAAGCTCAGCCATGATGCTGCTGTCTATTTGTAGGTTGGGCTTCAGCCCGACAAAGGCCCCTTGGTCGCATTGTCGGAATAGATTTCGACCCACAGGGTCCTCCTTCAGGGATTTCAGAGGCGCAAGGAATTGCTCGCTGTGGTGGCTGATAATTATGGGTAATCGGGAAAGTAATAGTAGATTAGATTGGTTTTAATCCCTCCCCTCACCCCCAATCAGCACCCGATCAACAAACTTTCTAAGCAACCCGTTCGACTCTGGTGTTTCAACTGCGTTATCAAGTACTTGTTGAAGGTGATCGTCACCGTCGGTGTATTTATCTTTAAAAATAGTGAGCCGTTTCACGAGTATGGACATGGACACCTCCGGGTGAAATTGGGTGGTCCAAAAGGGAGCAGAGTCTACTTTAAATGCGTGATTACAGGCATCGGTATATGCCAGTGCGGTACACCCCTGGGGCACGGCGACTGCGCGCTCGCGATGTACGGACACCGCCATAAAACCATCGGGCGTATCACGGTAAAGTGGATCATTGAACGCCTGAGGCGTCAGGGAGATCGGTAAGGTTCCCATCTCGAACTGGCGTTGATCACGAACAATCTCAACACCGAACGCCTTGGCCGCTAACTGGTGGCCAAAGCAGGAGGCAAACACGGGTAAGCGGACCTCGACGCAATGGCGCAACAATGCCTGAGCGGGAAGAACGAAGGGATAGCTAGCAGGGTCCATCACACTGGCCTCGCTGGAGCCGCCAACGTAAAGCGCATCATATCCCCGGATCACATCGGTGCCGAAACCAGGGGTATCGAATAGATTCAACACCGCAAACTGGCTCAGCTGTAGGCCGCTAAATAGGGCGAAACTTTCAAGTTCCTCTTGCCGTGTCGCCGCTTCTTCGCGGATCTGCAACAGTAGAATGCGTAGCTCAGATCGCCTACGGGGGCTGCGTTGAGATACTTTCGAAGTGCCTGACATCAAAGGACTCCGGTGATGGAAAAGGCTAGGATTTGCAATTAGTCATCCTATCTCGACAATTACGGCTGGCTTTCTGCAAACTATCATTCTAAACCAAAGCGCAGCATCAGCTGCTTGGCCTCACCTCGCTGTTGTAACTGCTGCAGCTGTCGATTGAATCGATCGACCCAATCAGCAGAGACCCCGTTGGGGTTAAAACCCACAAAATAGTCCAGCTGGCGATGCTTCAGGGCATAGTGCAATTCGGTCAGTTGCATCTGATTGATAAGGGCGCGTCCGACTTCACGGTTGGAATAGACCGCCGTAACGCGGCCAACCGAGAGCAACCGAAATGCGGCATCACTGTCCGTCACTTCGATGATTTCAAACCGATGCTCCGGCTGCAGCGACGCCAGACTATTGAGTGTGTTAGACGCACCAAGCACCGCCACCTGATACCCTGCCAAAGCACCGGGGGTAAGCTGGTGTAAAGGGTCGTCACCACGCACGAAGAATCCATATTCGGTTGATAGCAGTGCCGAACTAAAGCGCAGACGACGATCCCGCTCTGGGTTCCAGCCGATAACATACATCGCCTCCGCCTCGCCAAGCTCAACCAACCGTTGGCCTCGCTCCCACGGCAGGAGCTGATGTTCGCAGCGCTGCTCCAACGCCTCACAAACAGCGTCAATTAATACCCGGGCAGGCCCGGCTACCTGTCCCTGTTCGATATAGCTAAAAGGTGGAAAGTGCTGAGTTACGAACCTGACAGGCGACATTTCGGGTTCGACAATACCGGCTGCGTAAGCAACCCCTGTGTTTAAAGTTACACAGAGGATAAAGACACGAAAAACCAACCCTAATGGCATCCTAAAAAATCCTTAGCTAACACCCTTTTGTTTAAGGTAGGCGGCTAGTTCTATGTCCGTCTTCAGAATATGGTTCTTTAACCACTCCGTTAAAAACTCCAGAAAGGCTCTGGATTCAGCAGGGTCACCCGCCAGCAAGCGGAGGTCGAAATCAAACAGGTCTGCCGCGGTATCATTGTGCAAAGCTTTATGGGCATTGTAGTCAGGATAACCGTGCTCACGCATCAACGCCTCTTCAGAGGTAAAATGCTCCATGGCGTAGTCGAGAAGCCGGTTTAAAATATAGAGAAATTCATCTTGGTTTTTGTCCTGATCCAAGGCGTCCCAAGTATCGTTGATGTAGCCGACAAAACGTCCATGCTGTTCATCAATCTGGGCAATCCCCACCTTTAATGAATCATCGAAAACAAAAATACTCATTGAGCCCTTCCCTTCGCTAAACAATATTCAACATTATCAAGAGTGCTATGGGTTGCGCGCCTCTATGCTGAGGCATTGCCGCTCGTCACAACCCTGTTAATAGACTAACTCATTTTAGATAACCAGAAGATAGCTATCTGCGTTCTTAACCAGAATATTACACCTTCAGCATCTCTGAAGACGAAGCTGAACCCCCGTCGGGGTTCACATTCCAGTCGGTTAGGCCTATGTTATTGTTGGTGTCTGGACTTATAACTCGAACAGACTTGAGGTATTTATATGAGATCCAAGGGATTGATGATCAGCTATTTGGCCCTACCTGCAATCGATGCTGCGGCCACGCCTGTTAACACCTATTTTGCTATCGCCGTCACTGAAAACTCGCATAACCATGTCGGCGAAAACCTCCTCTATCTCGACTTTCAAACCCAACTTGATAGCCGTGTAGTGACGAGTCAGCATGTCGTCTCACCCAAGATTGGTGACAATCAGATCAAACTTGATGCCAATCTAGCTGATTGGGAGCCCGAGCAGTTTTCCAGAATTTCAGGCCGGGTTATGAATAACTACCCGCTTAGCGAATTTTATGACGCCGTGCCTACCGAAATTGAGCTGGCTTCTGCGCATGATAACCAGCACCTCTACTTTGCGATCCGCTTTATTGACGCTAACTACGACGCCTCAACAAACCGTAATCGCTGGATTCACAACGGCAGCAGCTGGAACAAGCAGCAACACGTCCAGACCAACCCAGCGGCGCCTGCTGCCCGTGCTGTTAACAGCCAGGAGCAACTTGCTGGCGAAGAGAGCGAAGACCGGGTCTTTTTTATGTTCCCTATCGTCGACGAGCAGCATAATTTTCGCGATGGCGGCGTTGGCTGTGCTGGCTATTGTCATACCAATCTGGTCGATTCCAAAGATCCCAGCCAGCACCTGACCGGAGAAGGCGTAGTCGCTATGCATAGCAGCCTGGAGGGTGATCTTGCCGATATCTGGCACTGGACATCAACCCGAAGCGCACCCAGTCACACCCTCAAAGACGGCTACCTCATATACACCCAGGCATCCGATGATGGCCGCAAGGCTGATCCCGGCCAGTCACCGGATATCGATAATGACCTTAAAAAACTTAACCTCGACCCCGCCTCCTCTACCAAAGGGCCTGCCTACATCAGTGCCACTGAGGCCAGCAAAGGACTTTACGCCAAACTCAGCCATACCACAGTGCAGCTCACTGAAGAGGATCTATTACGAATTGAGCCAGGCATGAAATTCGCGCTTGGCAGCAGCCTGCCTTATAGCATTAGCCGTCCAACAACAGGTAGCCGTGGGGATGTGGAGGTCGCCAGTCACTACGACCCTCAGACCCACCTCTGGACTCTGGAGTTCAAGCGTCTGCTCGATACCGGCGATGCGGAACATGACCGCATTTTCACCCAAGGCGCTGCGGCCAAAGCACCCAGCCAAACAAGGCCGCATTACGGGGATCCTATTCGAGGGGAAAAACTGTACCAGGAACTAAAATGTGCAAGCTGTCATGGCAGCCACGGTGAAGGCGAGTTCAAGGAGGATAGGTGGCTATTCCCACGGATTCAAAGGGCATCGGGAGCGCTGATTCAGAAAACCGCAGCACCGCATCGCCCCAAACGCCTAGCAGCGCTCGCCTACTTGCGTAATCAGGGCGCAAGCATTCCCGCTGCATTGATGCCGTCGATCCCCTTAAGCCCTCAGGACGCTGAAGATATTGCGGTCTGGTTGCAACAGCAGTTCACCCCCATAGGCCGCTAAGCAGCGAAACCATCAAAACAATGCCAGCTAAGACCTGCTCAGGAGGTATGACAATCAATCGTACTCAGAAAATAGGGTTCAACACCATCTACCCGGATATTTCATCGAGTGCCGTGATGATCGCGCAGCTAATTGATGAATTATTCGAGTTAAAAGCCTTCATTCGGATAAAACCCTCCGACCCTATCAGCGCTCGCCGCTGTTACGCGCTAACTGCTTTCGCAACGTCGGTGGCAAGCCACGAAGGGTCAGGGTGTCACTGGTGGCGTCGTACAACACCTGCTCACCAAGCAGCCCTTCAGAAAAGCTCAGACTCAAGCCTTTCATCGAGCCGCTATAGCGCACAAAGCGCTGTAATCCACGCTTGTCGGCGTGTATCTCACTGCCCAGCTCGCTGCCTGGTTCCCCGCCTTGCTCGCCGACATAGTTATAAAATTTGTCTGGATCGGCAGTGTCTATGACGCAGGAGAGTTGTTTGATCTGGACCGTCTCGCCCGAATCGACCCGCTCCTGGCAATATTCATAAGCCCGCTGCTTGGTATCTGAAGTGTCTTTGGCCGGCAGTTGCTGAGTTGTGCAGTAATCGTTAAAAACCTTCAACAATGTCTGGGTCTGCTCTTTGGAGTCGGCCTCTTCGGTAGCACCCAAGCACTGACGAAAGGCGTCATTGATCCCCTTACCCGTTCTTGAACGCACCAGCGACAGATACTGCTGGGCCTGATCGCGCTGCCACATATCCATATCGATACGGGCACCGAGTTGCACCTTGCCAACATCTAGATGCTGAGAGTCGCTTAATTCAAGCTGTTCATCGATAACGATTGCGGGGCTGCTACTCATCAATAGGATCAGCAGTTGCTCTGCATCCAACACCTGCATTCGGGCGACCAGCAGATAACCATTGACCGCCTCTGCTTGCTTGTCCAGCGCAGCTTTAAAGCTCTCGGCCAGCTGACGGCTTAGCTGCACAAAATCGATCTCATCACTCAGGCACGCCTTCAACCGATGACTAAAAGGATAGATACTGGTGTCTGCTTCAAAGCCACCGTAAACCTTTCCTGAGCGATTGTTATAACTGGCACTGAGTTTACTGATCAGGGTTTCAATTGAAGGGGTGATGGGCAACAGGGTTAGTCGAGGCGACAACTGCACCGGCTCCCCTTCACGTCTGCTGATGGAATGAACAATCGCCTGGGTTACCGCCATAATGTTACCGCCATCGTTTTAGCTAAATAGGATGATTACAAACGCCGGCATTATGCCAGAGATAGGTTTGAGGGGGAGGCTAAGCTGTGCACCAAAACCTAACTAGAAGGCCACGCCGAAGCCATCAAGAATCCGGATAAAATATCGGCGCAGCACTTACAACGGCTTCTGCGGAGGGAACTGCTTCAGTGCTTTGATCACTGCCTGATCAAGCTGGCCGACTGGATCCCGCTCATTGATCACGCCCTGCACCGTCGCCTGCCAGATCAGCTGCTTGGTTTCAGCATCTACAAAATCGATCACCAGCGACCCCTCCTTGTACTCAAAGGTTAGAGTTTCTGAGCTACGGGTGTAGTTGCCTGCTCGAAGGCTGGGTGGGTAGGTCCATTTATCTTTATCCAGGCTATAGCGAGGATCATTGTATAGCGGGTAACGACCCCGTCCGCCCCAATAGTGGGTATCTTCCACTGTACGCTGCGAAGATTTCTGCTGTTGCGACGCATAGTAACTGATTAAAAAATCAGGGTTCTGGGTCTCTTTGAGCAGCCCTTTCGTCAGCAACTCCCGCTCCAGTGCATATTTGAACTGCTTGTCCAGCAACATCCGCTCCGCCGAGGCGGGCTGCTGCTCCTGGAGCCAATCAAAACGTTGATAACGAGAAAAATCGGCGTAGGGGTCAGACTGGGTACTGACCGACAACGACTGGCAGGCCGTGATCGACAGCAGTAAAAAGAGGCTAACTAACCAACGTTGCATAACAGAGTCCTTGTCATAATCATCAATAATTATCCATTGCCACCGAGTACATTCGTAAGCAGGCAATTTTACCCATTGCCTTGGGTATCGGCTTCTCGCTTCTGGTAAAGAGGCGCTTCCACACCCGGCTTAACCAGCCACCGATCTAGCTGATTAATATCGTCCGGGCTCAGCGTACCCACGGCTACCTTAAATTGCACCAGGTGGCGAATATACAGATAACGCGCTACCTGGTAGGCCTCTATAGCAGTATAGAGCGTCCGCTCCGCTTGCAACACATCGACAATATTACGGGTGCCTACACTGTAACCAGTCGCTGTCGCCTCTAACGCTGTTTCGCTGGAAACAATACTTTGCTTACGCGCTGCAACGGATTCAACATCGGTCATCAGGTCACGGTGCAGCGAACGTGTCGCCTGAACCACTTCACGCCGAGTGTCTTCACGCAGCTGAATCGACGCATCCCAACGATAGCCACTCTCACGTAATTGCGAGGTTGTCCTGCCACCCAGATAAAGCGGCAAGTTTAAACTCAGGCCTATAGAGCCGGTATTCTGACTATCTCCGCTAGGATCCAGTGAACGCGCACCCTGGTCCCTACCATAACCGGCAACCAGATCAATACTGGGAAGGTGGCGAGCGCGGCTCGCCTCACGTAATTGCTCCGCAGTGCTGACATCAAGCGCTGCGAGTTGTAATTGCAAATTTTCAGCTAGGGCCTTATCAACCCAAGGCTGGAATTCCGCAGGCGTCAGCGTGCTAACAGGGAAGGCGCTGCTCAGCGGATCCAACTGGGTCCAATACTGTCCGGTAAGACGATCAACCGACTCGAAACTTGTATCCAGCCGGCCCTCGGCCACAATTCTCGCAACCCTGGCTTCATCGTAGCTGGCACGTGCTTCTTCGACGTCGGTAATGGCGATCAAACCGACATCAAACTGCGCACGCACCTGATCCAAACGCCTTTTAACCGCCGCCTCTACCGACTCTGTGGTCTCAAATGAGGTTTGGGCCAGCAAAACATCCAGATAAGCCTCAACCGCACGTTGGATCAGCAGCTGCTGCTGACTGCTCAGTTCGACCTCGGCCCGCCTTACCTGCGTTTTACTCGATTGGAGATTAAACCACTCCTCAGCGCGAAATACCGGCTGTCGCAAATCCACCGAGTAACCGTAACTATTGCCATCCCGAATACCACTGGGGGAGATCGTCGTATAGCTAGTATCGGCAGACAGGTTGATGCCGGGTAACAGTGCGGATAGGCTCTGCTGCTCCACCTCGCGATCTGCATTAAACACCGCATGTGCGGCTTTTAGCTGAGGATCACTCCGTAGCGCTTGCTGGTAGATATCTTGCAGCGTAGCCGCAGTAGCAGCCTGCGCACCGACTATCGCTAGAGCCGCCAAAAGCAAACGTAATTTCAAAAGGATCCCCTCAATTCACTCACACTCAAACAACACCGCTCAGTCGTACCAGTATATTAGATTAAACATATATTGTCTTTCTATCTGGCCCCTAGTTACGCCAAGAGTGCTACAGCCTACATGCGACCCAAAGCTCTCTGCCCTACCCTGTCCTTGGCGACGTGCCATCTATAACGACTATCATTCCAAAACGACTATCATTCCAAAACGACTATGATTCCAAAACGACTATGATTCCAAAACGACTATCGATGCTGTGTCTAGAGTCGTTCGAGGGTGCTGTCACAGCCTCAATGGCAGCCCAATTCAGTACCCTAAAGAAGCAAAAGGACGAGCTTCAAAGCCAGCCTTGAAGCCCATATACCGGCACTGCAGCCCGCAACCCCTAACAATAGCGGCAGTAGCATAGTATAAAGCATACTCTCAGACTTCAGACCGACACCGATGCCAGATAAAAGTACCTACCAGCCGCTTGATCGCTATCGCCAGCTAGCCGAAAAATCCCCGGATTTTATCTCGCGTCACGCCCCGGGCAATCTGGTCTTTATTGACGTCAATCCCGCTGTGGAAAAGATCCTCGGCTATCGCAGCGAGGAGATCATTGGCCGCTCCGCCAATGAGCTGTTTCACCCAGATGATGTCGCCTCCTGGAAAAATGGCACCAGCAATGTCACCTATAACGAAGGGGTTTATACCAGCACCTACCGCTTACGTCATAAGAATGGCGATTATATCTGGTTAGAAACCACCAGCCGCACCATTCGCGATCCTAAAAATGGCAAGCTCGAAGAGATCCTCTGCGTCTCGCGGGATGTTTCCGAACGGGTGCAGGCCGATCAGAACCTGACCCGACTCGCTCGTGTGGTGGAAGCCACATCGGATCTGGTGTTGTTCTGCAATGCCAACTTCCAGGTTAGCTACCTCAATGAATCTGCTATTCGCACCCTCAATATTGACAAGGCGCGCTTCCCAACCCTGCATATTGATGAGCTGTTAAGCCGAAAAAACTATGCGCTGTTTCAACAGCATATCTTGCCGTTAGTGCTAAAAACGGGCGATTGGCGAGGGGAGCTGGCGCTGGAACCCGAATCGATTCAGCTGCGAATGGCCATCGTCCAGCAGATCATTGCCCACCGCGATGAAGAGGGTAAGCTGAGTTATTTCTCCATTATCGGGCGCGATATCACCGAGCAGCGCAAAGCGGAAGCCGAAGCGATGCAGTACCAGCTCGAGATGGCGCACATCTCCCGCCTGATGTCGCTCGGAGAGATGGCCTCAGGACTCGCCCACGAGATCAATCAACCCCTGGGAGCCATACTCAACTACAGCCAGGGAACCCTGCGTAAGATAGATGAGGGCAGCATCAGCGAACTCAGCGGGGTCAGCAAGGCTCTGCAATTGATCTCGCGCCAAGCCCACCGCGCCGCAGATATCATCCGACGGTTACGTAGTTTTGTTAAAAAAACCGAATACCAGCGGATGGAGTTTTCGATCAACGGTGCCTGCGAAGAGATCGCCCAGTTTATGGAGCAGGAAGCACGCAACGCGGGGATTCAGTTCCTGTTCCGACTGGATGCCAGTCAACCCACCCTGCTTGCCGATAAGGTGCAGATCGAACAGGTGGTGCTTAATTTGATTCGTAATGCCATCGAGGCATACAGCAGCAGTCATGACAACTCAGATAAAGTGATCACCATCACTACCCTGCAAACACCCCAGGAGTTACAGCTCCGCATCAGCGATAATGCCAGTGGCATCACCCAGGCGCAGATGAGCAGTCTTTTCGAGCCTTTCTTCACCTCTAAAGACTCGGGATTGGGGATGGGGTTATCGATCTCCCGTACCATCATTGAAGCCCATGGGGGCAGCCTCCGGGCCGAATCGGATGGCCACAGCGGCAGTACTTTTACCCTTAGCCTACCCAGACAAGGCAGTTAGCTATGAGCACACAGAGCGAAGCCCTAAGCGTATTTATTGTCGATGACGACGATGCCTTTCGAGATTCTTTATCCTGGCTCCTCGAATCGACCCCGTTCAAGATTCTGACCTTCGCCTCTGCAGAGGCTTTTCTGCAAGGCTATAACGGAGACCCTGGGTGCCTGCTACTCGATATCCGGATGCCTGGAATCAGTGGCCTGGGACTACAGCAGGAACTGATCCGCCGTGAGATCAAAATTCCGACGTTGATTCTGACCGGCCACGGTGATATTCCGGTGGCCGTCAGTGCGATTAAAAACGGCGCGCTAAACTTCATCGAAAAACCCTTTGATGACCAGGTGCTGCTGGAGCATATCGACAAGGCGATGGCGCTTGCCCGCCAATGGCATCAAGATCAGCGTATCAAGAACCAACTTAGCGAGCGCTGGGATAGCCTCAGTAAACGCGAAAAACAGGTGATGCAACTGGTGGTTTCTGGCCAGGCGAACAAACTCATCGCGGAAACCTTGGAAATCAGCCCCAAGACAGTCGAGGTTCATCGGGCACGGGTGATGGCAAAAATGGGTGCAGCCAGCCTGGCCGACTTGGTCAATCAGGCGCACCGAATAGGCGCATTAAAGGCCCATCTTTCAGCGCATTAAAAGCACCTACTGCTCGGTCTAAAGCCCTCAGACAGCACTTAAAAAAACAGCTCTCACCGTACGTTCCCGGGGCTCCAGCCCAAACAATAAAAAGGCTATGTATGAGTTGAATGGCACTAACTTAAGTGTGTTTAGCATCGTGTTTATCTCAGAGAGCAGCCTC
>CAXBEA010000062.1:0-22897 GCA_963974645.1 uncultured Neptunomonas sp. | reverse complement strand
ACGCGTCTTAATTCTGAAACAGTGCTTCCTTGCTAAACAGGAGGGGTCCATATACAGAGCGGTCACACAGACTACGAGATTTGAGGATCTTTGAGCGGCAGCAGTCGACACAGGCTGTGTTAAAACGTTTGAGCAGTTCTTGGTTGATTATAAAACCATCAAAAACCGCGCACGAGAGTTGCTTCAACTTGCACTCAAGTCCGAAAAAACAATTTTTATCGGCTGTGCTCACCGTTAGTTTTTGTTTTCCCACAGCCTGGACGCTTAACAGACGCTCAGTGTTATTTCTGGTTGTAAAAATCGCGAGTTCAACTCTCAAGTCGTTCCAAAAGTTTTTTTGTAAATATAAAATCAAGCTTCGACAAGGCAATGCTTTTTTCAAACACGACATGCAAGTACAAATTATTGGTAGACTCTGGACCAATAGACGTTATTGACGCAACATGACCGTTTTCATTAATATGCGTCTCAATGATTTCCTTGCTACAAAGAATTTTTTTGTTGTATCCTTCGCCGAGGGTGATGTTGAATCCGTTCCGTATATTGCTTTCAACAACCTTTATACATTTTTTGTAAGCCAGCTTTGGTTCACTTGTTGTTATTTTAGCATCAAATTTTTTGATAAATGGGACTAGTTCATTATGAACTATCGTGTATTCGTCTTTTGGATCAATTAACTTAGTGATCGACATTGCTGAGCTATGAGCAATTGCTCCTCTTTCTGCCCCATAACTATTCAAAGCCGCCAAACCTGAACTATCCAACTGGTCGTACTCAATACCTGTTGGAACTATAAGCTTCCTAATATTATCATCTTTAATTCCATTATTTCTTTCAGCCAAATTAATAAAGTACGCAAGCGCCCCTTTAATAATATTATTTATATTCCCTTTTAATGGAGCTTCTTTGATATTGTCAGATACGATCCCATCTGTATTCCATCCAAGCTTATAACAACAGCAAAGTGCAAGAACAGAGTCAGACAATATTCTGCGGGTCGTCCATTGTGATACCTTTTCTTTAAGTAGAGATTTTGTTATCTCTTCAAAGTACTCCTCGATCTCTGCATGAACAAGTAGCTTATAACCTCTGTCATATCTAGTTCTTTACTAGAATAATCTCCAATCGGTGAAAACTCCTTAGGTAGCAAGCTAGATGTCAGGTCAGAAATCCTAGAAATTAAATTTAAGTAATAGCAAGAATGATTCACAATACTGTCCTTAGTTAATAGCTATTCCTGTATTGTCTATTTCTAGCTCAGACAAGCTTGTTCCTATATTTTTATTTAGAATACGATTCCATTCGGTTATCCTTGTTGATAAAGCGCCAATGCTTTTAGTTGTTTGCACAATTGAATTAACAAATGCCTGATTGTTTTCGCAAATTTCTTTGAATAGGTCTTCGGTACGTTCTTTGTTTAACAGTATTATGCCTCTGTTTTTATCATCACTTAATGACAAGACTATGATTTCAAAAACAGATCTATTAAAACGACCTTCGTAACTGCCATTATTCCACCTTCGGTATATGTTGTTTCCGAATATCTCAAGAGCAGCAATATGTGCCTTTTCTAATTCAGCTGCTGTGTTTTTTATGTCATTCTCGTTTAAATCCCAGTTTGTCTCTACTGCTTTTAAAGTATCATCGAGAAAAAGTTTTAGATTTCCTCTATAACTTTTTATTCGTGTTCTCATCGCGATGTATCTAAGTAATAACTCTATATCTCTCATTCTAAAGTCAGGCTTATCCGAGTGGAATACATCCTTTAAACATTTGCTATTTGATGTTGCTTCATCAAGGAAGTTAGAGAACTGCCCAGGATGTAAAGCCTGTCTAAGCTCTTGCGGGGATAATGGAAGACTTCCAGTATTTAGCCTAAGAAATATGTGGTACAAAAAGTTTTCATTTCGACAATTTTTTATAACAGTCGTTCTAACAGATTGATTCTCAAAAAACGAAATGTCAGTACCCTCTGCCTCTATGTTTTCAAGCGGTTTCCCTGAAAGGTCCTTTCTTATCTCGAGCTTTGTAAGCTTTAATTGATTAAAATCACCACCAGCGGCAGACATGAATTGCATTATGGATAAGAGTCGTTGTTTCCCATCAAGGACAATAAATTTCCCTTTGCTTGCGGGTGACTCAGCCAATACTAAAGGAGGAACGGGTATCCCCAGAAAAAGAGATTCAATAAATTTTGATTTCCGTTGTTTGGTCCATGCATCTCTACGTTGAAATGATGGGTTTAATTGTATGTTGCCTTTTTCTACTTGTAACTTTATGGTTTCAATGGTCCAGTCTGTGTTGCTAATAATAAAGTCGTTAACATCACCTACATCTAGACCGTTCAGATCATCTTCATTTTCGACTTGATCCGGAACTTCTAATTCGTAATAAATCACTGTCTTTTCCTCCATGAATCTTGTGTTACTAGTGAAGCTACAATATATACCAAATTCTTAAAGTGTTGCCATAGACAGGCTAACATTAATCATTGACCGTTACTTGTCTCTTGGAGAAGCTTTGGTGGTTTAATGACGGTCGTAGTTTATAGAATATCTATCCGTTGATACTCTGGCAGGTCGGAAGTTTTGGGCTACTAGTGACGTTTTAAGTGGCGGCTATGGGCGACTTCTGCCGCCTGGCTCATCGAGCAGCAGGTGTCCGCAAAGTCGCAGTTCTTTCCATTAACAAGCATTCAGGATTGTAAAATCAACGTCCGCTTCGTGTTTCTGGTGAGTTGGAATTACTGCAGTGATCAGAGGCCCTAAGCGCCTGTAGTGGGCTGAGCTAGAGCCGCTCACACGCTCCAATATAACGAGTGTCCAGGCTGTGCGCGAAGGAGACTCATAATGACGCTGTTTCCGTATCAAAAAGTTTGGCACCTGTGCGTCAAAAACGGGGGAATTATGCTCGCATGGTCAAACTATGGTTACAATCTCTGGCCACACTATGGTTACAACAACATTATGGTTATCTCACTATGCGACCCTGATCGCATGGTCATAGCCCGCAGCAAACTACTTCCCAGATCGACACTTCATCCCCCGTTCCGTTGAATCGACACTGATGCCTCATTTATGATCATCGAGTATGTAGTAAGCTTTCTATTATGTATTCAGTCACCTATTCCCGCGGTTCCAACACCGTACGAGTGGACTGGCTGGAGCAACACATCAGACCAATTGGAATTTCATGGATTTTGCCACCTATCTAAATGCTGTAACCGCCCTGTTTGTCATCATTGATCCAGTGGGGGCAGCGCTGATCTTCCATTCGCTAGTACCCCTCGGTGACAATCGTCACCGGTTTGTGATGGCGGCGAAGGCAACCCTGATCTCGTCACTGCTACTGTTCATCTTTGGTAACTATGGAGAGCCGCTGCTAAGCAGTTTGGGGATCAGTATTGAAGCGCTGCGGATATCGGGAGGCTTATTACTGTTTTTTACGGCCTTTAACATGATCACCAAAGATACCGAGCATGCACAGTCTACCGTTCGCAAAGATGTGTCAGTTTTCCCCATGTCGATCCCTATGCTGGCGGGGCCTGGATCTTTGACACTGGTAATCCTGTTGTTTTCTAAGACGGATTCAACCACCGGTCAGCTTTCGGTACTTGCGGCAATTTTGAGTATTACCCTGACAACACTAGTTTTGATGCTACTTTCCAAGTACGTGAAAGTGATCATAGGCCGAACCGGCGATGAGATCCTACGGCGCTTTCTTGGGGTCATTCTGGCAGCGCTAGCCATTCAGTTTGTCGCTGACGGCATATCGGGAATGGGGGTCTAATGCCTCAGATAGTCGCTTAACGTCCAATGGGTTCCCAGCAGCACCGGAATCACAGCCATTCCTGATCAATGGACGCGACCTCGACCCCAGAAGCCTCTCCACAGAGGGTACGAATCCGGGCGTTATTGGACTCCAGTTGACGCTTGTCGCTACCCACCAGGCAGACCGCCAGTACCGTTCGTTGCCATTTGTCCAGATATCCCACCTCGGCCACTGAGGCATTGAATTTATTGCGGATACGCTCCTTTAGCCCCCGTACCTCGCTGCGCTTATCCTTGAGCGATTGGGCATGAGGGATAACTAATTCGATGGTCAGAAGAGTGATAAAGACGGACTGCTCGCTCATGATGGAAGGCCTCCCTCTGTACTCGCTGAGGATAGTAGTAAGTAGGGGGTTTCGGTACGCCAGAAAGCAAAAAAGCCACCGATAATGGCAGCTTCTTTATTTGAGTCCTTGATGGCTACCCACCGATTCCGTTTGGTGGCACTTCCAATGTGTCCTTGTAGCTTGGAGTTAATTCTGCACTAGCCAAGCGACTGCGAACATAGGAGTAATTCCTAGATTGCTGCGGTGCGATATCTCATTCCGTGCGGGTCATGGTAGGGCAGCGGTTCTACGAATGCGGTGAAGAGCGTCGATAGCGCGCAGCCTCCTTCAGGGATCAAGCTCAGGAAACTGGATACGAAGTCCTCGGCCACGGGCAGCCCAGGGATGAGGCTGCACAGATTGAATACAACGTGTATCAAGCTGGCCAAGGCGAAGTAGAGGTTTTCGAGCTAACGCGAGTGATTGTGGCTTAAATAAGAAAACCCCGGCAAAAATGCCGGGGTTTGTCAGCGATCTGAGCCCCGCAGTGCGGAGCTCTTGTTATTAAAACTAGGTTTTTAGTGGCGGTTTAAACCGTGACTGAATTGGACGCAGATTCCGAGCTGTTATAAATAGATTCGTCCAACTCATTCTCGCTTTTGCCCACCAAGATCGAGACCATCATGTCACCGCAGACGTTGACGCTGGTACGCGCCATATCAAGAATACGGTCAATACCGGCGACGATGGCCAGACCTTCGATGGGTAGACCTACGGTGGTGAGTACCAGAGACAGCATGATCAGGCCTGCACCGGGAACCCCCGCAGTACCGATAGAGGCGAGCGTCGAGGTCATGACGATCAATACATAATCAGAGAAGGCCAGATCGACGTTAAACGCTTGTGCAATGAAGAGAGCACAGACACCTTGGTATAGGGCGGTTCCATCCATATTAATCGTCGCTCCCAAGGGTAGTACAAAGCTGGAGATACTCTTGGATACGCCCATCTCTTCACGAGACGCTTTGATGGTTGCGGGCAGGGTGCCTGAGCTGCTGGTGGTGGTAAACGCAACGGCGGCGGGGTTGACCAGCCCCTTGAGGTAACGAACCGGATTCAGACGGCCCAGGATGCTGACCATGCCGGTGTAGAACACCAACACGTGTACCAAACAGCCGATATAGACCACGGCAATGACCTTGATCAGCGGCAGCAAGATATCCAAGCCATATTTACCGGCAACCCATGCCATTAAACCGAAGACGCCGTAAGGGGCGAACTTCATCACCAGCTCGGTGAGTTTGTACATCGCTTCGGCCAGGCTTTCGAACAGCTTGACCGCAGGCTCGGCTTTTTCACCGCATAGCGTCAGTGCAATACCCAGGCCCAGAGCAAATACGATGATCTGCAGGATGTTACCCGCCGCCAGCGCACCGATGGGGTTCTTGGGGATCATATTGAGCAGCGTTTGCACCAGCGTCGGCGCTTCCTTAGCCACTGCAGCGGTATCATTGGCAATCATATTGAGCCCTTCACCCGGAGTGAAAAGGGTAGCCATTGCCAAACCAATGCTGATCGCCACAGCGGTGGTTCCCAGATAGAGAACGACCGATTTCAGTCCGATGCGGCCCATCTTGCGGGTGTCCTGCATCGAGGTCACACCAACCACCAGCGAGCAAAATACCAGTGGTACGATCAACATCTTGATGGCGTTGATAAAGAGGGTACCGATCGGCTTGAGCATCTCGGCATCGGGACCCATGATTGCGCCGGCAGCTACGCCCAGCACCATACCTATCAGGATTTTTTTCCAAAGCGCGAGTGCACTCCAAAATCCGCTACGGCCTTGATCTGCCAGTGTCTGTTGCATGAGGTTTACCTTTTATCGTTGTTTTAATGTGCCCGTTGCCGGGTATTTGGATTGGGGCGGTTTTTAGTTAACGGCGGCGACGCTGAGGGCTAATCATATTGCTGGGCTTGAGGACCTCGTTGAGCGCCTCCTCGGTCATCAACTCTTCTTCTACGATAAGCTCCAGCACACCACGGCCAGTCTCCAGAGCTAGCTTGGCGATGCGGGTAGAGTTCTCGTAACCGATGTAGGGGACAACGGCTGTAATGATGCCGATGCTTTGATTGACCAGTTCTTGGCAGCGATCGACATTGGCGGTGATGCCGCGGATACAGCGGTTCTTCAGCATGTCCATCGCATGGGTCAGCATGCGCATCGATTCCAACACGTTGTAGGCGATCAAGGGCTCCATGGCGTTAAGCTGCAGCTGGCCAGCTTCGGCGCCCATGGTTACCGCCAGGTCATTACCGATAACTTGGTAGGCGACCTGATTCATCGCTTCAGGAATGACCGGATTGATCTTACCCGGCATGATGGAGCTGCCTGGCTGCTGCGCGGGCAGGTTGATCTCTGCAAGACCACAACGTGGGCCCATGCTGAGCAGTCTCAGGTCGTTGGAAATTTTGGAGAGCTTCACCGCCAACCGCTTGAGCATGCTGGAGAACAATACGAAGGCGCCCATGTCGGAGCTGGCTTCGACCAGGTCCGATGCCCGCTTGAATTCGAATCCGCTCAGTTCCGACAGATAGCCCACCGCCAGCCGAGCGTATCCTGGCTCGGTGTTGATACCGGTGCCGATGGCCGTGCCGCCGAGATTGATCTCTTTGAGGAGTGCAGAAAGATCGGCAATGCGGTCGATATCTTCGGTTAGGGTGCTGGCGAAGGATTGGAACTCCTGGCCGAGGGTCATGGGGACCGCATCCTGCAGCTGGGTGCGGCCCATCTTGATAATGTCGCTAAACTCCTCCGCCTTGGCCGTGAAGGCATCACGCAAAGATGCCAAGGCTTTGACCAGAGCGCCGTGTTTGAGCAAGATCGACAGTCGTACCGCAGAGGGGTAAGCATCGTTGGTCGACTGCGACATATTGACGTCGTTGTTGGGGTGTAAGTGGTTGTACTCGCCTTTGGCGTAGCCCAGTTGCTCCAGAGCGATATTGGCGATCACCTCGTTGGCGTTCATGTTGGTGGAAGTGCCAGCGCCGCCCTGGATCATGTCGACCACAAACTGGTCATGGTGCTGCCCTTTGAGAATCTGTTTAACAGCCGCTTCGATGGCGCCGGTCTTGGTGTCATCCAGTAGTCCGAGCGACTGGTTGGCTTTAGCGCAAGCCAGTTTGACCAGCGCCAAGGCCTCCACCAACTCAGGAAAGTGGCTCAGGGGAATGCCGCTGAGGTCGAAGTTGTCCCGCGCTCGCTGGGTTTGAATGCCAAAATACGCTTCGACCGGTACCCAGCCTTCACCCAGCAGGTCCTTCTCACGTCGGCGGGTCTCTTGCTGGTGCATTAGCACGGTTTCACCCATGTCATTGTCCTCGCTAATTTATTATTTTTTGTTGATGGCTTGCTCGAGGAGTATTGCAATGCGGGTGCCAAGTTTTATATATAAAATAACCTATTGTTTTAATTAAATAATAATGTTGTTTTGGACAGACGTGGAGAAGAACAAGAGGTATAACCCTAGGCATAGACTGGCTTGATAAAAGCCATATATTCTTTTATAAATCAGAAGGTTGGATGGTTTTAAAAAAGTTATAGCGCCAACCCTGGTTATAGGGGTTCGGGCTCTGCGCCAGCACTGCGGCGAACAGCGTGGTCAGACCGGGCGCTTGGATGATGAAAAGGTGAGTGCTGCATAACAGCAGCGGTTGCTCTCGGTTTTAGCCTGTGCAAACCAGAACAGCTCAACGCATAATCCCTGAAGACTAGTTCTCCTTTTTCTTCAACCGCTTGCTCAACGCCGGTTGTGAAATGCCGAGTAATCGGGAGGCTAAGGATTGGTTACCCTGGGCGCGTTCCATCGCTGCCTCGACCAATAGCAGCCCCACCTCCTGCAGCGTGGGCAGCGGCTGGTCAGGACTAAATAGTGTGTTGCCGGGACCAGTATCGGGTTCCAGTGAAGGTGTATCCTGATCTAGGACTCGCCGGAACACGTCCATCGAAAGCATCCGCGAACGGTGCTGACTCATCGCATCAAAGGCCAGCGAGCGTAACTCCCGGACGTTACCGGGGAAAGCATAATTAGCCAGCAGCACCGGCAGCTCTTTGGGCACGGTGGGTTTGTTTTTGCCCAGTTCCTCGGCAGCCTCGGCGAGGAAATACTCCAACAGCAGCGCAATATCACTGCTTCGTCGACGCAGCGGTGGGATCTCCACCTGGTGGATCCGCAAGCGGTAATAGAGGTCCTTGCGAAACTCGCCAGCTTGTTGTTTCTTGCCCAGGTCCTGATGGGTCGCGACCACTACCCGCGCTTTTATTCGCTTGGGCCGATCGCTGCCCAGCGGGTAATACTCGCCCTCCTGCAACAGGCGCAACAGTTTAACCTGAGAGGGGAGACTCAGGTCGCCGATTTCGTCCAAAAACAGGGTGCCACCGGCTGCCTGTTCGACCATCCCTGCACGTGCTTTATCGGCCCCGGTAAAAGCGCCGCGGTGGTGGCCGAACAGCGTGTCGGCAAAAATATTGTCGTCCAGGCCTGCGACATTGACGCACACCAACGATCCGGAACGGTTGCTGAGCGTATGAATGGCCTGGGCGATCAGCTCTTTACCAACGCCACTTTCGCCGTTAATGAGTACTGGCTGGGCGCTGGTTGATACCGACTCCAGGTACTGGAACACCGAACGCATCCCTTTGTCTTGGGTGATGATGCCGGAAAATACCTCGGGACGTTCTAGGGTGTCGGTCAGAAACCGCTTACGCATCTCCTGGTTTTCCAGTCGCAGCTCCTGCATCCGAACCGCCCGTCGTATCCCCTCGATTAATCGATCCTCCTCGGAGGTTTTGACGAAATAATCGTAGGCGCCGAGGCGAATGCAATTCACCGCCGTCTCCAGCTGATTCAGACCGCTGATGATGATTACCCCGATCTCGGGGTACTCCTCGACGATCTGCTGCAGCAACACCTCCCCAGACAGATAAGGCATGTTCAGATCCAGCAGGACCAGCCCGATCGGCTCGCGGGCGATAATGGCCATCGCTTCACGGCTGTCCTGGCAACGGTAAAGATGGTTATAGCCGCGACGCTCCAGGGCGATGCTGAGGCTGCGCAGGAACGGCGCTTCATCATCCACCAGGAGGATGCCAAAATCAGGGGTGCGGTTGCTGTTCATGCCAATGGGGTTCCGTTGATTGCGGCTAAGGTGAGCGTGGCACGGGTGCCTTTACCGAGCTCTGAATCATAGACCAGGGTGCCACCGTGCTCCTGAACGATGCTGGCCGAGACCGACAGTCCAAGGCCGGTGCCACCTTGCTGGCGCTTGGTGGTGAAAAAAGGATCGCTGAGTCGGGGCAGGTTCTGTGCTTCGATGCCGCAGCCCTGATCCTGGACCTCGAGGCGAAGCTCTCCATTCCAGGGACGGTATCGGGTCTTGACGCTGATGCTCTGATCTCTGGAATCCAAAGCCTGGCATGCGTTGACGATCAGGTTGATCACTACCTGTTCGATTCTTTGGGCACTGCCTTTAAATTTAGGTAAATGTTCACCGTAGGCCACCTCGAAATGATCACTGGACTTGCGAATGGTGTTGTCCACTAGACGGATCGCGGTGGCGACAACCTCGTTGAGATCAACCGTTTCACTGAGATCTGCCGGTTCCTGGCGGGCGAAATCTCGCAGATCATCGACGATTCTGCGGATTCGCTGGGTGCCGGCCAGCATATCGTCTAGCATCGGCGGAATCTCATCGCGCATACGGGTGTAGTCCAGGCCGGCCAGTTCGAAATCACCCTGTTGATGATAATGTGCCTCGAGTATCTCCTCGATATCCTGATAGACCTCTTTTAGTACCGGCAGATTGAGTAACAACAGACTGCTGGGATTGTTGATCTCGTGGGCGACACCGGAGACCAGAATACCTAACGAGGTCATCTTATCGGCTTGAATCAATTGTTGTTGCTGGACCTGCAACTCCTGGGTGCGCCGAGTCACTTCACGGGTCAACATTCGATTCCAGATCACGATGCCACCTAACACCAGCAGCAGCAGCGTCGAGACCAGGGCCGCGGCCTGGCCGATCTTCTTCCACGGCCAGGCCGATACCTGCAGAGGACCTAGCCACTTATCGTAGATCTGCTGTTGCCGGCCGGTGTTTTTGAGGATGGCCAAGCCTTCGCTGAACTGCGCCAGCAAATCTTCGTTGCCTTCGATCACCGCGTAGCCATAGCGTTGGGCGCTAAAGGGCTTTCCGACCGGGACGATATTAGACAGTTCCAGCTCGCGGCCCAGATACAGGCCCGGCAGGTTGGCGACCAGCGCGTAATCGTGTTGACCCGACGCGAGCAGCCGCAGCGCCGCAGCGTGGGTGTCTACCAGGATCAACTGTGCGCCGACGTTATTCTGCAGCAGATAGTCGTGCATGATGCCGCCCCGCTGCACGATCACCTCCTTGTCACGCAGCTCGGATAACGCCGTTACTCCGGCTTCCTTTTTGCGGGCAAAGATCGACTGGTGGACGATGGCATGCGCCGGGGAAAAATCGTAGCGCTTGGTTCGGTCTTCCGAAAAAGCCATACCTTGCAAGGCATCCAGTTCACCCTTTTCTAAACGTTTGCGCATGGCGTCCCAGCCGCCCAGCTCAATCTCGACGGTCATACCCATCACTTCGGCGATGGCTAGGGTCAGTTCAGTGTTGTAACCATCCGGTTGGCCGTCCTCGTTAAGAAATTCGTAAGGGGGATAGTTGTGGTCGCCGCCAATGCGTACGGTTTGGCCGTGCTGGGATGCCTCAGTCAGCGTCCCTGTTGCGATGAACAGCCAGAGCAGAACGATTCTGATTACCCTGCCTGGATGACGATGACTAATCTGGGTCATGTGGTCACCCTTGCGCAACCGGGATCTTGGACGCGGCGTAACGGCTGGTCAAAATCCCCCAGAGCTCTTCGGCAACCGGTGATAACGATCGACTGCAGCGATAGATGCAGACCTTCAGCGGTGACCTCCAGGTTGTACCACCACAGGCAACCAGGAACCCTTGTCGCAACTCTTCACGAATGGAGAAGGTTGGTACCCAGGCGATGCCCATGCCCTGCATTGCCATCACCTTCAGGCTATCGGCCAAAGGGGATTCGAACGCCTGTTGGAGGATAACGTCATGGGGGCGGCGACTGAGCAACCGTTCTACGCAACGTCCCAGATAGATCTCCTTGGGATAACTGAGATAGGGCAACGTTTTTGCTCTTGGGTCATCCAGATCGAACAGCGGCTTGCCCTCCTCATCTGCTCTGCAGACCGGTAGCAGTTGTTCGGTCTGCAGGTTCAGTTGTGCAAACGGCCCAGCCATCAACGAAGGATCCTCGAAAGCCAGGAGAAAGTCACAGATACCGTTTTTCAGGGCTTGCACGCTGTCGTCAACGTTGGCTACCAACTGGCGGATTCGAACCTCGCCCTGCTCCTTTTGGAGCGATTGCAGAAAGATTGGAAACAGGGATAACGATAGGGTGTGGGAAACGGCAAAATCGATTACGTTGCTGCCACGCCGACCAAGCGACTGCAAATGAGCGATGCAATCTTCAAGCTGTAGCACCAGGTTGCGTGCGGTGATCTGAAACAATTGACCTTCGCCGGTCAGTTGTACGGGCACACGGGTTCGGTCGATCAGTTCGCAGCCCAGCGCGGCTTCAAGTGCTCTAATTCGTCGGCTGAAGGCGGGTTGGGTCATATAGCGTTCTTCGGCAGAGCGGGAGAAGCTCTGGGTTTGAGCCAGTGACAAAAAATCCTCCAGCCATTTGGTTTCTATATTCATGTCCAGCGATCTCTGCTTGATTCTGATTGAACATCGGTTGCTACATATCCTCGACAGATCTGAATTGTACTACCCGGATGCTAGCCAGTATCACTCGAATCGACGTTTATGCCAACAGGGTCTAGCCTATAATTCAGCCGCATATCATGGATATACCATTGATATAAAAGTGAATATCCAAGACCTATGCGCAACAGGCATAAGGGACAACAAAACAGCATTGGCTATGCGGTGTTGGTGGGCTTTAGGGTGCATCCCTATTCCTCGGAGAATTCCTTATGAGCGCTATGATCGGTATACTCGGCGGCATGGGCCCTTTGGCCACCGTCGATTTCGTCACCAAAATCATCAACCAGACTCCGGCAGAGAGGGATCAGGACCACCTGCCTCTGTTAGTGCATTCCGTCCCTCAGATACCTGATCGTACTGCCTGCCTGATGGACAACCAGCCCTCGCCACTGACAGCGTTGCTGCGCGGGTTAAAAACGTTGTTAGATGCAGGAGTCGGCTGCGTCGCAATGCCCTGTAATACCGCCCATCACTGGTATGATGCGTTGGCCAAAGCCAGCAGTGCACCTATCCTGCATATTGCCCGAGCCTGTTCCGAGTCTCTCGCCCAACAAGGCGTTAAGTCGGTGGGCTTACTGGCAACGGACGGCACTCTGAAAGCCGGATTTTATGCTCGCGAGCTGAGCGCATATGACATCGACTTGAGGATCCCTGATCCGTCACTGCAGTTGCAGGTAATGAAAGGGATATACCTGGTTAAGTCCGGTGCTGTCGATGAGGGCGGTGGCTTGCTGGATCACTGTATGGGCGCATTGCTGGAATGCGGGGTTGAGCGGGTCATCATGGGTTGCACGGAGATCCCCTTTGCCTTAGAACAGACTCACTCGAGATACAGTGCTTTGGGGATGGATGCAACCGAGGCGTTGGCAACGGCTTGTGTGCAATGGCATGCGACACAGGAAAAACGAGGCGGGGCATAGAAGAACGGCCCCATACCGAAACTATTTCCGTGACGTACTTTTCAAAATGAAGACGATGAATCGATGTTGTTGTTAGTCATCGCTAAATGTCGGCTAAGAGCGCACTGCTGACCAATTTATTGAGTACCCTGTTATTGAGCACCCTGACCAGCGAAATTGACTTGAAGCGAATGAAGCAGTGGCGGATAGACACACAGTAGAAGGGTCATGAAAATGGATTTCTGACTCTGCTAGCGGCTGATTTTTCATACGCATTAATCCACTCAGCAATAGTGGTTCTGCGCAGGCTGGGTGTCCGAAATTTCACTTTTCAAGCGACCTTTGTTGAACATTCGAACTGCAACCTGCCGAAGCTCTTAGCCGGCATCGGCTGACAACGTTCTGAGATCTATATTTTCCATAGATGAGCCATACAAATCTCGGTATTTTATTGCCAGGTTAATGGTTCAAATTGGCGCTTTTAGTGTGTTTGTATTAGGCGCAAGTAGCGCTGCCGTAAATATTGATTGAGGGCATACGTTTAATGCTTTGCCTTACGAGGTTGACACTTCAGGTGACAATCAGGCACAAAAAAGCCCCCGACATTGCTGCCGGGGGCTTTTTAAAAACCGCTTAAATTAAGCTGATTTTTTGGCCGCATTAACGATAACGTCTTTGCTTTCAGTCAGGATAGCCTGTACTTCAGTAAAGTAAGCTTTGGTGCTTTCTGCAGCGACCTGAGCATCAGCCTTCAAAGTCTCAAGGTTCTTCTTGGCTTCTTCAGTTTTTGCGGCAACGAAAGAAGTTAGAGCCTTAGGATCTTTGATTTCAGAAACAGCTTTAAAATCAGCTTGTGACTGAGCAACTTGCTTTTCAAAAGCAGCTTTCTGAAGCTCAAATGCCTTGGTCATTGTTGCGGTGTTCAGTTCGATCAGCTTCTGAACAGGAGCGCCAAAAGCAGAGAAGTCAGCAGTAGGGATATTCTTGAACATGTTTGTGTACCTAGTAGATAAAAGTAGTTGATGTGGGGATTGTATGCCTGCCGATGTTGCGATGCAACAAAAAAATCATAGATAGTTTAAAAATTCTTATAACTAGTTGTATGTAAAAGATTAATATAATTTTATTTTTTTGTGCGTGCGCTAAATTGGTTGGATTATACGTTTCGCTCAGATCGCAAATCTGCGCTTTGATCTCCGCGGTTAGCAGATGTCACTTTCTGCGGCGCTTGCCCGTTGAAACTGTTGAATAACGATATGGGGCGGCAATCTTTTGGGCGGGTATTCTCAACACTAAGGCTTAGCGGATGTATTGGGCGCTGTTTTAGGCGCTGCTTTAGGCGCGAATATAGGTGATATTGACCAGTTACAGGACGCATTGTCCTTTGGATACCGAGCAGTTTTTCCCGCTCGATCAGCTCTTAATGGATGAGCGGTCCCCGAGCACTGTGTTGCCCTTGAATCACTACTATGGCGCTGGGATCCCTCCTGGTCGGCAGGCGCATACCTGATCGAAATGTCGGGCAGATCTGCCTACAACGCTTGCGTCGGTGCGCAGCTGCGCCGGCATAACCCGAATCTGGCCTGCAGCCAGAAGAGCACATATAAATTTCAGCCTAGGTTGCATCAATACCTTCAATCCTCTGTGGCCGGATCTGGATATTGCCAAAGGTAGCGCTCTCGGTGAGGCGATTGGTCTGTCCGGAATTCTGATGCGCTACTCAGACATCGACCCTCGCATGGATAAAACGGCATCTTCGCATGCTGGCCCAACCTTTGTGAACGCTATCCACAATGATTAACAGAGACAGATCTGTTTTTTAACAACACCCAGGGCCATGGCTGATCGTGAAATAGGCTGATTTTTCAGTAGTCAGCTTCGTTGATTATTTGCATGAGGTGATAATGACTTTTTGTTGATCTAAGTCATTATCACCTATTTTTTTTAAGGTTAATATGCGCGCAAATTTAATCAAGGAGAAGATGATGAAAGCGTTGATCTGTACTACTGTTGCGGGTGCTGTCCTGGGTCTTGCCAGTTCTAGCGTTTTAGCTTATGAAGCAGGGGATCTGGTTGTGCGGGGTGGTTTGACCAATGTCGCCCCCAAAGGGGATAGCGACAAGGTCTATACGGACTTTGGTGGTTTGGGTAGCACCGCGTTGGAGGTCGGTGTTGGAAATGATACGCAGTTAGGTCTCAACCTGGTCTATTTCTATAGTCCTCATTTGGCGGTGGAGCTGTTAGCGGCCACGCCGTTTAGCCATGATTTGGATCTCGAAAAAGATAACCTGGGCCTGGGTAACGGTTCCTTGGGAGAAACCAAGCAACTGCCTCCGACCCTGAGTGTGTTGTACTTTTTTGGGGCTACCGATGCCGTGTTCCAGCCTTACGCCGGAGTTGGGCTGAACTACACCGTCTTTTTCGAAGATAACTTTACCGCCGATCGCGAAGCTCAGGGATTCAGTGACCTGAAACTGGATAACTCTTTTGGTCTGGCTGTTCAAGCAGGCTTTGATTATCAAATCGGCAAACACTGGTTAATCAACGGTTCAGTACGCTATATCGATATAGCAACAACAGCTAACTTTAAGCTAGGTGGAGAAAACAGCCGTGTGGATGTGGACATAAACCCGATCGTGTCCTCACTGATGATTGGCTACAAGTTCTGAGTTTACTGACGAGGCGGTTATTCCAAAGTCTTAATCCGATCTGGAGCAGAAGCTGTTAGCGACTGCTGCCTCGAACTGGGTTTTTGGTGGCCGCTTTGTTTGTACGAGTGTTCTATGGTACCAGTCCGCAACGTCAAGCTTCATACCGTTGCTTAATTACATCTGCGGGCTGGTGTCGTAGAAAACCACATGTACGAAACTGCGGGGATTGAAATATGGATTTTCGGTGCCGGTAGAGTAGGGAGTCACGTCACCTGATATCGACGGTAGGTGAATACAAGGGTCTTATTCTCGCTTTACAGGTAGCTCTCATTTTTACCCCGGTTACCTAGTCCGTACAAACTCAGAACCTTACCAAACAGACGCTAGCCTAGCTTCCCTCTACATACGCAGCTTAAGCGGCTTAGGCTCACTTTTGGAGAAAACGAGCCAGTTGAGTACTGAGCAATCATGAATAGAAATAAAGATCGACAAAAGCCAAAACTATCTATAGAGTTCTTCGCAGCTAGAAAAAGTCTCTTATTTACATCCTACATGCCGCTGTTTTATTCATAATACCTCGTCCTGCAGTTTTTAAGTTCCAGTCTACATTTCCAAGCAATTCAAGCCTCTTGAAGGCGATACTATATAAAAATTTCAGGATATTATTATGTCTAATACAACTACAGGAACCGTTAAGTGGTTCAACGAAGCTAAAGGTTTTGGTTTTATCGAGCAGGAGTCTGGCCCAGACGTTTTTGCTCATTTTAGTGCTATTTCTGGTGAGGGTTTTAAGACCTTAACTGAAGGCCAAAGAGTTCAGTTCGCTGTGACTCAGGGCCAGAAAGGTCTTCAAGCTGAGAACATCCTTTCGTTATAAATCTGAATTGATTTAATTCAATACTGACATTCGAGAGCATGGTTTCACCATGCTCTTTTTAAGAATCACTTCTATACCCCCTCTATACTGAACTCTATTTTATCAATTCGACTATTCCGTTCCTCTTATGTTGTCGTCAAGACCCCAGATGAATCAGTCTTGATGAATAACAAGCCAAAGGATTTTTGCTTGTACTGGTTGAGCTATAGAGGGCTTTCCGAAGTAAATGGAGTTACCACCTATGCTGGAAAATCTGAATGGACACCTATGCGTATCCCGTTTCGCTGGCAAAGAGCATGACCTGTGGATCTGTTATGAACCCTCTGCAGCTCAATCTTATTCTAAACGTCAAACGTGGACGCGTTTAACAGGGCTTTTATCCAAGCCAGAGATGCATCGCTATCTAGAACAAAATCATCACTGCAGCGAGGTTAAAGACAAATACACATCCATCTCAACGCGATCCAAAAAGCCATAACCGTATTGCAACAACTATAAAATTCGACCGGCACTGTGATCATAGAGTGCCTTTTGCAAGCCGGTGGTTTCGTCCCCAGGTCGATGGGGGAGTACCTGTCCAGCGTTTAAAGGCACGGCAGAAAGACGCCATCTCGGAAAACCCCATCCGTTCGCTGACATCGGCGACGCTTAAACTCTCTGTCGATAGCAGTTTAATTGCGTATTGTCGCCGCAGTGACGCCTTTATCTGACTGAAGGATGTGCCTTCCTCCTGCAGCTTCCGGCTCAGGGTGCGTGGGGTGATATGCAGCTCTTTAGCCAAGGCTTCCAGGCTCGGCATGGCGGTATAGTCGTACTGTGACAACAGTAAACGTATCTTGGCTTGAAAGCGGTCATCTTGGGTCGGACGGTGGAGGATATTGGCCGGTGATGCCTGTAAAAACTGGGCAAGTTCCGTCTCGGTACGGACAATCGGCAGTTGTAGGTGGCGGCTGTGCAGGTAAAAACCACTCACTGGCTGATCGAACAGATGTTCTCCGGGATACATCGCCCGGTACTCTTCAGCATGACCGGGAGCAGGGTACGCGAACTGGGTCGTGGCGAAGGCAATCTGTCGGTCAACCAGCCAGCAGCTGAAGCGTTGCCACATCAGTAACAAGAACTCCTGCAACAGGTGGTCAGGGTCGTATCGGCCGTCCTGCAGATGGACCCGGAAAAAGACCAGCCGATCCTCTCTGAGGGCGCCTTGATCCAGGCCGATATCGACCCCTTTGTAGACCTTATCGTAGAAACGGGCACTGCGTTTGAGCATTGCTCCCAGCGTCTGCGCCGACAGACAGAACTCGGCCATCAGGGCAAAGATGCCGTTGTTGCAGCGATGGGACGCTAATCCCATAAATTCATCCCGGGTTGCCCGCCAAACGGTCTTGATCAGGCGCGTCAGCTGTTGCTCGGTGATTTTCTGTTCGGGTTGATTTAACCATTCAACGGGAATCTCTGCTGCAGCCAGCAGGTCGGATGCGGCATGGCCCTGGCGCAAGGCACCATGCAGGCAAGCCTGAAGGTAATGGTTGGCGATATGGGCTTTGTTCATACAGTTAGCTTTTGGCCTGTTGGGTCAAATTTTTCGTCTTCTGCGGCCATTCCTAGTGACAGGTCGAGTCGGTTTAATATTCAGTTAGTTAGCCGCCAGTATAACAACCAGAAGGTTTAACATGCCAAAGTACGATCAAGACGCCGCGTTATTCCAGACCATGATCAGCCGGGTTCTGGAACAGGAAGTTGCTCCTCACTTTGACCAGTGGGAAGAGGCAGGCGTGATGCCCAAATCGCTGTGGAAGACCCTGGGCGAGGCGGGCATGCTGGGTATCGATATGCCGGAACAGTACGGCGGTGCCGGAGCCCGGATGGAGATCTGTCAGATGGCGGTCGAAGAGATCGCGCGCCAGGGCTTTGGTGGCCTGTGCGGCGGCTATAACATCCACGCCAATATAGTCATGCCCTACCTCCTTCATATAGGTACCGATCACCAGCGAGAGCAGTGGTTGCCGGCGATGATTGCTGGCGATGCGGTCGGTGCGATCGCGATGACCGAGCCGGGTGCTGGCAGCGACCTGGCGGCGATTCGCACCACCGCCGAGCGCACTGACGAAGGCTGGCTGATCAACGGTTCCAAGGTGTTTATCACCAATGGTCTACATGCCGATCTGGTGATCGTCTGCGCCAAGACCGACCCCAAGGCCGGCGCCAAAGGGATTTCACTGTTCCTTGTCGATACCCAATTGGCCGGTTTTTCTCGCGGCAAGGGGATCAAGAAGATCGGTCAGCATAGTAGCGACACTGCCGAACTATTCTTCTCCGACCTGTTGATACCCCAGGATGCACTACTGGGTGAGGTGGGCAAAGGGTTTGCCTATCTGATGCAGGAACTGCCGCGTGAGCGGCTCGGGGTGGCGGCCCAGGCGATCGGTGCCACCGAGGGGGCATTGGCGCTGACCATCGACTATGTCCAGCAGCGCAAAGCGTTCGGCAAGCGTATCGCCGACTTCCAGAACACCCGCTTTAAACTGGCCGAAGCCCGAGCGCAGCTAGATATGGCGCGGGTCTATCTCGACCACTGCATCGACAAATACAACGCCAACGCGATGACCCCGACCGATGCGGCGGTTCTGAAACTGCAGCTGACCGAGATGCAGTGCAAGATCACCAATGAGTGTCTGCAGTTGTTCGGCGGTTACGGCTATACCCTCGAATACCCGATCTCTCGCTTCTATGTCGATGCTCGGGTGCAGACCCTCTACGCCGGCACGTCCGAAATCATGAAGGAAGTGATCGCCCGCTCAATTCTCGGTAAAAATGCTAGGTAAATAAGCCCAGGGTCTTATCGCCCGATAAGGCACCCGCCGGTTTCTGGCCGGCTATCCGACAACCTATTCATAAAAAGAACAGTCAGGGAAAAATGATGAAATTAACCGATATTGTAATTCTCGACGGTGTGCGCACGCCGATCGGCGGTTTTGGTAGCAGCCTCTCTTCCATGACACCGGCTGAGCTCGGTACCCTTGCAGCCAAGGAAGCGATCAAACGTTCCGGTGTCGCAGCCGAGGATATCGACCATTCAGTCTTTGGTCACATCATCCCAACCGGGACTGCCGATCCTTATCTAGCGCGCCATATCGGCCTAAATGCAGGTCTGCCTAAAAGCTCGGCTGCGTTCAATGTGAACCGCCTGTGCGGTTCTGCGATCCAGTCGGTGATCTCTGCGGCGCAGATGATCATGCTGGGTGATAGCAAGATCGCACTGGCCGGGGGGGCGGAGAGCATGAGCCAGGGGGCTTATATCCTGCCCAAGATGCGGACCGGTCAGCGGATGGGCGATGCGGAGGTTCTCGATATGACCGTCGCCACCCTGAGCGATCCTTTTGGCAGCGGCCACATGGGGCTGACCGCCGAGCGGATCGCCGAGCAGTACGGCCTGAGCCGTGAAGATCTGGATGCCTTTGCCGCAGAAAGCCATCGTCGAGCCGCCAATGCGATCGAGCGCGGTTATTTCAAAGAGCAGATCGTTTCGGTTGATGTGAAAGTGGGTCGCAAAGCGTTTACTTTCAGCCAGGACGAACATGTGCGCCCTGGAACCAGCGTAGAGAGCCTGAGCAGGCTCAAACCGGCGTTCAAAAAAGGTGGCATCGTTACCCCGGGAAACGCCTCGGGCCTGAACGACGGCGCCGCAGCGATGCTGTTGACCAGTACTGCAGAAGCGCAAAAACGTGGTCTCAAGCCGCGTGCACGGCTGATCGGTTACGCCTTTTCTGGCGTCGATCCCAAGGTAATGGGATTGGGCCCGATTCCCGCTGTGAAGGCGGTTCTGGAGAAGACGGGGCTGCGCATTACCGATCTGGATGTGATCGAATCCAACGAAGCCTTTGCGGCACAGGCGATGGCGGTGAACCAAGCGCTTGGCCTGGATGTCAGTAAAGTTAACCCCAATGGAGGTGCCATCGCTCTGGGGCATCCGGTGGGAGCCACCGGTTCTATCCTCATCATCAAGTCCCTGGCTGAACTGGACCGGATAGACGGACGCTACGGCATGATAACTATGTGCATCGGCGGGGGGCAGGGGATCGCGCTAATCCTGGAGCGTATTGTATGAGTGGTTTGAAAACGATTCAGAAGGTCGCCGTGATCGGCGCCGGGGTGATGGGGGCGGGTATCGCCGCCCAGGCCGCCAATGGCGGTGCTGAGGTGCTGTTGCTGGATATCGTACCGACGGACTGCAGCGATGGTAGCCGCAACCAGATCGCTCAGGGTGCGCTTGACCGGTTTTTGAAAGCCGGCAATGGTGGCGGGTTGATGCACCCAAGTATTGCCGAGCGGATTCAGATCGGCAATACCGAAGATGATTTCGAGCGGCTGGCAGAATATGACTGGATCGTTGAGGTGGTTGTTGAGCGGTTGGATATCAAACAGGATCTCTACCGCCGCATTGCTAAAGTCCGACGTGCGGATACGATAGTCTCGTCCAACACATCGACCATCCCATTGGCCAAGCTGGTCGAAGGCCTGCCAGAGGATTTTCGCCAGCACTTTGTTGTAACCCATTACTTCAACCCGCCGCGCTTTATGCGCTTGGTGGAAATTGTGGCTGGTGAACAGACATTGCCGGAGGTGGTCTCGCGCGTCAGCCGATTTAACGACCAGCAGATGGGTAAGACCGTGATTCACTGTGCTGACCGTCCCGGCTTTATCGGTAACCGACTGGGGGTGTTCTGGTTGCAGCTGGCGTTGCAGGAAGCGATCAAACTGGAGCTGAGTGTTGAAGAAGCCGATGCGATCATGACCGTCTGCGGTTTTCCTAAAACCGGTGTTTTTGGCTTGTGGGATCTGGTCGGCATCGACCTGATGCCGTCGGTCACCGAAAGCCTGGGTAGTCTGTTGCCTGCCAGCGATGACTTCGCGCCTTACTCGACCACCGTCAGTACCGTGCAGGGGATGCTAGACAGGGGCTATTTAGGTCGCAAAGGGCGGGTGTTGCAGGGGTTCTATCGACAGACCCAAGACGCCAATGGCAACCGTATTAAAGAAGTCATCGATCTCGATAGTTTGGAATATCGACCGCTGAAAAAACCGACATTGGCCAGTACTCAGCTCAAACCGGGACAACTGCTCGAGTTGCTTGATTGTGACGATAAAGGCGGCCAATACGCCTGGCGGGTGCTGTCGAAAATGCTCCACTATGCCACCAAACTGATCCCTGATGTTGCCACCGATGTGGTGGCGTTCGATCAGGCGATGAAGCTGGGTTACAACTGGTATTGGGGGCCGTTCGAGATGATCGATCGATTCGGCTTAGTCAACTTTACCGAGCGTCTGAGCGCTGAACAGCTGAATGTAGAAAAAGGTGAACTCTCTGCTTTCTTAACCAAGGCGCAACAGCGGCCGGTGTATCGTTATCTGGATCAACAATTGAGCACGCTGGATGCGGCAGGCATTTACCAGCAGGTAACCCGCGCCGAAGGCATCCTGAGTCTGAGTGACATCAAGCGCCAGCCTGGAGTTCGGCAGTTCAGTAAATCGGCGCTCTGGGACCTGGGTGACGATGTCTGGTGCATGGAGTTTACCGGCAAGGTGCCGGCGCTCAGTAGCGAACTGCTAGAGCAGATATCGACTAGTCTGGAGCTAGCGACCGTAGAGCAAAAAGCGTTGGTGTTTTATAATCAAGGCCCCATCTTTGCTGCGGGTGCTGACCTGAAGGAGTTCCTGACATTTATCGACCAGCCAGAGCAGCTCCAGGTCTATGTCGACAAAGGGCAGCAGCTATTCCACGCGTTGCAAACAGCGTCGATACCCACAGTCGGAGCCCTCTCAGGCAAGGCGCTGGGGGGTGGGCTCGAGCTTCTTTTGCATTGTCAGGCGATTCAGGCCCACGCCGAGATTAGCGTCGGCCTGGTTGAAAACCTTGTTGGCATCATCCCCGGTTGGGGCGGCTGCAAAGAGGTGCTGCTGCGCAGCGCAGAGCGGTTTGGAGCCGATCAGGCGATCGCTCATAGTTTCGATCTTATCCGCAATAGCAAGATCACCGCGTCTGCCATGGAGGCTCGGCAATGGGGTTTCTTGCGTGACACCGACGGCATCAGCATGAATCTTGACCGGCTATTGTTTGATGCCAAACAAAAAGCGCTGGCGCTTCGAGCGGAGCCTCTGGATCAAGCGCGTTCGGCAGCGCCATTGTTGCCAGCAAAAGATGTCACGCTGAGCAGCCAAGGTTATCAGGCGCGATTAGATACTGCCTTGCTGAAACTGTTGTCTCAAGCTGAATCCCCTAACTGGTACCCACACTTCTTCCAGTATGAGCTTCAGACCAATCAGGATCTATGCCAGTACCCAGAAGCCAAGGCGCGGATAAAGTACCTGCTAAATACCGGTCGACCGTTGCAGAACTAACCTATAAGACTGTCTGGATTCAGATAACAGGTGCTGCCACTGGTTCACAACCAGCATACAACTACCCCATCCAATAGCAGCAAAACTCACCAATAAT
>CAXBEA010000061.1:0-23268 GCA_963974645.1 uncultured Neptunomonas sp. | reverse complement strand
GATCGGGTAGGTAGTACCCGCCAGGGCAGCGGCGCCCAGTGGTAAAATATTGACCCGCTTTAGACAATCCTGAAGCCGCCCGTAATCGCGCTGAAGCATCTCAAACCAGGCCAGCAAGTGATGGCCAAAGGTAACCGGTTGAGCAGTCTGCAGATGGGTAAAACCGGGCATGATCGTATCCGCTTCACGCTCGGCAACCTCCAACAAGCCCTGTTGCAATCGGGTCAGCTCGGACAAAATCAACACCATCTCATCGCGCAGATAGAGGCGAATGTCGGTAGCCACCTGATCATTGCGCGAACGCCCAGTGTGAAGCTTCTTACCGATGATGCCGATCTTCTTGGTCAACGCGGCTTCGATGTTCATATGCACATCTTCCAGCGCCACCGACCATTCGAATTCACCCCGCTCGATTTCGCCCTGAACCTCCTGCAGTCCGCTCATAATGGCATCACGCTCAGCCTCGGTCAGCACCCCGACTTTGGCCAGCATCTTGGCGTGAGCTACCGAGCCCTGGATATCTTGGCGGTACATGCGTTGATCAAAATCGACAGAGGCGGTAAAGCGTTCAACGAAAGCGTCAGTGGCTTCACTGAAACGACCACCCCACTGTTGGTTAGTTTTGGACATAATGGTTGCCTAATCTCGATGACGTTAGCCTTGCGGCTTTAAATTTGGAGCATTATACAGCGCTAAGCCCGCCTTCGCGACGCCAGGGCAAAGATCAGCAACCTAGCACTAGCCAGCCTCAGAACACTGTAGCTTTGAGGCCATTCTGGTACACTTCGGTCAATTTTTATCACGATGGACGAGACCCCAGTCATGAGCGCCAACCTGATCCGTATCGCGACCCGTAAAAGCCCCTTAGCCCTGTGGCAAGCTGAATTCATCAAAACCGAACTTGAAGCCGCCCATCCAGGCTTGGTAGTTGAACTCCACGGCATGGTTTCTAAAGGTGACAAAATCCTCGATGCGCCGCTGTCCAAAGTCGGCGGTAAAGGGCTGTTCGTTAAAGAGCTGGAGCAATCGCTGCTCGCCAACGAAACCGATATCGCAGTCCATTCGATGAAAGACGTGCCGATGGATTTCCCCGAAGGATTGGGATTGGCGATCATCTGCGAACGCGAAACACCTACCGATGCTTTTGTCAGCAATCGCTATAACAGCCTCGACGAACTGCCTCAAGGGGCTATTGTCGGCACTTCCAGCCTGCGCCGTGAAACCCAGCTGCGCGAACGGCGCCCTGACCTGCAGATCAATTTTCTGCGCGGCAACGTCAATACCCGTCTGGCCAAACTTGACGCTGGGGAATATGACGCCATCATCCTTGCGTCTGCGGGCCTGATCCGCCTGAAGATGGCCGATCGAATCAAAGCCCAGATCGATGACAGCGTTAGTCTGCCTGCGGGCGGCCAGGGCGCTGTCGGGGTTGAATGCCGCAGCGATGACCAGCGCGTAATTGCACTGCTACAAATCCTCCATCATCAACCGACTGCCTTTTGCGTCAAGGCCGAGCGTGCCATGAACAAACGTCTTGAAGGCGGCTGCCAGGTACCAATCGCCTCCTTCGCCACCCTCAATGACGCCGGAGATGAGATCTACCTGCGCGGACTGGTGGGACGCCCGGACGGCTCCAAAGTACTCAGAGCTGAGATTCGCGGTGCGGCAACGGACTGCGAGATACTGGGCATCCAGCTGGCAGAAGAGTTACTGAGTCAGGGCGCCCTTGAGATTCTGCAGCAAGTCTACGGTCGGTGAAGCCCAGGCCAGAGGTCTCGAACAGCACCTTGCCATTGGCGGGTCAGCGGGTCCTGGTTACTCGCCCCGAACATCAGGCTGACGCCCTCTGCGCTAGCTTGATTGCACTGGGAGCCGAAGCCATTCGCTTCCCTACGTTAAACATACGCCCCACTACCAAGGACGATCACGACTACCCGCATCTAAATAACTGTTTTCTTAATCTCGACCAGTATCATGCAGTTATTTTTATCAGCGCTAACGCCGCGAAAATAGGCTACGACTGGATCGACCACTACTGGCCCCAACTTCCCGTAGCTACTCTATGGCTCGCGGTCGGCGCAGCAACAGGGCGCTGTTTAAGCCAACTCGGGCTTCCTGCCAGCGCGGCTGGCGGATCCATGGACACTGAGACGCTACTGGCACTGCCGCAGCTACAACAGATCTGCGATAGTAAAATATTGATCTGCCGAGGCCAGGGTGGACGTGAGCAATTAGCCGATGAATTACGTCTACGCGGGGCAAAAGTTGACTATGCGGACCTTTATCAGCGCGAGATACCGGTCTATAGTCAACCTGAGATCAAAAGTATCATTTATAAATCAGCTATTTCAGCTATCTTAGTAAGCAGCGGCGAGGGACTGTGCAATTTACTGAACCTGACTAAGCAGCCAGACAGCAAAAAAAGTGCTCTTTCCAACACGCCCTTGGTTGTACCTAGCCAACGGGTCGCCATACTGGCACAACAGGGCCATTTCAATCACATTGAGGTAGCAGCAAACGCCACCGATGCGGCCATGATCGACGCATTGCTGGCGCTCATCGCAACCCAAGGCAGAGTGGAATACTGACATGGAAAAAAAGTCCATGAACAACAAGAACCAAGACACACAGAAACAATCTAACAAGGCTGACGCCTCTAGCAGTGACGCTGCAGATAACGCAACCGATCCCACAGAGACTCAACCCCCGGCAGCCGAAACTCTCCCCGAGGATCCGGTGCCGGATGCCCCATCAACGCCATCGGAGAGCGAAACCCTCAGCGCAACTGTGGAACCTGTGGCGCCATCCAAAAAGCCCGATCCGGCAGACCCATCGATTGCGGCAGAGCCCACCGGTGACAAACAAACAAAAGTATCTAAGCTTGCCATTCTGGCGCTGCTGCTAGCCCTGATAGCGCTGCTCGTTATCGGCTACGGCTACACCCTGATTCAAAAAATCCATATCCAGCAGAGTGAACAGGTAAGCGGACTGAAAGAGCAGCTCAGCAACAGCGATAACAGCAACCGCCAACTGCAGCAGAAAAACGGCCAGATTCTGGGCGAACTGAATCAGGTTCGAACCGCCGTAGCGACGCAGCAAAAAAATGTTGACGAACTGCAAACGCGCTTATCCAAAGCGATGCTGCAGGTCAGCAAACTCGGCACCGATACCCGCAAAGACTGGTTACTGGCCGAGGTCGAATACCTGCTGCGACTGGCCAATCAACGGGTACTGATGGAACGTACCGCTAGCGGCGCGCTCAGCCTACTTCAAGGCGCTGACCAGATTCTCAAAGAGACCGATGATGTATCGATCTACCCGGTCAGAAAAGCGCTGGCACAAGATATGGTGGCGCTAGAGGCGGTTCCCAGCGTCGATATCGAAGGGATCTTTTTGAAGCTGACGGCAATCAATGGCCAGGTCGATAACCTGCGCTTACTACCGATCACCGACAAGCATCAACTGCCCGACATGCTGCAGAAGATAACCCCAGAATCGATGTCTCAAGTAGGCGCCTCCTGGGCATCAGCCATGGATAAGTTGGGCAGTTTGATAGTAATTCGCCACCGTGGTGAAGCGGTGACACCACTGCTGTCTCCCGAGCAGCACTACTTTTTGACCCAGAATCTGCACCTGATGTTAGAGCAGACCCAACAGTCACTGCTGCAGGGCAAACAAGAGGCTTATACTGCCGGATTGAAAAAATCAGCGCAGTGGATAGAGACCTATTTCGAAGCCTCAGACGCTACGACCCAGGCGTTATTACGCGGCCTACATGGCTTGGAAGGGGTTAAGATCGCACCATCACTGCCGGATATTTCAGGATCATTGCGCGAGCTTAAAACCTATCTGAGAGAGTTGCATAACCTTCAGGGAGGCGCCAGATGAAACTGCTTTTAGTCTTTGTTCTGATCGTCCTTCTAGCAGGCGCGGTCGTCGGCGAGCTGATTGTCCAGGATCCCGGCTATGTCTTATTGAGCTACCAAACAACCACCATAGAAACCAGCATCTGGGGACTGGGAATGGTCGTATTGGTTAGCTTTACGACGCTGTACGTCGTGCTGCAATTGCTCCAATATCTGTTCCAACGTCGGCGTAAAATTCGTGCCTGGAGCGATAAACGCAGCCGTAAGCAGGCCCATACCAAGACCCTAAACGGCCTCAATGCGCTCTCTGCGGGAGACTGGTCTAAAGCCCAGCGCTTGCTGAGCCAGGCAGCGCCCAATTCAGACGTGGCCTTGATTAACTATCTAGCTGCGGCCCGCGCTGCACACGAGCAAAACCAACCCGAAAGCTGCGACGAGCTGCTGCAGCAGGCACGTCGAATCGCCCCCAAGGCCGAAGTTGCTGTCGGCGTTATCCAGTGTCAGATCCAGATCGAGCGCCAGCAATGGCAGCCTGCTCTAGAGACCCTGGTTAGACTGCGCCAAAAAGCCCCCAAGCATACCTTCGTCCTCAAACTGCTGGCTCAGACCTATTCTGAACTCAAAGACTGGGGATCGATGGTGCAATTGCTGCCAGACCTGCGCAAGCACCAGGTCTATAGTGTCGAGCAGTTGCAGCAGCTGGAACAGAAGGTTTATCTGGAACATATCCAAAAAACGCTCGATTCGGTAGCCACCGGAACCGAAGGCAAAGAGCGTCTTAACAGCCTCTTGCAAGGCTGGAAGTCGGTGCCCAAACAGCTTCAAAACGACGAAGCACTGATTGCGCGTCAGGTAGAACTATTAATTCAAGCCGGTGCCAGTGACCAGGCTGAAAGCTTTCTTAAAGAGCGGCTTAAAAAACACTGGCAACCTACACTGGTCAACCTCTATGGCCGGATCGAAACACCTCAGCTCGATAAGCAGTTCAAGCAGGCATTGAACTGGCAGCAAGAGCATCCTGAAGACGCTGAGCTGCAACTGACTCTAGGCCGTCTGGCACTGCGTAAGAGTCAGTGGTTGCAAGCCAAGACTCATTTTGAGAACAGTCTGCAGCTACAAAGCTCCGCTGAAAGCTATGCCGAACTGGCACGACTATTACTGCACCTTCAGGATAGAGAGGGTAGCCAGCTGCTGCTGCAACAGCATGTCGAGACGCTCACGGAAAAACTCCCCGATCTGCCATTACCCGCACTGCCACTACCCGTACTGCCACCAGAAGCAGAGCCGGCACCTGCTGCGATAGAGTCAGAAATCAAAACGGCCTGATCGTTGTAAGAACTGTTTCTTAGCAAAATTTAAAAAGCCCCGTTATTGGAAAATAACGGGGTTTTTTATACACAGAAGCTAATGCTTCAGCGACCCTAGCTTCTCGGCGCGTAGCTATAGACATCGGAGTGCATCTGGCCATCGCCCATCCCGTGCAAACGGAAATCATCCTCAACGGCATAGACCATCGCCGGCGAACCACAGACGTAAATCTGGGTATTATCTAATCGCTCAAAATCCTCCAGCACCGACTTGTGCACCAAACCGATCCTACCCGACCAGTCACTACCGCTGGCTGCTGAGACGACAGGATGAAAGTGAAATTGAGGATGGCACTGCTGCCAGTGCTCGATCAATTCATGTCCGTAAAGGTGCTCGGCGTCACGAACCCCCCAATAAAGATGCAGCGGATTGGTCATCTTATTCACCAGCGCATGCTCAATCAGCGCCTTCATCTGCGCAAAACCGGTACCCGCCGCAATAAAGATCAATGCCTTCTCCCTGTCTGCAGGGGACTGATCCAGGTAGCAATCACCCAGAGGCATTCGCACCCGAACCTGTGGCTGCGCCTTAAGTAGGGCAATCACTTGCGAAGAGAGACTCGCCTCGCCTTGATCTTGGATCTGCAGCTCCAGCACAGGCAGCTGACAGGGAGCCGATGCGATGGTGTAGGGGATCGGCTGCTGACCGTCCAGCAGCAACTCAAGGTATTGCCCGGCCAGGTGCGCGATCCTTGAATTCAACAACAACTGGATCCGGTAGATCCCTCCTGTCAGTTGCGTGATCTGCTGAACCTGGCATTTCGCCACTATCGCTTCGGTTGTTCTGGCTGCGCGCGCTGGCGACATGAGATTATCCTTATTAATAACTGGCACTGGTTGGCGTTATGAGCGGCCGGGCAACTCAATGCCTAGACGGTCCCAGAGATCATCGACACGCTGCTTAATCTCGGCGGTCATCGTAATCGGGCTCCCCCACTCACGGTCGGTCTCGCCGGGCATCTTATTGGTCGCATCAAAGCCCATTTTAGAACCCAAGCAAGGGACCGGTGAGGCGAAGTCGAGATAATCGATCGGAGTGTTTTCGATAAACACCGTATCACGGGCGGGATCCATCCGGGTTGTCATCGCCCAGATCACATCATTCCAATCGCGTGCATTGACATCATCATCGGTCACAATCACGAACTTGGTGTACATAAACTGACGTAGAAATGACCAGACCCCCATCATCACGCGTTTAGCGTGGCCAGGGTACTGTTTTTTGATCGTGACCACGGCCAGGCGATAGGAACAGCCTTCGGGGGGCAGGTAAAAATCAACGATTTCAGGGTACTGCTTTTGCAGAATCGGGATAAACACCTCATTCAGAGCCACCCCCAACACGGCGGGTTCGTCGGGTGGACGACCGGTGTAGGTACTGTGGTAGATCGGCTTGTTGCGATGCGTCAGACAGGTCACGGTGAACACCGGAAAGCTCTCTACTTCGTTGTAATAACCGGTGTGATCGCCAAAAGGCCCCTCCTCTGCCATCTCACCCGGCTCTATATAACCTTCAAGAATAATCTCGGCCGAGGCAGGAACCTGAAGATCGTTGGTCAGGCACTTAACCAGCTCGGTCTTCTCTCCCCGTAACAACCCTGCAAAGGCGTACTCCGATAGCGTATCAGGAACGGGAGTGACCGCTGCAAGAATGGTTGCAGGGTCGGCACCCAAGGCCACCGAAACAGGAAAACGCTCACCGGGGTGCGCTTGCTGCCACTCTCTAAAGTCGAGCGCACCGCCACGGTGAGAGAGCCAACGCATGATCAGTTTGTTGGGCCCCAGCAACTGCTGTCGATAGATGCCTAGATTCTGGCGCTCTTTTTCAGGCCCCTTGGTGATCACTAGCGGCCAGGTTACCAGCGGCGCGACATCGCCTGGCCAGCAGGTCTGGATCGGCAATCGGGTCAGATCCACATCGGAGCCATGAAAGACATGGGTTTGGCAGGCCGCCTGCTTGACCAGTTTGGGGCCCATATTCATTACCTGCTTGAAAATAGGCAGCTTTTGCCAGGCGTCCTTCATCCCCTTGGGCGGCTCGGGCTCTTTGAGAAAAGCCAACAACTTACCCACCTCGCGAAGCTGCGAAACCTCATCCTGACCCATCCCCAGCGCGACCCGTTTCGGGGTACCGAACAGATTGGCCAATACCGGCATAGCAAAACCTTTGGGATTTTCGAACAACAGCGCAGGACCGCCGCCCCTAAGCGTACGATCACAGATCTCGGTCATCTCGAGATGCGGATCAACTTCAGTCGTAATCCGTATCAACTCGCCTCTTGCCTCAAGCGCTTCGATAAAATCGCGCAGATCTTTATATTTCATAGCAGTGCCGGGGAAATCATTAAAAGAAAAGGACTTACTGAGTTAGATCCAAATGTGCAAAAGGGCAGATCATGGATCTGCCCTCTGAAAAACCGTCCGTAGCTAGGGCTTATTTGCGTTTCATCGACATAAAGAACTCATCGTTGGTCTTAAAGTCTTTGAGCTTATCGATAACGAATTCGATAGCCGAGGTGTCTTCCATCGAATCGAGCAGCTTGCGCAGAATCCACATCCGCTGCAGCTCATCTTCGGTAGTCAGCAGGTCTTCCCGACGGGTGCCCGAGCGACGAATATTCATCGCCGGATAAACCCGGCGTTCCGCCGCCTTGCGATCCAGGTGAAGCTCGGAGTTACCCGTGCCCTTAAACTCTTCGAAGATAACCTCATCCATCTTAGAGCCGGTATCCACCAGCGCCGTAGCAATGATCGTCAGGCTGCCGCCCTCTTCGATATTACGCGCGGCACCGAAAAAGCGCTTCGGCCGTTCTAGCGCATGGGCATCGACACCACCGGTCAACACCTTGCCAGACGAGGGAATAACGGTGTTGTAGGCGCGCGCTAGGCGAGTGATAGAGTCGAGTAGAATCACTACGTCTTTTTTATGTTCGACCAGGCGTTTTGCCTTCTCAAGCACCATCTCGGCTACCTGGACATGGCGCGCTGGCGGCTCATCAAAGGTACTGGCGACTACTTCACCGCGCACGGTGCGCTGCATCTCGGTAACCTCTTCCGGACGCTCATCGATCAGCAACACGATCATATGACATTCGGGATTGTTCCGGGTGATCGAGTTGGCAACATTCTGCAACATCAGCGTTTTACCGGCCTTGGGTGGTGACACGATCAGAGCGCGCTGGCCTTTACCCATGGGACAGATCAGATCGATCACCCGCGCGGTGATGTCTTCAGTACTGCCATTACCCAGCTCCATCCGCAGACGTTCTTGAGCAAAAAGCGGGGTCAGGTTTTCAAATAGAATTTTATTCTTAGCCTGTTCGGGACGGTCGAAGTTGATCTGGTCGACCTTGAGCATCGCAAAGTAGCGTTCGCCATCTTTCGGTGGACGGATTTTGCCCGAAATACTGTCACCCTTGCGCAGGTTGAAACGGCGGATCTGACTTGGAGACACATAAATATCATCAGGACCTGCAAGGTATGAGCCTTCGGCTGAACGGAGGAAGCCAAAACCGTCCTGTAATATTTCCAGAACGCCATCGCCGTAGATATCCTCACCGCTCTTGGCGTGCTTTTTGAGGATAGCAAAGATAACGTCCTGTTTTCTGGAACGAGCCAGGTTGTCCAAGCCCATCTCGGTAGCTATCGCGAGAAGATCGGTAACGGGTTTTAACTTTAGTTCACTCAGATTCATAATTAATGATCGTTAGAAGGCACGCAGAAAGGTGCTGTATTGGCGGGAAGAAGGGGATCAGATATTTAGTTGCTGCACCGCGCTGAGCGGCATTGGATAAGCATTGTGGCCATTAACGCCATGGAAAGCAACAAAGCATCTCCAATAGCAGAAATAAATACGGGCTTTTGCAAGCCCGTATATTCAACCTGGTTAGATATTGCTGTCTAGAAAGGCTATCAACTGTGATTTCGACAACGCACCGACTTTCGTCGCTTCAACACTACCGTTTTTAAACAGCATCAGCGTCGGAATACCACGAATCCCAAACTTTGGTGGCGTATCACTGTTCTCATCGATATTGAGTTTGCAGATTTTCAGACGACCGGCGTAGTCATTGGCCACCTCTTCCAGGATAGGGGCAATCATTTTGCACGGCCCACACCATTCAGCCCAATAATCGACCAGCACCGCACCTTCAGCTTTAAGCACATCTTCTTCAAAGCTGGCATCTGTTACATTCGTAATATTGTCGCTCATAAATCCTCCATTGAACTAATCGTGAATAGTAGCCGGAAGCTGGATCAGATGAAACCTCTACCTGCGCGAACTAAGACGAGCCTATTCAACTGTTTTACCTGCACTCCGCACCCTATAAGTAAAAGTGCACCCAAAAGCCAAGCTGGCTATGAATATGGGGGCAGAGAACCAATATTCAAGCTGATTCTACTGCCCAGCCCCATCAAGAATCTGCTTAACCCTTTAAACCCCGAGACAACTAATGGATGCTCTCTGAGCCACTATCTGTTGCCCCCCCGGTTGCCCCCCGCCGCATCTGCTCAACCTCAATACGGTCGATCAGATAGCGGTTGTTACAGAACTGGCAATCCATCTCTATCGTCCCCTGCTCATCAAGCATCTGATCCAATTCCGCATCGGCCAAGGTTCGCAACGCACCCAGGCAGCGATCTTTAGAGCAATCACACTTAAAAGCCAGCACGCTCGGTTCATAAACGCGAACCGTCTCTTCATGAAACAGCCTAACCAACAGGGTTTCATTATCGAGCGCTAATAACTCTTGCTCGCTTAGCGTCGCACCCAGATGAGATATTCTGTTCCAGTTCTCAGCGTAGCTTTTACCCTGATCATTTGACGGCAGTGCTTGCAATAACATTCCCGCCGCATGCTGGTCATCAGCACAAAGCATGATTCGCGTTGCCAACTGTTCGGAATGGGCAAAATACTGCTCTAAACACAGGGCCAAGCTCGGCTGATCCAGCGGCACGACTCCCTGATAGCGCTTACCCTTGTCCGGCTCGATAGTTATCACCAACTGCCCCCGACCCAACAGATCAAGCAGCGCCTCCGAGTCGACATCTCCCTCTATTCGCGCAATCCCACGTAGATGATTTTGGCGCGTGCACTCGCTCATCAGCAGCGTAACCACCCCATCTCCCCGCGCCTGCAAACTCAACCGCCCTTCAAATTTAAGCGTGGCACTAAGCAGCGCAACCGCTGCGAGCATTTCACCCAACAGGCGCCGAACCGGCACGGGATAATCATGACGCTCAAGGGTCTGCTGATAACTCTTATCCAGACCGACCAGAACGCCGCGGACATCCGCGTCATCAAAAATAAAACGCTGTAACTGATCTGTACTGCTCATAAAAAATGCAACTCTACTGAAGCTTTTAACCCATTAGCGGACAGTTGAACGAATCGAACACTACAACCCATCTTCAAGCCGATCAATCGCCCTGCTGCTGTTTAAAACTATGGATCTGGCGTCTACCTTTCTTGGTTGGTCGGCCACTCTCGGCCGGCTGACCCGCTCTAGCAATTTTACGCTGCGCTGCAGCGGCCTCCCGTCGAAGCAGACTCTCGTCGGTCTCGCGATACAGCAACATTGCCTCGGGCGCACCTCGGCGCTGTTCCGATAACAGCAGCACCTCTATCACCTTCTCATCAAGCCCCTGCCGAATCTGCAGTTCCGCACCGACCTCAACGATCTTGCTGACTTTGCTCCGGACACCGTTATAGTGGACTTTACCACCCTCAATGGCCTGCTTTGCTAGGCCGCGAGTTTTAAAAAAACGCGCCGCCCAGAGCCATTTATCGAGCCGGATCTTCGGCGCCACCGAGTGAGTACTCATCGGGGCTTAATTTGGTCAAAATGGTGGATGGCACTGAACTCCTGAATATCCCGCTGCGGCTGTTGGCTATCAGGCTGAAGGATCGACAACAGCTGCTCAATACCGTATTCACGCGCAGAGCGAAGCACCGCAAGACTATCGTCAATCAGCAGGGTACGGGCTGGATCAAAAGGCTCTTGTTGCTGCAGCAGCGCCCAAAAGGCGACATTCTCCTTTGGCAAACCAAAATCATGGGAACTAAGGATGCGATCGATATAACGATCCAGCCCCGTGTGCATCAATTTCAGCTGCAAACTTTTCGGATGGGCGTTGGTGACAATGACAGAACGCAGCCGATGCTGCCGCAACGCCTTTAAAAAGTCGGGGACATGCGGCCTAAAAGCCACCTTATCAACGATCTCTTTTTTTAACCCCGCCACATCGACACCCAGCTGTTCGGACCAATAATCAACGCAGTACCAATTTAGAGAGCCCTGCTCGCGGATGATACGCTCAGTCAACTGCTTTTTAGCCTGCACCGGCTCAAGGCCATGGGTTTGAGCATAACGAGCGGGCAGGTGCTCCAGCCAGAAGTAGGTATCGAAGTGCAGATCCAGCAGAGTACCGTCCATATCCAACAGTACGGTATCAATATTACTCCAGTCCAACATACACTCTCTCGAATCAGGCGATATAGCGACGACTAACTATCAATTATGCCGCTATCCGCCGAAAAATTAAATCAGGGTCTGCTTTAATTAAAGCAGACCAACCCCCCTGTAATCGGAATCTCGGATATGGACAGCAGCGCCTTGATACCTCAGCTGATCAAAATCGCTCGCGAAGCCGGTGAAGTCATACTCAACATTTACAATCGCCCAGAACCCTTAACGATCAACTTCAAGGCCGACGACAGCCCCCTGACCGAAGCCGACCTAGCGGCTCATCAACTGATCTGCACCAGCCTGGCGCGACTCACCCCTGACATCCCGGTGTTGTCTGAAGAATCTCCGGCCTATCAGATCCAGGAGCGGCAGCAATGGACGCGCTATTGGCTGATCGACCCTCTTGACGGCACCAAGGAGTTTATCAAGCGTAACGGCGAATTCACCGTCAATATCGCCCTGATCGAAAACAACACCCCAACCCTAGGCGTCGTCCACGCACCGGTGATCCAAACCAGCTACGCGGGCTGCGTGCGAACTAGAAGCGCATTTAAAACCCAAGGTCAGGGCCGCAATATAGCCTTGAGCACCCGCACCCTGACGCCGTTTCGCCCGCTAGCATTGGTCATTAGTCGCAGTCATTGCGATCCGCGGATAGACGCCTATATCGAGCAGATCAAAAAACAGATCCCGGTATCGGTAACACCAATGGGTAGCTCGCTGAAACTCTGCTTGATCGCCGAAGGGATGGCCGACCTGCACCTTCGCCTCGGCCCAACCAGCGAGTGGGATACGGCCGCAGCCCAGGCGGTTCTTGAAGCCGCCGGTGGCCTGGTATGCAGGTTTGATTACCAGCCACTGCAATACAATCGCAGCTTGAGCCTGATCAACCCTGACTTCATCGCCTTAGGGGACCCCGGTTTTGACTGGAAACACTGCCTAGGCCATACAGCGAATAACCTTCAGTGACAGGCTAATGCGGCCTGACGCACGGTCTGTTCGACTTTTTCCTGGAAGCTCGCACCTGCGACCCGATTCGCCATCACAGCACCCACTTCGCCCTCACTGAGGTGATCATGAATATAATTGGTGAAGCAACTGCAGCGCTGCGCTGATGCGCCGGGACTGACCATACACCCCTGATAAAAAGGCTCCCAGGTTTTTTCCTTCGACCAGAAGTTCTGGCTGATAATAAATCCCAACAGCGCAATTGCAGATAGAAAAAGAAAGATTCTGGGCATATAACGTCTATATTCCTTACATATTTTATTGTTATTTCGACAAAGCTATTCTATGTATTAGTGGCGCTATTGTGGAATCCACTTTTAGTCGACTCTGGATAACAAGTCCTACTAAAATGGTATGACATATATCATTCAGGGTGTTATAATCAGCACCACTTAATTCGCGTCGATTGCAATATGACTACAGGTCGACTGCAACATGACTCTTTGAACAACCCCATTGATAACCTTGATAGAGACAGGAACCCACTGATGAGCTTCGAACTCCCTCCACTACCCTATGCCAAAGACGCCCTGCAACCACACATCTCTGCAGAGACGCTTGAGTACCATTATGGCAAGCATCACAACACCTATGTGGTGAAACTAAACGGCCTGGTTCCAGGCACCGAGTTTGAAAACAAAACCCTGGAGCAGATCATCACCTCAGCCCCTGCAGGCGGTGTATTCAACAATGCAGCCCAGATCTGGAACCACACTTTCTACTGGAACAGCCTTAGTCCCAACGGCGGTGGCGCCCCTACAGGTGCGGTAGCCGATGCAATCAACAAGGCATTTGGTTCTTTCGATGAATTCAAGGCCAAGTTTACCGACAGTGCGATCAACAACTTTGGTTCCAGCTGGACCTGGCTAGTCAAGAATGCTGATGGCTCACTCGCCATCGTCAACACCAGCAACGCCGGCTGCCCGCTGACCTCCGAACAGACACCGCTACTGACCGTTGACTTGTGGGAGCACGCTTACTACATCGATTTCCGCAACCTGCGGCCCGACTACATGAAAGCTTTCTGGGCACTCGTGAACTGGGAGTTTGTGGCCCGTAACCTGAATTAAAACAGAGCAAAATACAACGTAGCGCCTAGGAGGCTGTCGGACTTAACACTAATCTACGGCGGAAAACCCGACAACCTCCCAGAAAGCCCTGCCAGCCTGACAGGGCTTTTTTCATCCCAGCAAGCCCCCATCCCTCCTTAATTTTCACTCCAGTTAATTAAACATTCCTCGATATTAATACTTATACCGATTGACCAAAAATATCAAAACTGCTTTGAAAGTGTCAATTGATCAATTATCATCCAGGTTCTCTCCACCCTACCCATAGGTTCTTCAAGGAAGGAAGTCTGATGAATACGCTGTTAAACCGCCTCAGTGTGCGCAACAAAATAATGCTGCTCGTCGCGCTGTTAACCAGCGCTCTGGTCATCATGCAAGCAATCAATCTGAACGTACTCTGGAACGATCTAAACCAGACTAAACGTACCGAACTCAAATCGCTGACCGATATCGCTTATTCGTTGATCGAGCGACAAACAAAACTGGTTGCTGCCGGTGAAAAAACTCAGGCCGAAGGAGTCAAAGAAGCCCTGGCTGATCTGAGCTCACTGCGCTACGGAAATAACGATTACTTTTTTGTTCTCGATCAACAGCACCAGATGCTGATGCATCCGATCAAACCCAGCCTGAACGGCAAAAATGTTGCTGCTAGTAAAGACCCAAATGGCAAGCTGCTGTTCCAAGAGATGGTCAAGGGCGCAACCCGTGAAGGCGAAGCCTACGTTAACTACATGTGGGAGCGCCCCGGTTCGACAGCGCCCGTCGACAAACTTTCCTACGTTAGACTCAATTCAGAATGGGGCTGGATTATCGGCACCGGCATTTATATCGACGATATCCAACTGACCTTTCAACATGAACTTCGCACGGCCGCCATATCGCTCGCAGCACTTCTGACCATCGCCCTGATTGTTGGCTTTATGCTGGCTAAAGCCATCGCTCTACCGATCACCAAGCTGCAAGAGTTGATGACCCAGGCTACCGACAATCACGATCTAAGCCTACGCGCCGATATTAACAGTCGCGACGAGATTGGTGCGATGGCGCAAACCTTCAACAGCATGCTTTCAAGCTTTGACGGCATCATCGCCGATGTCGCCAAAGCCTCGTATCAAGTATCTCAATCAGCAACCGAGCTTTCGACCACCACCCTGCAGACTCAAAACGGTATGCAGGAACAAAAACAGGAGACTATTATAGTCGCTACCGCCGTCACCGAAATGGCATCGACGGTGCAGAATATCGCCATAAATACTGAAAACACCGTCAAGCTAACGCACCACACCTCATTGGCAGCAAGCGGCGGCAAAAAACTGGTTCGAGAAGCGATGGATGCAGTCAATGCTCTAGCGGACCAGCTAAGTCAGTCGGGCCTACTGACCGCACAATTGAAGAATGAAAGCACTAATATCGCCACTATATTGGAGGTGATCAACAACATCGCCAACCAAACCAACCTGCTCGCGCTTAACGCAGCAATTGAGGCTGCACGCGCTGGCGAGCAAGGTCGAGGCTTTGCGGTTGTAGCAGACGAAGTTCGTACTCTGGCACAACGCACCGCCGAGTCCACGCAAGAGATCCAACAGGTGATCGGCAGCCTTCAACAGGGGGTTGAAAACGCGGCTACCGCGATGACAGAAAGTCACGACGCGGCTCTTGAGGTTGTCGACAAAGCACAGTGTGCGGACAGTGCACTCGATGAGATTGTGGACGGCGTGTCGCAAATCGATGACATGGCCACGCAAATAGCCAGCGCGACCGAGCAGCAATCCGCAGTTACCGAGGAGATAAATACCAATCTTATCCGCATCAGCGATGTGAGCGATGAGTGTGCCACCGCAACGATACAGATCGCCTGCGCCAGCGAAGAGCTAGCCCAACTCTCTGAACATCTGAAGAGCCTGACCATGCGGTTCCAGGTTTCTGCGTAGCGATCCGCTGGATATTCACCCGGCCGGGTGAGTACTGAGACGGCGTTAGTGAACGGGGATTTAGCGGCAGAGACTGCTTTACACCCGCTCTTCTGGCACCATTTCCTGTAAAATTAATCCATATCAAGAAACTCGGGTATTAAGGCTGTTATGCTGCTGCTCTATTAACCGTATTATTGACAGCAGACAGGCGTCAGCAACAACCGACGCATTTACATTGAGTACTCATCTCACCATGATCAATATCGAACGTCCCGAAGATCGCATCCCCGCCGATTCGTTTGCACTCTTCGCCCTGGGTTTTCGCCCCTTCTTTCTATTAGCGACGCTGCTGGCCATGAGTGTCGTTACGTTATGGCTGCCTTATCTTTTCGGCCATATCACGCTGGCGGGCTACTTTAATCCGCTGCACTGGCATGGCCACGAAATGATTTTTGGCTACGCCACAGCGGTAATCGCAGGCTTTTTACTAGCAGCCGTTCGCAACTGGACCTCTATCGACACCCCCAGCGGCACTCCCCTGATGTTACTGGTTATGGTTTGGCTGCTGGGACGCTTGGCCTGCACCCTGCCTCTGGGACTGCCTCCGGTATTGATCGCAACCATCGATTTAGCGTTTCTGCCGGCATTGATGCTGGCGCTTTCTGGCCCCTTGATCCGGGCCAAAAAGTTTAGAAACATGGTGTTTCTTCTGATCCTGGCGCTACTCACCCTGGCGAATCTACTAATGCACCTGCAGGCACTGGGACTCGAAGCCAGCGGAGGTCTGGGGATAAAGCTGGGGCTAGGGTTGATTATCCTGGTCATTGTGGTGATGGGGGGGCGAGTCATTCCTTTCTTTACCCGCAACCCCTTGCCTGGTATGGAGCCACGAATACGGCCCTGGGTAGAGGTCTGCGCCGTCGCTGGGGTTGCGCTACTACTGTTGCTCGAACTCCTTGCCATTCCCTCGCTGTATTTGGCCGTACTGAGCCTGTTGGTTGGCGCGATTCAGTTTATCCGTTTATCGGGCTGGTATGACCAACGCATCTGGAGCCGTCCAATCATTTGGGTTTTACATCTGGCCTATGCTTCCATCGCGCTGGGATTCGTTTTCAAGGGACTGGCGCTGCTTGACTGGCTGCCTAGCAGCAGCGCAATCCATGCCCTGGGCTTTGGGGGCATTGGCCTGATCACTCTGGGAATGATGGCTCGCGTCTCTCTAGGACATACGGGGCGGATGCTGGAACTTCCAGCGTTAACTGTCTGGGGAATTCGCTTGCTAACCCTCGGCGCTATTATTCGCTTCGCCGCGACGCTGCTCAGTAACGAGCAGCGAATGCTGCTATTGATTGCCTCAGCAATCTGCTGGGTACTGGCGTTCAGCGCCTTCTTTAAAGACTATGCACCTATGCTGATCCGCCCCCGTATCGATGGCCGCCCTGGCTAGCTGCAGATCATCACCAAGCCTAAACCACTGATTAGAATTTCGCATCTGCAACATCGGCAGTTATAATGGCCGCCTTTAACGTCCACCCTGCATCGAGCTTAAAGCCGGTGCAAACGACCTGCGGAACTGTTGGATTATGGGAGTGATTGCTGCCTGCTGGGGCTTTTTGGGGATTTTTACCCTGTTTAGCTTTGCTATAGTGCGCCTCAGCCGGATCGGCATCGATTCCTGGTCGGTGCCTTTTGATTGGCATCACTGGTTAGCGCTGACGATCTGGATCCTATTTATGGCTTACAACGAAGGCTATAAGGGATTTCAACGGGGGTTCTCGCCCCGCGTTGCAGCTCGAACCGCCTACCTTTACAGAAACCCCAGTCTGCTGCGATTACTCTTCGCACCGCTATTTTGCATGGGCTATTTCGATATCACTAGAAAGCGCCAGATACTCACCTTCGCGCTAACCTTGATGATTATCGTGCTGGTCCAGGCTGTTTCTTTATTAGAGCAACCCTGGCGTGGCATCGTCGATCTGGGTGTCGTGATAGGGCTCGCCTGGGGGTTAATCACCCTGAGTCTGTTTACCTTCCAGGCGCTGACCCAGGATAACTACCCCCACTCGCACGATGTTCCGGCCCAAACTTAATCACTGGCCGCTGAACTCACCCACCGCGGTGATGCTGCCCCCTGGACTCACCTCGGCCATGACGCTCACCTCGACGTTGCTCCATCTTACTGAACAGCTGCTGCTGTTCGGGAGTCAACAACGCATACACCTGCACATGCAGCTTGGCGCCTTCAACCATCTGTTTACTCATCACCTCCGCCTTTTGTTTGGCAATTTTTTCTACCTGATCCTGATAATCTGCCGCGGCCGGGCTTAACCCCTGCATCTGGCTACGAAACTGCTGCATCTGCGTATGCTTAGCAGCCATCTGCCCGGAGCGCTGCTGCAGCAGCTCAGCCATCTGTTGCCGCTGCATATCATTCAGGGATAGCTCCTGCTCCAGTCGCTGTAACTTCTGTTCCGGATTATGCTGCCCTTTTTCATACCGACCTCCCTGCATTCCAGAGTGCATCCCACCCTTTTCCACACCCTGTTGCATACCACTCCCACCTTCAGACCTATCACAGCCATTCATGTCGGGACCTGCTACCGCAATAACAGCACCGCTGGTTAAGGCTAGGGCTGCTGTCGCTACTATTAGACGTGCTTTCATGATCCTATCTCCGTTCTCATTTGATTTCCTATTCAGTCTACAATGGCGACTGCAAAGCGCAGTCAGGAGCAGGTAAAGTTTGCGTAAAGAGCGCGGTAATAAAGATTACCTATGCCAGAATGGTTTCAGACACTAACCGAGCAAACACACCGCCATGGATCCGATACTACTGGTCGACGACGATCTTGAACTCTGCCAGATGCTGGCCGAATATCTGCATCTAGAAGGATTCACTGTCGAGCAGGTGCACGACGGTCAGAGCGCCCTCAATCGGGCAGCATGCAACAGCTACGCAGTGATAATTCTTGATGTGATGATGCCGGGGCTCAACGGCTTCGACACCCTCAAGGCGCTGCGACAATTGCAGGGTGCAGAACGCACCACACCGGTCTTGATGATGTCTGCGCGAGGGGAAGAGGTAGACCGCATCGTCGGCCTTGAGATCGGCGCTGATGATTACCTGCCCAAACCCTGCAGTCCCCGTGAGCTGCTGGCGCGGATCAGGGCGATCATTCGCAGGGTTGAGCTGGAGCAACAGAGCCACCGCAGCCCACAGCAAAACAAGCTTCAACTCGGTGAATTGACCCTCGATAGCCACAACCAGAGCGCACAGCTTTGCGGTCATTCACTGGAGCTTACCCAGACTGAATTTCGAATTCTGCACTGCCTGCTCAGCGCAGCTTACCAGCTGGTCACCAAAGAGGCGCTGACCCGCCTCGCGCTCAATCGCAGCCTGGGGCCATTCGATCGCAGCATCGATATGCACCTGAGCAACCTCCGTAAGAAGCTAAATCAGATCGCCGCAGATGCAATTCAGATCCAGACTGTACGTGGTTCCGGCTACCGCTTATTAGAGGGCAAAGCCGATTCGAGCCATCCTGATGCGTAGCCTCTACGTCAAAGTATTTGCTGCAATCTGGCTGGTTGTCCTCGTCGTCGTCGGCAGCAACATGCTTTTGACCTGGCTGCTGGCGCGGCAGTTTGAAGACGCAGAAACGCGCGATAGCTATGTCGAACGCTATGCCCAGCAGGCGCTCGATAGCTATCTCGACCAGGGCCAGCAAGGCCTGTCTCACTGGCAGCAACAGCTGTTCAACGAAACCGAATTACAGACCCTGTTACTGGATCCGCAGGCCCGCAATCTGAGCGGCGAGCCGCTGCCCGCGCGATTGGAGCATCTGCTCCGCCGTTCTGAACCTGGCCAAGCTCCTGACTCCCGCAGACCCAGGTCCGGTTTCGACCAACCCCATCCGCACCGATCGATGATGCCCCACAATCAGCGCCCGCTAATCTGGCCGGTTCAGCATCAGGGACAGAACTACCTGTTTGTCCTGCTCAACCCGCGCGCACTGCTGGATCACCTCTATTCCGGCAGTACCCTGTTCTGGCGGCTGGCGCTGTCGATCTCGTTGATCGGGCTGCTGTCGTTTCTAATGGCGCGCTACCTGATCCAGCCCATTCGTCAGCTACAGCACGCCAGCCGTCAATTAGCAAACGGGCAACTGCATACCCGTGTCAGCCCCTCCCTGAGCAAGCGCAAGGACGAACTCGGCCAGCTGGCCCAGGACTTCGACCGTATGGCGCAACAACTGCAGCAGCTGCTGCAGGCCCAGCAACAGCTGCTCAGAGATGTCTCCCATGAATTACGTACACCACTGGCTAGGCAGCGCTTTGCTCTGGAGCTGGCACGAAAAAAACCCGGCTCATCCGAAGCCCTGGACCGAATCGAGCAGCAAGCCGAAGAGCTGGACGCATTGATTGGCGAAATCCTAACCCTCTCCCGCCTCGACAGTCATAGCGGCCTGTTGCACCCCGTCACGACCGATCTGCGCCAGCTGGTCGAGTCGCTGACTGCCGAATTTAACCTCAACCAGCCCCGAGTCAAGGTTCAAGGTGGCGCACCTATATCGCTGCCTCTTGATCCAAAACTGATCCATCGCGCGCTGAGCAACATCGTTAGTAATGGCTTGAAATACAGCCAGGCGGGGGTGCTACTGATCCTAGAGCAGAACGCTCAGGAGGTCTGTATTCGGGTCCAGGATCAGGGTCCAGGAATAGAAACCGAGATGCTGGAGAAAATTTTTGAACCCTTTGTCCGCACCGATCAGGCGCGTAGTAGGCAACAGGGGGGCTGGGGGCTAGGGCTGGCGATTGCCGCTCGTGCAGTACGCCAGCATCAAGGCCAGATTAGGGCCAGAAACCTGACCCCAAACGGGATTGAGATAGAGATCCGTTTGCCGCTGACAGCGCAGTCGCTCGGTTAACGGCAGTTTAATTGAGGAACAGCTGGTACGCGGGGTTGGCGGTTTCATCCCAGTAGCTGTAGCCGACCTCATCGAGGAACTGAGCCAGCTTCTCGCGCTCCTGCTGCGGCACCTGCATTCCCACCAACACCCGACCGTACGCCGCGCCGTGGTTACGATAGTGGAACATCGAGATGTTCCAGCGGCCGCCGATCTTGTTCAGGAATCGCCACAGTGCTCCGGGCCGCTCGGGAAATTCGAATCGAAACACCACCTCATCATTAACCCCCTCGGGTGCATGGCCGCCAACCATATAACGGACATGCAACTTGGCGATCTCATCATTGGTCAGGTCGACCACCTCGTCGAGTTGCGCTGACAGATCGGCTAACAGCAGTTCACGCTCACCCGGCTTAATCTGCACCCCGGCAAACACCACCGCCTGGTGGCTATCGCTATAACGGTAGTTAAATTCGGTGATGTTGCGGCTGCCCAGAATCTTGCAAAACTGTTTGAAACTACCGGGACGCTCAGGGATCTTAGCTGCAATGATCGCCTCACGCTGCTCCCCCAACTCGGCCCGTTCAGAGACATGCCGGAGCCGATCAAAATTGATATTGGCGCCGCTATCGATCGCGATCAGGGTCTTGCCTTCAATGCCTTCACGTGCCACATATTTCTTCAACCCCGCCAGCGCTAAGGCGCCTGAAGGTTCGGTAATGGAGCGAGTATCGTCGAAGATATCCTTGATCGCGGCGCAGATCTCGTCGGTATTGACCGTGATCACCTCATCGACATAGTTACGGCAGATATCAAAGGTCACCTCGCCGATCTGAGCAACCGCCACGCCATCGGCAAAGATCCCCACCTGCGGCAAAATAACCCGCTTATTTGCCTCCAAGGCCGCTTTAAGACAGGCGGACTCATCCGACTCCACCCCGATCACCTTGATCTCTGGGCGCAGGTATTTGACATAGACGGCGATGCCCGAGATCAGGCCGCCACCACCAACAGGGACAAAGATCGCATCAATAGGACCGCTCTGCTGACGCAGTATCTCCATACCTATAGTGCCCTGGCCGGCAATCACATCCGGATCGTCGTAGGGGTGAACATAGACCAGCCCTTTCTCCTCGACCAGTTGCTGCGAGTACTTGGAAGCCTCCTCAAAACTATCGCCATGCAACACCACCTTGGCACCGTGCGCGCGGACCGAATTGACCTTGATATCGGGCGTGGTTTTGGGCATCACGATAGTGGCCTTGACCCCCATCACTTTGGCCGACAGCGCCAATCCCTGGGCATGATTGCCTGCCGAAGCCGCCACCACCCCACACTGACGCTGCGCCTCGGTTAGCTGGGTCATCTTGTTATAAGCACCACGCAGCTTAAACGAAAACACCGGCTGCAAATCCTCACGCTTAAGCAGCACCCGATTGTTCAGCCGTGCCGAAATCATCCGCGCATCATCCAGCGGGGTCTCTTTGGCAATATCATAAACTCGGGACTGGAGGATCTTCTTAATGTACTGATGCGGCATAATTGACTCGAAATAAAAGCTAATTCTCGATCTAAATCGATCGCTTGTGGCAGCGCACCATAGTAATCACTCACCCCGGATGAGTCTAGCGCAGCAAGCCGATCCCTTGTGTTGCATCCATGGCGCTACGCCCTTTGCTCTACAACCACAGGCCGCAGCCACGTATACTAAGATCCTTGATCACCCGACCGTATTAAGACCACAGAGACACGCCCATGACCCAGGACGAGATGAAGCAAGCCGTTGCCATCGCCGCCGTAGCACAGATTCAAAACCAACTAGAACCGACCAGTATCATCGGCGTCGGCACAGGCTCAACCGCTAACTGTTTTATCGATCAACTGGCCAAGATCAAACATCTATTCGACGGTGCAGTCGCCAGCAGCGATGCAACCGCTGCGCGCCTTAAAGGACACGGCATCCCGGTGTACGACCTCAATGGCGTCAACCAGCTCGATTTCTATATCGACGGCGCCGACGAGTTCAATGACCGTCTGGAGCTGATCAAAGGCGGCGGTGGTGCACTCACTCGGGAGAAAATCGTCGCAGCAGTGGCCAAAACCTTCATCTGTATCGCCGACCAAAGCAAACAGGTTGAGCTGCTGGGCGGCTTCCCGCTGCCGGTTGAAGTGCTACCGATGGCCCGCAGCTACGTCGCGCGTGAACTGTTTAAACTCGATGCCCAACCGGTCTATCGTGAAGGATTTGTCACCGACAACGGTAATCAGATTCTGGATGTGCATAATCTGCAGATCAACGCGGCAGTGAAGCTTGAAGAGCGGATCAACAACATCGTCGGTGTCGTGACTAATGGTCTGTTCGCCGCCCGGCCGGCCGATATCGTACTGATGGCCACACCTAACGGCGTGACCCAATTCAACCGACACTGAGAATCCCATAGCTGATAGCTATTTCCCTACCATGCCTGACCTTCACCAGGGTCAGCCATGGCAGCCTAACACTGCACGAATTCAAATCCCGCCTATCTAAAAGTTCATGAATAGGACTAAAACAGCAGCCTCTATTCCATACACCCTGTTTGATTGACTATCCTTGTTTATCCTAGACTTATACCTGAATCCGTGACTTAAAAACCACCTTAAATGCCTCAAACCCTGTAGCCACAA
>CAXBEA010000060.1:0-23291 GCA_963974645.1 uncultured Neptunomonas sp. | reverse complement strand
TCAGATCAACCCACAGGTAGCTGGGGTCTGTCTTAACTGCAGGAGCAATTTCAGATCAACCCACAGGTAGCTGGGGTCTGTCTTAACTGCAGGAGCAATTTCAGACCAACCCACAAATAGACGGCTGCTTCATGGCTGAGTTTGATTGGTAATCAGGAAAAAACATTGCTACCCAGTATGATCTACAAATGGACAAGCCTTGAGCTCATCCAGATTGTCGGTGGAGAGCAAACCGCGATCAGCAAGGTTGCGCTAACGCCCAGACGCCACCAATGGCGCGCGTAGAATCGAATGAAACGGAGGGATCCGCAACAGGTTGAAATCACATTAAAAACAGGTTGTTTTTAGACGCAACTGTCGAACTCGGGAGACCACCATCGGCAGCAGAAACAAAAACGCCGCGGCTGCATTTTTCACTGCAGACGCGGCGCTAACGTAACTAAGGAAGCTATTACTGGTATACAGCTTCTTCAAAAAGATTAAGCGGGGTCTCCAGCTGCTGATCTTCTTTAAAGAAAGCAGTCTTATCCTGCATCGTTAAACCTTTCTGGCTAAACCAGCGTTCAAGGTCTTCCATCGCATCTTCTGCCTGAGACTTCTGCATATAGGCAATAACGATCTGGTAAAAATAAACCCCAAATACACCTGCAGCCGCACCCAGAAGAAAGTCGGATGACATCGAAAATATTAATGACAGCAGACCCACAACCCAAATGCGGCTAGCCTTGGCACGCTTTAGAGCTTCGTTAGCCGCATGTCCCTGATCATATAGATCTTCAAAACGGCGGTAATTTTTCTGATAGTCACTTTTTAAATTAGCGGCGAGATAACGTCCCATCTTTTAACACTCTCCTATACCCTTATACGGTTTACTGCACGGTTTAGATTTAATCAGTTAGATTTAACGAAAAACATCCAATTGATCAAAATTAGCGGAGCTCTACAGCCATTTAAGATTAGTCAGTATAGACAGATCCACGTCACGATCAATCTCACAAAAGGCTTTTACTCACAACCTCGTAGCTATCTTTAGACAGTTCGCTCGTCATAATCCGTTCCAGCTCGGCCCGCATCAGCCGTTGTCGATCTGCATCATAGCGTTTCCAGCGTGTTAGCGGCGTCAGCAGCCGAGAAGCGATCTGCGGATTTAGCCGGTCCAACTCTATGATTCGATCGGCAAGGAAACGATAACCAGCAGCATCGTCACGGTGGAACTGCGCCGCATTCTGACCGCAAAATACCGCAACCAGGGCTCGTACCCGATTAGGATTTTTCAGATCAAACAGCGGCAACTGCATCAGTCGCTGAACCTGCTCTAGGGTATCGTCACCAGGGGACATGGCTTGCACACTGAGCCACTGGTTAACAACCAGAGGATCATCCTGCCAGCGCTGAAAGAACAGATCCAGCGCTTGCTGGCGCGCATCGCTAAAGCCTGAATGGGCGATAAGACTCAAAGCGGCCAAGGCGTCGGTCATATTGTCAGCCGTTTCAAACTGCTGCTGAGCCAGCAGCAGAGTACGCGGCTGCTCGAGTGCCATCAGGTAAGCGAGCGCTGTATTCTGCAGGCTACGCTGTGCGATTGCACTGGCATCAAGCAGATATTCGCCCTCGCTACGGTTACGTCGATAGGCGTCCATCAGCAGCCCTTCCAACGCCTGCGCCAAACCTCGACGAACAAATTCACGCACCTGATGAATTGCCTGCGGGTCTATCACCTCGGCCAGCTCGGCCAGATAGCCTTCCGAGGGCAACTGCAGCACCTTGGCGACCATCGCCGGATCCAGATCAGGATCGCTCAGAACCCGGCTATAGGCTGCAATCAACGCAGGGTCTAGCACCAGTTCCGCACCTGCCTGATACGTATTGATCAGTTCCTGGATCACCGCCACCGCTAAACGCTGTGAGGCATCCCAGCGATTAAAGCCATCACTGTCGTGACTCATCAAAAACACCAGCTCATCCCGACTATAGGGGTAACTAAGCTTCACCGGCGCAGAAAACCCGCGCAACAGCGAGGGTACCGGCTTACGGCTGATCCCCTCGAACACAAAGCTCTGTTCTGACTCAGACAACGCCAACAGCTGGGTCTGCCCCATAGCCAAGGGGTAGTCATTCCCCTCTGGGTCGAGTAGCCCCACTGCTACGGGGATCAGAAACGGCAATTTTCTGGGCTGACCCGGGGTCGCGGGGCAGGACTGGCTAAAATGCAGGCTGTAGCGCTGATTGTCCGCATCGTAGCTATCGGTCACCGTCACGCGCGGCGTCCCCGCTTGCGAGTACCAGCGTCTAAATTGGCTCAGATCAACGCTGGAGGCATCCTCCATCGCCTGAACGAAATCATCGGTGGTTACCGCCTGGCCATCATGGCGCTCGAAATAGAGATCCGATCCCTGGCGAAACAGCTCCGGTCCCAGCAGACGATGAATCATCCGAACCACTTCAGCCCCCTTTTCATACACGGTCAGGGTATAGAAGTTAGAGACCTCCATATAGGATTCTGGGCGGATCGGATGTGCCATCGGCCCTGCATCCTCGGCAAACTGCGCAGTACGCAACAGGCTAACATCTTCGATCCGCTTAACCGTGCGCGACCCCATGTCCGCCGTATACTCAGCATCCCGAAAGACCGTAAAGCCCTCTTTGAGACTCAGCTGAAACCAGTCACGACAGGTAACCCGATTGCCTGACCAGTTATGAAAGTACTCATGGGCGACGATCCCCTCGATCCGCTCAAAACCCATATCAGTGGTCGTTTCGGCATTAGCCAGCACGCAGGAGGAATTGAAGATATTAAGTCCTTTATTTTCCATCGCGCCCATATTGAAATGGTCCACCGCTACGATCATAAAGATATCCAGATCATATTCTCGGCCATACTGCTGCTCATCCCAGGCCATCGCTCGCTTGAGTGCTGCCAGGGCATGATCACACTTGTCCAGGTTCTGCTTTTCTACAAACAGCCGCAGTGCGATTTCACGCCCGCTACAGGTGGTAAAACTATCCTCAACCACCTCCAGATCACCACCCACCAGCGCGAAAAGGTAAGCCGGCTTCTTGAATGGGTCTTCCCAGGTAACCCAGTGACGATCGCCCTGCTCGCCCTTCGCCACCGGATTGCCGTTGGAGAGCAGCACCGGAAAATCACGTTTATTCGCCGCAATAGTGGTGGTAAAAACCGACATCACATCAGGACGATCGAGATAAAAGGTGATCTTGCGAAACCCTTCGGCCTCGCACTGGGTGCAGAACATGCCGTTGGAGCGATACAACCCCTCCAGCGAGGTGTTCTCCTGCGGTTTGATCAGCGTCACACACTCAAGCTGCGAGATTTCTGGCAGCCCTGCCAAAGTCAGATATTCATCATCGCGCTGGTAGTCCGAGGCCGCTAATTCCTTGCCATCCAAGACCAGCCGACGCAGTACCAGACTAGAGTCTCCATGCAACTGTAAAGCTGCCTGCTGATCCGTGGATTCCGGGTTACGTCGCAGATGCAGTTTAGAGCGAACCAGGGTTGCCTTATTCCCTAGCTCAAAGTGCAGCTCTGTTCGTTCGATCAGAAACGGTGGTACCTGGTAATCCTTGAGGTATATCGTGGTTGGATCTGGATGACTCATACTGTATTTACTCGCGAGCGTTGATTCTTGGTGGATATTGCTAGTAGTGATGCTATTTGAAATAGTTGACGACGCTAAAATCAAACCGTTTCAAGCAAAGAATTCAACCTGATAAGCGGTGAATTTACGGAGATTGATCACGCCAGTATCAAGGATAAGATATTGACCTTTGATCCCTTGCAGAACCCCCTCCACAACCTCTGTTTTGTCGAAATTCAATGAACTGACCTTGATGGGATAAGTTATGACTGGAAAATGCAGATCCGTCACAATGGCGTCTTCAATCTGCTGAACCGACTGAATTCCGTATTGCTGATGCAGCGCACCGATTTGATGACCACAGCACTCAAATAATTGATTACGCACCGCTATCAAATCGACAGGTGGCTGCGCGCCCTTGAGCATAGTTCGCCAGTTAGTTTTATCGGCAACATGCTGCTTATAGAGGACCTCTACCAGGCCCGAGCGATAGCGGCTATCAACCCGAAAAATTGGCAGCGCCTGAATCGCACCCTGATCTATCCAGCGGGTCGGAATCTGGTTAGCGCGGGTAATGCCCACCTTAACTCCGGAGGAATTAGCCAGATAAACGATATGCTCGCTCATACAAAAACGCTGGCCCCAGTCGCTATCTCGGCAAGTGCCTTGGTCGAAGTGGCACTTTTCCGGACTGACAATACAACTATCGCACTGGGGGAGCTTCTTGAAACAGGGATAACAGTAACCCTGGGCAAAGCTTTTACTACTGGCTCTACCGCAGTGCTGACAGTGAATCTTGCCCTGGTAAACCAGTTTAATCGGCTGACCGATTAAGGGGTTGAGATGAATTTCATCCTGATCCAGCCTTAGCCAGTATTGACAGGACGTCTGCTGTGCTAGAGATGCTGAAACAGAGCCCAGCTCAGCTCGCATCTTGGACAGATGCCCCCGCCCTTGCAAGGCCAAACTAGCGTTCAAGCTATCCTGTTCAAATAACATCAAACTTAACCGTTAAGAATCTTAACAATGGATTCGGTGCTCTGACTGGGACTGTGCTGGGAGCCATCGGCCTTAGTCCGGTTTATATAACCAATCCGCTGATCTTCTGCTAGATGCGTCTCGTCGTATGCTATGACCGCTTGCATACAGTTCTCGCGCTCTTCAACGGTTAAACGGCGGCCATCGGCCCATTTTCCCAACTCCACCGCTCTCTTCATCGTGGCGTGGATTTCAGGATTCATTGATTGGAGTAACTCTTCAAAGGTCATAAAACGCTTACCGTTCAGCTGTGGGTCAACAAAATCAGAGGGACGATAATAGCACAGCATCAGACTCAAGATGGCATTGGACAGAGGTCATAAACATGCAACAATCCAAGCTCAGCCTTAAGTCCGAGTATTTTGATCGGATTACCTAGATCCAAACCATCGCACCGCGATAAGCATCCTACTTTACCCTTACCCAAGAGAGCTGTTCAGCATGGATTCAACTACCCGCACTCAACTCGAAGCCGCTGCCTTTCGAGGCCTGATCGCCCACCTGCAGCAGCGCACAGACGTACAGAATATCGATCTGATGAATCTAGCAGGGTTCTGTCGCAACTGTCTGTCTAAGTGGTATCTCGCCGCAGCCCAGGAACAAGGCGCCGAGCTTGATTACGACCAGGCGTTAGCCGCTGTTTACGGCATGAGCTATAGCGATTGGAAAAAGACCTATCAGGGCAAGGCCAGCACCGAGCAACTTGATGCCTTTGAACAAACCAAACCGCTTCACGCCAAAATAAGCGGGCATAGCTAAACCGACAAAATGGCCGTTAATCGTGTAGCAGCGGTGCGGCCTTAATCGTCGAAGAGTAAGAACCGCCGTTGCCGCCATTTAGTCGTTTTTGCAGCTCTTCATCCCGCAGCGCCCGGCGCAATATTTTGCCGATGTTACTCTTGGGCAGTTCGGTTCGAAACTCCACCTGTGAAGGAACTTTATAGGCGGTCAAGCGCTCGCGACAGTACTGACGGATCTGCTGCACCGACAGCTCGGGATTGGTCGAAATAACGTAGAGTTTAATCAACTCGCCATGGTTGGCATCCGGCAGCCCAACAACGACGCAATCGGTGATATCGGGGTGGGTTGCGACAACGGCTTCCAACTCATTGGGATACACATTGAAGCCCGACACATTGATCATATCTTTCTTGCGATCAACGATTGTCAGATACCCGGCCGTATCGATGCTGGCGATATCTCCCGTTTTCAACCAACCCTGCGCATCCATCACCTGCGCAGTTTCCTCAGGCTGATTCCAATAGCCTTGCATCACCTGGGGCCCCCGCACACAGAGCTCACCGCTTTCACCTAGAGGAACGGTGGCACCTTCATCATCAATCAACTTGCACTCGGTCGCTTTGATCGGCAACCCTATCGTACCCAGGCGTATCGCCTCGGGAGGATTGACACTGATGATCGGAGAGGTCTCGGTCATCCCATAACCTTCAAGTACTTCGCAGCCGGTCAGCTGCTGCCACTGCTCTGCCGCCTCTTTAGACAGTGCCATGCCACCTGAAATGGTTAATTTAAGCTGGCTAAAATCGAGTTTATGAAATCCAGGCTGATGGCACAGGGCGACAAACAGGGTATTAAGACCACTAAAAACGGTGAACTTCCAACGCCGCAGCTCTTGAATCAATCCATTAATATCGCGCGGATTAGTAATCAGTACGACCTGAGCGCCAATCTCCATCATCAGCATACAACTGACCGTAAAGGAGTAGATATGGTAAAGCGGCAGCGGCGCAATCGCGATCTCCTGCCCCTGTTCGGTGACCGAATCCAACATCCCCTTCACCTGGATCAAGTTGGCCAACAAGTTACGATGGCTGAGCATCGCCCCCTTAGCCACCCCGGTCGTCCCTCCGGTGTATTGCAGCAAGGCTAAATCATCAGCAGCAAGAGAAGGCGCAACGAAGTCCAAGCGTCCACCTTGCTGGATAATCTGGGAATAACTCAGCGCTCTGGGTAGTAAATAGGCTGGCACCAGACGTTTGAAGTAGCGAACCGTGGTGTTAACGATAAAGCGCTTCCAAAACGGCAGCGCATCGCCTAGTTCGGTGACGATCAGCGTCTCTATATCGGTTTGATCAAGGATCGGCTCGACCTTACTGGCCATGTTCGCCAGCACCACCAGTCCCTTAGCCCCGGAATCCTTAAATTGGTGCACCAGCTCCGATGAGGTATAAAGCGGATTGGTATTAACGATAACCAGCCCTGCACGCAAGGCACCAAAAAGAACGATCGGGTATTGCAACAGATTAGGTAGCTGGATGGCGAGTCGATCGCCGGGTTGAAGCGAGGTCTTGTGTTGCAGGTATGCGGCGAAATCGCGCGATCTGCGCTCCAGCTCGGAGTATGTGAGCGCGCAGCCAAAATTATTAAACGCAGGTTGTTGCGGATAACGCTGCCAAGCCTTTTCAAGCACATCGACCAGGGTTGTATAACCGCCCAGATCTAGCGTTGTTTCTTCATGGTGATGAGTTTTTCCCTGCGCTGGCACCCTGCCTCCTTAGCACTAATGACTAATACACCTTAGTCTAGAGGAGTTTTACCTGTGCACAGGACAGAGGTCAACGCTTGAATGTAAATCCTTTCGTTACAGATCAATCACAGCCATAAACTCAGACCGGATTAGCTTCATACCGCAGCTCCGCAGAAAACGGGCTTGATTTAAAGCAAGCACTAGAACCAAGCTGCGCACAACCGGCACTAACGTTAACACCTGCGTAACGGGACCCGACCTACGATGGCAGAATCCCTAGCCGAAAATAAGCTCTGGAAGCCAGAGTGCGATCTGCGGAAAAGCCACCACCAGAGCCAAACCGAGAGTCTGCAAGAACACAAAGGGGATCGCCGCCCAGTAGAGGTCATAGATAGACACCGATGGCGGTGCCACCGAACGCATATAGAACAGGTTGTAACCGAACGGCGGGGTCAGGTAGGCGGTCTGCATGCTGAGAATAAACAGCACCGCAAACCAGACCGTATCGAACCCCAGTTCCTGCACGATCGGCACAAACAGCGGCACGGTGATAAAGACGATGGCAAAATCATCCAGAAACATCCCCAGCACGAAGTAACAGGCCAGCATCGAGATGATCACCCAGTAAGGAGATAATCCAGAATCCGCGACAAGCTCGGTGATCAGCTGGCCCGCACCCAGGCCTATATAGATCTTGCTAAAGAACACCGCCGCAATGGTGATCCAGAGCAACATCCCCATCAGCTTGGCGGTTCCCTGCAGCGCGTCGCGCAGCATCTTGAAGGTGAACGTGCGGTAAAGCACCGCACAGACAATCGATCCGGCAGCACCCACCGCCGATGCTTCCGAGGGGGAGGTGATACCGCCGACGATAAAGCCCAGCACGGTGCCAATCAGCATTCCGGGGAGGATCAGCGCCTTCAGCGCCTTGATCTTGCCGGGGAACGCGACCCGTTCGGACTCTGCGATAGGCGGCGCTAGCTCAGGTTTAAAGTAGCTGCGGACAAAAATGTAGAGGATATAGATACCCGCTAGCATCAACCCCGGCATCAACCCCGCCGCGAACAGCTTGCCCACCGATTCACGCGCAAGAAAGGCATAGACGATCATCAGTACGCTGGGAGGGATCAAAAAACCCAGCGCGCCGCCGGCCATAATAGTGCCGGTAGAGAGCCGCTTGTCATAACCACGCTCCAGCATGGCCGGTAGCGCAATAATACCCAGACTGACCGTGGCGGCACCGGACACCCCTGCCATGGCCGCGATCAGCGCGCAGACCAGTACCGTACCCATACCCAAACCACCGGGCATACTCCCCATCAGTTTATGGATCATGTCGAACAGACTGTCGGTAATCCCGGAGCGTTGCAGCATCAGCCCCATGAAGATAAACATCGGCAGCGCCACCAGCAGAAAGTTATCCATCGCTGCAAAGGCGCTGGTTGCCATCAGTTCGAGACCATTGGGACCCCATAGAAAGTACGCAGAGCCTGCACCAACAGTCAGCAGAGCCCAGGCCAACGGGGCACCCGCTGCCAATAGAACAAGCATCGAGCCGAACATGCCCAGGGTGACCATCAGGGGATCAAGATCTAACACAACGGGGGGATCCTTTATCATATTTTATTGAAAAAGCACCCATCTGGGTGATTACTACGAGGACGTACTTGGCAAGAACACCTCGCCTCCCCCAAGGTTTGGAGGAGACGGAGCTCTCACCGATCCAGGTCTACTCCACGGCTGGCTTAGGGAGCCTGATGTCAAACAGCAGCAGCAGATCCCGCAGCAGATGCGCTAGGCTCTGCAGCATCAAAAGAGCAATAGCCAACGGCAACATCGCCTTAAAGGGGTAGACCGGAGGCGCCCAGGTACTTTTGGAGGAGATCTCCCGCATGGCCCAGGAATCGGCAGCATAGCCGTAGCTGATCACCAGAAAAGTCCCGAACACCAGCAACCCGATCAACCCGGTCAGTAGATCGAGGAACGCCTTACCCCGAACCGGAAACAGGTTATAGATCACCTCGGAGCGCACATGGCCGTGACTGCGGTGGGTATAGGCGCCGGCCAGGATGCAGAAAGCCCCATAGAGCATGGTGGTGCTCTCATGCGCCCAGGAGGTCGGACTGTTAAGCAGATAGCGGGCCGATACCTCGTAGACCATGATCGCGATCATCAGCAGACACATCCAGCTGACCGTCCTGCCTACCCAATCGGACAACCCGTCCTGCAACTCCAGATAGCGATATAGCCAACGCATCAGGCGCGTCCTGTCGCCTTGGCACCGTCCGTCAGCGCCAGAATCGCTTTAGCGTTACGCTCCGACTTGGCCGCTTCCTCTTTCCAGACATCCATCGCCGCAGTCGTCAATGCCTTAGAATCTTCGGCCGGTAACGATGCGAACTCAAAGATCCCCTCAGCATTAACATCCAGACAACCATTGACGTTCCAGGCGTGCATCTGGGTGGCATGCTTGGCGACCGCCAGCTCCATAATCTTCTGATGCTCAGGCGTCATCGAATCCCACTTTTTCTTGTTGATCAGCATGCCATCGGCATAACCCGGGTTGATCATATTCAGGTGGGTATAGTGCTTGGCCGTCTCGTGCAACTTAAGCGCCTTGTACTCGAGCGAGCCGCCGTAAATCACCCCATCGATTGCGCCGGTAGAAAGGGCGATATACAGCTCCTGGCTGGGCAGATAGACCGTCGGGATATCGAATTTCTGCAGAATGGCCGCTACCGTAGCGGTGGCGCGGATCTTCATATTCTTCAGATCGGCAAGACTGGTCACCGGCTCTTTGGTCAGCAGATCATAGGGACCACCGAACACAGGTCCCAGATAATGAACCCCTTTCTCCTCATAGGCCTGCCGGATCAGCTCGCCCAGCCCTTTGGATTCATGCACATACATCGCCTCATCAAAACTGGTCCAGGCACCGGGAATCCCGCTTTCGATCTTGGCAATATCCAACTGCCCGGCCCAGTAGCCGCCGTAACCCTGACACATATCCAGCGTACCTTTACCGACCGCATCCAGCATCTGGTCATTAGGAACCAGTTCACCGCCGCGGAAACGGGTAATCTTCAGGGTATTGCTGGACCCGGCTTTCAGATCACGGGCAAACGCCTTATAGAGCGCATCGGTCTCGGTACCGTACAGCGTCTGCATCCGCAGGCGGACAGTATCAGATGCTGCAGAGACGCCTCTGGAGGCCATCACCAGAGGCACGGCAGCCATACCTACAGCGGCGGCTTTAATCAGGTCTCTTCTGTTCATACTTTTATCCTTTGTTGTTATTTACGATCATTGGCATCCGGTTTGGCAGGGGCCGCGCCAAACTATGTGCGCTATTTCTAACATCTATCGATGCAACTGAAAAGCTATAAATAGTAGTATTCCATACAGACATGTAGACTTAAGACTGAATAGCGCCACCTCTCGCGTAGGGAGGCCAGGTTATAACAACAAGATTTTAATTACTTTATTTGTAATCAAAAACAGCTACTTAATATAACTATCTTTATTTTTCAAATATCTAATAATCACCCCTAGCTCAATTTATTTGATTTTATACACCATCAGGCCTGTTGATTTTGTTCTGAATAACGAACACTATCCATAACCACACCAACTCGACAACCCAGGCGTTCGATAAACAGAACAGGACTCCCCCCCTGGAAATTAACCGCCCAACGAGGTAAGCCCGCATGAACCAGACCGCCAACAAGCCCTCTTTTACCTGGGATGACCCCTTCTTCCTGGACGCACAACTCACCGAAGAGGAGCGCATGGTCCGTGATGCAGCACGCGACTACGCTCAAGGCCGACTGATGCCACGGGTACTGGAAGCCAACCGCCATGAACGCTTCGATGTCGAGATCATGCGTGAACTGGGCGAACTCGGACTGCTGGGCGCTACCCTGCCCGAAAAATACGGCTGCGCCAATGTCAGCTATACCTGCTACGGCCTGGTGGCGCGCGAAGTGGAGCGTGTCGACAGCGGTTACCGCTCGGCGATGAGCGTTCAATCATCGTTGGTGATGCACCCGATCTACGCTTACGGCTCCGAAGCACAGCGAATCAAATACCTGCCCAAGCTGGCCACCGGCGAGTGGATCGGCTGCTTCGGCCTGACCGAGCCCGATGCTGGTTCCGACCCCGGCAGCATGAAGACCCGCGCGGTTAAAGTGGAGGGCGGCTACCTGCTCAAAGGCAGCAAGATGTGGATCACCAACAGCCCAGTCGCCGATGTCTTTGTGGTCTGGGCCAAGCTCGACGGCGAGATCCGCGGCTTTATCCTCGAAAAGGGGATGCCGGGATTGTCCGCACCCAAGATCGAAGGCAAGTTCAGCCTGCGCGCCTCTATCACCGGCGAGATCGTGATGGATGATGTATTGGTCGGCGAGGAGCAGTTGCTGCCCAACGTCAAAGGCCTCAAGGGCCCGTTCGGCTGCCTTAACAAGGCACGCTTCGGTATCGCCTGGGGCGCCCTGGGGGCTGCCGAATACTGCTGGCACGCCGCCCGCCAATACACCCTGGATCGCACCCAGTTCGGCCGTCCGCTGGCCGCCACCCAGCTGGTGCAAACCAAGCTGGCCAATATGCAGACCGAGATCAGCCTGGGACTACAGAGCTGTCTACGCATGGGCCGACTGATGGACGACGACAACTGCCCGGTAGAGCTGATCTCGCTGCTCAAGCGCAACAACTGCGGCAAGTCGCTGGATATCGCCCGGGTTGCCCGGGATATGCACGGTGGCAACGGCATCAGCGACGAGTTCCATGTGATCCGCCATGCGATGAACCTGGAAGCGGTCAACACCTACGAGGGCACCTACGATGTTCACGGCCTGATTCTGGGACGTGCCATCACCGGCATCCAGGCGTTCAGCTGATGCAGGGCGCACTGGACGGCATCCGCGTACTCGATCTCAGCCGAATTCTGGCGGGCCCCTGGGCCACCCAGATGCTGGCCGATTTTGGCGCCGAGGTGATTAAAATCGAACGTCCCGGCTGCGGTGATGATACCCGCAACTGGGGCCCTCCCTTTGTTAAAGACAGCGCAGGCCAGGACAGCGCCGATGCGGCCTACTTTCATGCTGCCAACCGCGGTAAGCAGTCGGTCGCGGTGGACATCACCCGGCCCGAAGGCCAGGCGCTGATCCAGCAGCTCGCGGCCCATTGTGATGTCGTGGTCGAGAACTTCAAGGTCGGCGGACTGCAGAAATACAACCTGGATTACGCCAGCCTTAGCGCGATCAATCCGCGCCTGGTGTACTGTTCGATCACCGGCTTCGGCCAGAGCGGCCCCTACCGTAAACGCGCCGGCTACGATTTTATGATCCAGGCGATGGGCGGTTTGATGAGTGTCACCGGCGAGACCGAAGGTGCGCCGATGAAAGTAGGCGTAGCCCAGGTGGATCTGATGACCGGCCTCTACGCCTGCAACGCGATCCAGGCCGCGCTGCTGCACCGTGCCCGCAGCGGTAGTGGCCAGCATATCGATCTGGCGCTGCTGGATGTGCAGGTCGCCACCCTGGCCAATCAAGGCATGAACTATCTGGCCAGCGGCAAGACACCGGGCCGGCTAGGCAACGCCCATCCCAATATCGTCCCCTATCAGGCCTTCGCTACTGCCGATGGCCATATCATCCTAGCCGTGGGTAACGACAGCCAGTTCGTCAAATTCTGCGAACTGGCCGGGCAACCGGGGCTGGCGTTTCACCCCGACTTTGCCAGCAACCGGACGCGGGTAGAAAACAGGGCTGACCTGACCCCGATCATCGAACTCTTAATGAGCAAACAGAGCAGCAACTGGTGGCTGGAAAAACTAGCCGAATGCGGTGTGCCCTGCGGCCCCATTAACACCCTGGAGCAGGTATTTGCCGACCCCCAGGTGCGGCACCGACAGATGCAGATAACCCTGAACCACCCCGATGCGGGCGCAGTGCCCTCGATCGCCAATCCGATCCGATTTTCCGCCACCCCGGTGCAGTACCCGAGTGCCCCGCCGACGCTGGGGCAGCACAGCCAGCAACTGCAACAGCTGCTCAACCTCTCCGATGCGCAATGGCAAGCACTGAAGTTGAACGGCATCGTGGCATAACCAACAATGAAAGAGACCCCTATGAAACTCAATGATCCGACGCTGCTGAAACAGCACGCCTATATCAACGGCGAGTGGCTAGACGCTCCCAACGGTGCCACCCTGGCGGTCACCGATCCGGCCACCGGCCTGGAGATCGCCCGTGTTGCCGACCTGGATGCCCTGGGTGCCCGCGCCGCCATCGCCGCCGCCGACCGGGCGCTGCCGGCCTGGAAAGCCAAGACCGCCAAAGAGCGCGCCGTGCTGCTGCGCCGCTGGTACGAGCTGATCGTCGCCGCCAAGGACGATCTGGCTGTGATCATGACCAGCGAACAGGGCAAGCCCTTATTCGAATCAGCTGGTGAGGTGATGTACGGTGCCTCCTTTATCGAGTGGTTTGCCGAAGAAGGCAAACGTATCTACGGTGATGTGATCCCCAGCCACGCCAACGATAAACGCATTCTGGTCACCAAGGAGCCAATCGGGGTAGTCGCGGCCATCACTCCCTGGAACTTTCCCAACGCCATGATCACCCGCAAGGCTGCCCCGGCGCTGGCCGCCGGCTGCACCATCGTGATCAAACCAGCCAGCGATACCCCGCTGTCAGCGCTGGCGCTGGCCGAGCTGGCCCAGCGTGCTGGCATCCCCGCAGGCGTTCTTAATGTGGTGGTGGGCTCCGATTCCCGCGCCATCGGCGCGGAGCTTACGGCTAACAAGAACGTGCGTAAACTAACCTTCACCGGCTCCACCGCTGTAGGCAAGGTGCTGCTCAAACAGTGCGCCGACAGCGTCAAGAAGACCTCGATGGAATTGGGTGGCAACGCGCCCTTTATCGTCTTTGACGATGCTGACCTGGACCGGGCGGTTGAAGGCGCGCTGGTCTCCAAGTACCGCAACGCCGGTCAAACCTGCGTCTGCGCTAACCGCTTTCTGGTCCAAGCCGGTATCTACGATGCCTTCGTCGAAAAACTCACCGCGCGAGTCAAGGCATTCAGCATCGGTCACGGGCTTGAGCCCGGCACAGTGATCGGGCCGATGATCACCCCCAAGGCGGTCGACGACGTCCACGCTCTGGTCGAAGACGCGGTCGCCAAGGGTGCCAAGGTCCTCACCGGCGGCGCGCGCGCCAGCCAGGGCGAGTGCTTCTACCAGCCCACCGTGCTGACCAACGTCAACGACAGCATGCGGGTATTCCGCGAAGAGATCTTCGGCCCGATCGCCCCGATCTTCAAATTTGATACTGAGGCTGAGGCGATTGCCATGGCCAACGACACCGAATACGGCCTGGCCGCTTACTTCTACGCCCAGAATATCGGTCGCGTCTGGCGGGTTATGGAGGGGCTGGAATACGGCATGGTCGGTATCAACGAGGGCATTCTTTCCACCGAGGTGGCCCCGTTCGGCGGGGTCAAGGAATCCGGTAGCGGCCGCGAAGGCTCCAAGTACGGCATCGAAGACTACGTCGAAATCAAATATGCACTGCTCGGCGGCATGCACTGAACTGTCGAAACACACAACCCGCCGCCCAGCGGCGTTCACCGATCCAAAGAGGCTTTTCATGACCACCAACCAACAACTGCTGTCTCGCCGTGAAGCCGCCGTGCCCCGCGGCGCCGCCAACATTACCCCCTACTTCGCCGAACGGGCAGAGAACGCCCAGGTCTGGGACGTGGAAGGCAAACGCTACATCGATTTTGCCGGCGGCATCGGCGTTCTTAACACCGGCCACCTGCACCCCAAGGTCGTCGCTGCCGTCGATGCGCAGATGCAGAAGCTGATGCACACCTGCTTCCACGTCATGCCCTACGAGCCCTATGTCGCGCTGGCAGAAAAACTTAATGCCCTGACCCCGGGCGACCATGCCAAGAAGACCTTGCTGCTAAACACCGGTGCCGAGGCGGTAGAGAACGCCGTCAAGGTGGCCCGCGCCGCCACCGGACGCTCCGCCGTGATCGCCTTCAACGGTGCCTTTCATGGCCGCACGATGATGGGTATGGCCCTGACCGGGAAGATGGTTCCCTACAAGCAGGGCTTCGGGCCCTTCCCGGCCGAGGTGTACCATGCCCCCTACCCGATCGCCTATCACGGCATCAGCGTGCAGGATTCACTGTGCGCACTGCACAACCTGCTGAAAACCGATGTGGATCCGGCCCGGGTGGCAGCAATTATCCTCGAACCGATCCAGGGTGAAGGCGGCTTCTACCAGGCACCCACCGAGTTCCTGCAGGCGATTCGGGCGCTTTGTGATCAGCACGGCATCGTCATGATCGTCGACGAGGTACAGTCCGGCTTTGCCCGTACCGGCAAGATGTTCGCCATCGAACACAGCTGCGTCACTCCCGACCTGATCACCATGGCCAAGAGCCTGGCAGGCGGCATGACCCTGTCTGCGCTGACCGGCCGCGCCGAACTGATGGACGCGCCGAACGTGGGCAGTATAGGCAGCACCTACGGCGGTAGTCCCATGGCCTGCGCGGCAGCGCTGGCAGTGATCGAGGTGATCGAAGAGGAGAACCTGCTGGAGCGTGCCAACCAGATCGGCCGCCGGATCAGCGCCCGCTTCCTCGACATGGCGGAGAACGGCGCACCTTGCATCGACAACGTCCGTACCGTCGGCGCTATGGTCGCCTGCGAGCTGGTCAACAACCGCACCCAGCGCACCCCCGATGCTGATCTGGCCAAGGCCCTGGTAGCCAAAGCCTCCTCCAACGGGCTACTGCTACTTTCCTGCGGCACCTACGCCAACTGCATCCGGGTCCTGGTGCCGCTGACCGCCGATGATGCCCTGATCGACGAGGGTTTAGCGATCATGGAGCGCTGCTTGAAAGAGCTCCTAGCCTAGCGAATCTGAGCTAGCAGGTCCGGCTTAGCCCACCTCCCTCTAGCCACGACAACGACTGCTCTCGATCCTCCCCTGCACCGTGCCTTATTAAGCACTTTGCAGGGGCTTTTTAGCCGGCGCCCATGAGAATGCAAGCGAGTAAACAGTCACTCAGGCTATAATCGGCAGGCACCTAATTCAGAGGCGATTTTCGTGGATGTAGGCAAACAACTCAAAAGTTTACGTAAATATAAAGGGCTGTCGCAACGCGAGCTGGCCAAACGGGCCGGTGTCACCAACAGCACTATCTCTATGATCGAGAAGAATGGCGTCAGCCCCTCGGTCAGCTCGCTAAAAAAAGTACTCGCGGGTATCCCTATCTCTATCGGCGATTTTTTCACCCTTGACCTTGAAAACATGCAACCCGATCAAGTCGTTTTCAGGCAGGCCGAACTACCCGATGTGGGCGCCAACAGTGTCAGCCTCAAACTGGTCGGCGCTACAATCAAAGATCGGATCATGGACATCATGCACGAACGCTATGCCCCCGGTGCAGACACCGGTCCTGAGATGTTGCAGCATCAGGGCGAAGAGGGAGGCATCGTAGTGAGTGGCGAGATAGAGCTCACCGTAGATCTTGAAGTGTACTGCCTAAGCGCGGGTGATGGTTATTACTTCAACAGTAAACGTCCGCACCGCTTTCGCAACACGGGTGAACAGGAGTGCGTCATTTTCAGCGCCAACCCACCCGGCTAAAGACCAGCCCCTAATCAGCCCTATTCAGGCCACTGATGTCAGACTGATCTGTCCCAGCCAGAATCGACACCTTCCGAAGCGACACCTTCCTAAGCGACAAACTACGCAGTCAAACCACATTCTCAAACCACATTCTCAAACCACATTCTCAAACTACATGGTCAGACATAGGCACTGCAAGCCCCTCGACAAACAGCTGCATCTCGCCACTGTGCATGCGTTGCCACTGCTCGTTTTCGGTCAGCGGTTCGGTAGCGATCACCGTCACTACATCACCCGGCTGCGTCTCCTGGCAGAAATCCACAACCACATCATCATCTTTCAGCGAGGCTGGACCAAAGGGTGCGCGCCGGGTGATCCAATATAATTTTGAGGTGCAGTAGGCAAACAGGTGCTGCGAATCGGTGAGCAGCATATTGAACACGCCCAGCTCACGTAACAGATCGCACTGCTGGTGGATGAATAAAAATAGCTGGGGCGCACTGGGCGGTTCCGGATAGGCTTCGCGCAGAGTACCCAGCAGCCAGCAAAAGGCATACTCACTATCGGTCGTACCCACCGGGCGATAAAACCCTAGAGGCAGTTGAAACAACGCCGGATCCAGCTGGCCATTATGGGCAAAGGTCCAATACTGACCCCAGAGTTCGCGGCAAAACGGATGGGTGTTCTCGAGGCTGATCTGACCCACATTGGCCTGACGAATGTGACTGATTACTATATGGCTTTTGATTGGATGCTCGCGCACCATCTGGGCGATACGAGATTGAGCGCTGGGTTCAGGGTCATGAAAACTCCGCACTCCGCGCCCCTCGTAAAAAGCGATTCCCCAGCCATCGCGGTGCGGTCCGGTGCCGCCACCACGCTGCATCAAACCAGTAAAGCTGAAACAGATGTCAGTGGGCACATTGGCACTCATGCCGAGCAATTCACACATGGTTGTCTCGTAATTCTTAATCAGGGTTTAACGATAAGTCGCTATTCTGTGAGAAATCAGACGGCGGGTCAAAGCCTAAGTGACTCTCTAAACTTTGACCGCTGCATACTCACAAATTCAGTGGATAATTTTGTAAGCTGGCTATGGGCATAAGATAGAGGCCTATGTAATGGCGGCTAGCGAGGATTGAGCGGCGGCAGCCGACACAACTTGTCTAGCTTGAGACCCAGGGTGCTTATCTACTGAACACAAAGATTCGCGTTCTGGCTAAGCCAAGGATAGGGAACTATCCTTTATGTGGACGCTGATGAAACTCTAGGAGATTATTGTCATGACTATGACCGTTACCGGAACTTACGAATCCACTGCGCAAATAAATAACACCCGGGAAGATCTGATTGCGATCGGAATTCCACAGGAACAGATATTTGTTGATAAGAAAAATCATCATATCAAAGTGACGATTGCGGATGTCACTGAGCCTGAGATTGAGGAGATTTTCAAGAGTCATAATCTTCATTCGATGACAACAAGCACTCATTAACGCCTGTGGTGGCCCAATGATTCAGGGCTGCGGATTTAGCGAGTAATTTTTTTGGGGAGGGGTAGGGGCTGCATTTAGATTAAATAAATGCCCCGCCCTAGAGGTTGTTTCGTGGAAGATTTATGTTGAACTGCCCCACTCCCTCCAGAGACGGATCGTAAGCGTTAACTGAGACGGCTCCCCTGGTTGAATCTTAATCGGAGTTGAATCGAATAGGAGCTGAATCGAATAGGAGTTGAAGCCTAATCGGAGACGAGTCCATTTGAGACCTGCCGTTGCCAAGCATAAGGCGACTCTGGCGCTGCTGGCCGGGTTCATCACCCCCTACAAGGGAACTTTGTGCGCCGCGGCCATCGCTCTGGTGGTTACCGCTCTGGTGACCCTGGCGATTGGCCAAGGGGTACGCCTGTTGATCGACGAGGGCTTTATCGCCGGTTCGCAAGCGGCGCTGAACCGGGCGGTGGCCATTATTTTGTTATTGACGCTACTGATCTCGGTGGGCACCTTCGTCCGTTTCTACCTGGTCTCCTGGTTGGGTGAGCGGGTCAGCGCCGATATTCGTCTGGCGGTCTTCAACCATGTGATCGAACTGCATACCAGCTACTTCGAAACCAACCGCAGCGCCGAGATCATGTCACGGCTGACCACCGATACCACGTTGTTGCAGTCGATTATTGGCTCATCGCTGTCGATGGCGCTGCGCAGCAGCCTGACCTTGATTGGCGCGCTGATCATGTTATTGGTGACCCATCTTCAGCTGACCCTGATGGTATTGGCCTCGGTCCCGGCGATATTGGTGCCGATCCTATTTTTCGGCCGACGGGTGCGAACTCTGGCCCGGCAGAGCCAGGCCTCGGTCGCCGATGTCGGCAGCTGTGCCGCCGAGGCGATCCAGCAGATCAAAACTGTCCAGAGCTATACCAGTGAAGCGTTGGAGAAAAGCGCCTTTGCTGCCGAGGTCGAGAGCGCATTTCAGGTTGGCCGGCAACGCGTGCAGCAACGGGCCTTGCTAATCGCGACGGTCATTCTGCTGGTGTTCGGCGCCATTGCGGGGTTGCTGTGGTTGGGCGGACACGATGTACTGGACGGTAGCATGAGCGCGGGGGAGCTGGGCGCATTTCTGTTCTACGCTATCCTGGTGGCAGTGTCGGCCGCCACTCTATCCGAGGTCCTCGGGGAGGTGCAACGCGCACTGGGGTCGACCGAGCGCTTGATGGAACTGCTGCAAGTGGACAGCGCCATCGACACGCCCTCAGATCCGGTCGATGCTCAGTCATTAACCCCGTCGTTGTCACTGCAGTCGGTAACCTTCAACTACCCCTCCCGACCCGACCAGCCGACATTGGCCGATCTGACCTTGGATATCCCGGCGGGGAAAGTGCTGGCGCTGGTGGGCCCGTCGGGGGCCGGTAAATCGACCCTGTTCGAACTGTTGCTGCGGTTCCACGATCCCCAGACCGGAGCGATCCGCCTGGGAGGCACCGATCTGCGCCAACTCGACCCCAAAGTGCTGCGTCGCCAGATCGCCTTGGTGCCGCAGCAGCCCGCGCTGTTCAGTGGCAATCTGTGGCACAACATCCGCTACGGCAGCCCCGGAGCCAGCGATGCCGACGTGGTTCGGGCAGCCAAAGCGGCCCATGCCGATGAATTCATCAGCCGTTTACCCGAGGGGTATGGCAGCGATTTGGGGGAGAAGGGGGTGCGATTGTCCGGTGGCCAGCGCCAACGCGTTGCCATCGCCCGAGCGATCCTCAAAGATCCCCGGATTCTGCTGCTGGACGAAGCCACCAGCGCGCTGGACTCGCACAGCGAGCAGCAGGTCCAGGCAGCGTTGGCGCGACTGATGGCGGGCAGAACCACCCTCATCATCGCCCACCGCCTGTCGACGGTATTGAACGCCGACCGTATCGCTCTGATCGATCACGGCCAACTGATAGCGCAGGGGTCGCACCAGCAGCTGATGCAAACCTCGCCGCTGTACGCGCATCTGGCCGAGCTGCAGTTCGAAGCGGGCAGGACGCTGGAGAAACAGTAACCCTAACCTGGCTCGACACGCACGCGAGAAGGCAACAATCAATACCGGTAACAGGCCAGCCTGGTTACCCCCCCTCCGTCAGCCGTCGCGGATCGAGTAGCAATTTAAGCTGCTGCTCATCGATGTCGGTCAGCTCACACGCCACCTCCAACACCGGCCGGTTTTCGGCGTAGGCCTGCTTGGCAATCGCCGCGCCCTGCTCGTAACCGATCAGCCGGTTGAGGGCGGTGACCAGGATCGGGTTGCGGGCCAGTGCCGCGTCGATCCGCGCATTATTGATCACAAAGCCCTTGAGTGCCTTGTCGGCCAGCAATAACGCGCTGTTGGTCAGCAGATCCAGGCTCTGAATCAGGTTATGGGCCACCAAAGGCAGCATCACATTGAGTTGAAAATTACCGGATTGCCCGGCCAGGGTAATCGCTGTGTCGTTACCGATCACCTGAGTGCAGGCCATCAGCACCGCCTCGGGAATCACCGGGTTGACCTTGCCCGGCATAATGCTACTGCCCGGCTGCAGCGCCGGCAGGCTCAGCTCCGCCAGCCCCGCCAACGGGCCGCTGTTAGACCAGCGCAGGTCGTTGCAGATTTTGATCAACGCCACCGCCAGCGTCTTCAGCTGGCCGCTCAGTTCGACCGCCGTATCCTGGCTGCTGAGCGCCTCAAAATAGTTATCCGTCGGCTGCAGCGGCAACCCGGTCTGGCGCGCCAGCTCGGCACAAACCTTGTTGGCGAATCCCACCGGTGCATTAACCCCGGTGCCGACCGCAGTTCCACCGATGGCTAGCCGATGCAGCCGCGGCTGCACCGACTCCAGTCGCTGCTGGCATCGATGCACCTGGGTCAGCCAGCCGCTCAGCTCCTGGCCGAAGGTGACCGGCAACGCATCCATCAAATGGGTGCGGCCGGTCTTCACCACTCCGGCCAACTCCGTGCTCCGATTTTGCAGCACCCGCGCCAGGTGATCCAGCGCCGGCAGCAACCGGTCATGCAACAGCAACGCGGCGCTGAGATGGATACAGGTCGGAATCACATCGTTGGAGCTCTGGCTCATATTGACCTGATCGTTGGGCTGTACCTGGTGATAACAGAGCTCAGCGGCTAGGCTGGCAATCACCTCGTTGGCGTTCATGTTACTGCTGGTACCCGAGCCGGTCTGGAACACATCGACCGGGAAGTGGTTATCGTATTGACCCCGGCTGACGGATTCGGCGGCTTGGCCGATCGCCGCCCCCAGTTTCGGTTCCAGCAACCCCAGTTCGACGTTAGCGGTGGCGCAGGCACCTTTGACCAACCCCAGCGCCCGAATAAAGGCCCGCGGCATGCTGATGCCACTGAGCGGAAAGTTATTCACCGCCCGCTGAGTCTGGGCGCCATAGTGGGCATGAATCGGCACTTGCACCTCACCGAGGCTGTCGGATTCGATCCTAAACTGTTTGTCATTCATCTCCGGCGTCCCTTGAGTTCCTCTGGACCAGTGATCGGTGCTAGTTGCGTCAAGGACTGATCCGGAGGGGGCTGGGTAACAGGGCTTAGCTACAAGTTTAGCTAATCCCACTAGCTACAGCTTAGTCGTTAGCGGATCAACCATAGGGGATCACAGCTCCGGCAGCCGCGTCAAAACAAGCGACTGCACCACCAAACAGACCCAGTCGTACGGGTTCTTGAAACCTCACCGTTACTTAGCATCGAGGTGTGCCAGGCCCCTTGATCACGCGACTATTGCTGACTTAACTATTGCTGACTTAACTATTATTGACTTAACTATTATTAACTTAAGTACAGCAGACGCGATTCGCGTTGCAGGCTGAGGATATTGACTCATACTCAAGCAACACGCATACCAGAATCCGCAACCACGGGGGCGCATGATGAACACCCTAAGCGCGCGACTTCAGGCGATTGACGGGCGCAGCTACAAGGCTTATAAGGCGCTGCAAGGACGTTACAAGTTCGATAATTTCGAACTCTGGATCGACCATGTACAGGGGGACCCCTTCGCTGATCCCTCCCGAATTCGGCTTCGCGTGCCGACCGAAACCAACGCCCTACCCTCAGACAGTTATACCGACAGGGTCCGCCGTCTAGCCCTGGAAGACTTTCTCTGTCGTTCCCTGGCGCAATCCATTAGAACACATGTTAAAGGAGATCGAGGCAGCGGTCATAGCGGCGAGATTCGCATCGCCCCCTGTGGCCAGCAAGTGCTGCTTCGGGATGCCCTAGTGGTCGATGGCGGTCGCATCGAAGCACGTCTAGGGCTGGCGCTGCCCGCTGCTGGACGGCGAGTATTGGCGCGGGAGGCTGCGGCTATGCTGTTTGATGAACTGCCGCGACTGGTCGAGCACGGGCTTCGCTACGCTAACCTGGACCACCAGGCGCTGCAACGCCAGCTCGATTGCGCCCAAGACCAGGCCTATCTGAGGCGTTGGATTAAGCAGAATCACCTGCTCGCCTTTGTCGGCGATGGCGCTATCCTGCCCCGCCGTAGCGGCATCGATGACCGGCCGTTGACCGAGGCGGCGGTGGCCTTGGTGTCGCCACCGGTGCTGGCGATGGAACCGGTATTACCGCACGCCGGCAAGATCCGTGGCATGGCTATTCCCCAAGGGGTAACGCTGATCGTAGGAGGTGGTTTTAACGGCAAGTCGACCCTGTTACAGGCATTAGAACGGGGCGTTTACAACCACATCATCGGCGATGGCCGGGAATGGGTCATCACCGACGCCAGCGCTGTCAAGATCCGCGCCGAAGATGGCCGAAGTATTAATCGGGTCGATATCAGCGGCTTTATCGACAACTTGCCAATGGCCAAGGATACCCAATGCTTCAGCACCGAAAACGCCAGCGGCAGTACGTCACAGGCGGCCAATATCATGGAAGCCCTATGTTGCGGTGCCAACGCATTGCTGATCGACGAAGATACCTCGGCTACAAACTTTATGATCCGTGATCGCCGCATGCAACGCCTAGTAGCCCCCGCGCAAGAACCGATCACCC
>CAXBEA010000059.1:0-24258 GCA_963974645.1 uncultured Neptunomonas sp. | reverse complement strand
ATAGCTGTACCCACGTTCTAGTGTTCGCACCGCCGTAGTTATACGCACAAATCAGGTCTGTTAACCCATCAGCGTTGATATCGCCTTCTGTTAACGATGCGCATTTTGTAATGTTGAACTCGGTATTTTCCACCGTCCACGCGGTCCAGGGGGTATAAAGGTCAGATAAATTTCTCTGCCATTCATACTCCATCGGCGGCAGACAATTTGCCGTTCCATCTCCGGCACACTCAGTGACGCTAATCAGTTGGCTGGAGGTCACTGCGGAACTTGCTGCTGCGTAGGCCAATTGGTATGTCTTAACCGGCTTGTCGTCAAGATTGGTCTGGACCGAATCAAGCAGTTGGTCGGTTTTGATCAGCGACCCTCCCACATAGTGGGAGATCAGATCGGTGCGGGCTTGGTAGGCAAATTTGACGCTGCGTTGGGGGTTGATCAAGCCGCCGTTGAGGTTTTCCGTATAGTCGATCACTTGGGGGTAGTACTGGCCGGTCGTTGCGTCGATAAGGTAGCTGATCGTATAAAAGTTGCCATTGCGGTCCGTCACCCTGTTGGCCGTCCAAACTCGAATCTCTTCCCGACCGAGGGCGCGAACCTGCGAATCCAGCAGGAGCGTGCCGTAGCTCAGCTCCATGCCCTGGCGGGTGGTGACGGTGAAAAAGCAAGGGCCGCTACCACAGAGTTGAATACTCGCGGTCGCCAGCTTCCAGCTGTCTATTTCGGTGCGGTAACTGGCCCCCGGCTGGAAGTACGGCTGCGCCGGGTTGGTATTGATAAGTCGCGCGCCATTCAGGCAGAAACGATCGTTTGCATCGTAGGAGACGCTGCCTGCTCGTCCATCAATCGCACGGGTGGCGGGACAACGCGTAATTGTGGAGAGGCCGCCCAGTGACCAGCCCTGGCCCACCAGACCGTTGCCACCCTGGCTGTTGTAGACCAGTGAAAGTTTGGGCTGCATTCCGTTGGTTCCCGGGGGGACCGCGATGGGCACACTGTAGGTGGCAGCTCCAGAAGGACTCACACTGAAGTGGCCTGGGGTATTTCCGGTAACGCTTGGCTGGGCCTGGGTGAGGTTCGATCCTAGAGAGATGGCGAGAAAGGCGACCAGAAAGGTGCACTTGAGGCTTATGTTGATTTTCATTTTTAGGTTACCCCTTGAAAATCGTAATATATAAAGCTCTTTACACGGCACGCTCCTACAATTTACCTCAGCGACTTCTGAGCAACCCTGATTTGATATCTGTTAGGTTTAAACTTAGTCACAAAATTGTTATTTATCAATTATCGCTATCGGCATTTTTTAAGGTGGTTGTCAGCGTCCAGAAACTAACTGCAGCTGCTCAGTTTATTGACTGTCTCCGCCAGCTAGTTTGGGCGCTCTGTACCGATCTTTTCTGTGCCTGAATCAGCAGGTTTCTTGGGGTCTGCTGGCGATCACAAAACTGCTGCAATTGCACTTGGTAACCCTGTTGCTGCAGAAACAGGGCGCGGTCAAGTGCCAGCCATAGCTCTAAGGGGCGACGAAATAGCAATCGCACCATCTCGATCTGCTCAATCAGAATAATCCGTTGCTGCCCGCGCCGTTCGAAATCGGAATAATCGATGTCGTTGCCAAGTGAGAGCTGTTTTCGCTCGGCCATCCAGCGGCAATACGCAGCAAAGGATCCGGAAAGTACGGCCTGGGGAACGGTCGGGCAGTTAAGATAGCCATCTATGCCTCGTAGCTGACGCTGGAGCAGATCGAATCCCAAGCGCCAACTCAACTCCCGTTGGCCCAGTCTGCGTTCGCGAGCCCCGGCGGTAACCGTTTCCTGGGCCGCAAGTTTAAGATCGTAACGGCTAAGTCGTAACCTGCTGTTAGTGGCTGCTTGACTCAGTGCGCGGTACTGGTCCTGATCGATTAGATGATAACAGCAGGGCGAAAGACTGAACTGTTCTACCCCACGTTGGCTGCCTGCCTGCAGCAGCTGCATGTGTAGTTTTCCGCAGGCATGCAGGGCCACGGCATGTTGCTTGGGCTGCAACAGCTCAACCGCCGCATCGGACATCACATCGATCTGTTGATGGCGGCAAGGCAGCTCGTCCTTATTAGCCAGTTGCTGACCCTGCTCGCAAAGCTGCGGTTGTAGCTCCAAACTGAGCACAGGCTGCTGATGTTGAAAGGCCAGTAAACGCCCCAGGTGACCTTTACCTGCACACCATTCGACAAAGGGGTGCTCCGATTTGATCAGCGCCTGGTCGAACGCGCGAATCTGCGACCACTTACGCCCAGGAATATGATTGCTGAAGCGGTTAGGTGGTGCTTCTCTTGGCTGGACTGTCACCTGATCGAGCTTACAGAGTTGCTGGAGTTCAGCGGCCTGAGGAATATATGGCTGCAATGCTTCGGCGCGCAGGCTGTCATCGTCAAGTAAACGCTGGCGCTCGGCATCGGACAACCCGACCAGCCAAGCGTGCAGTCGAGTATCCACCCAAGGCAGAGCCGGCTGCTCAAAACTGCGTAGTTGCCAGTATCCGCAGAGTTCGGTCAGCAGCCGGTCGATTTCAGCAAAGCGATGATCGAGTGAAGGGGTGTCAGGCATCGGGCGGGTTCAATGGGGGAATCCATTTGCAGATAAAAAACCGCCGATAATACGCTCGATGGCTGAGGTTGTGGAGTCCGAGTCCACCTATTACTGAGCAGGTTCAGGCCGCGTCGGTCTCACCGAGAGGCTGTGGGCAGTGCTCGGTCTTAATCACCTCGTCATCGCGGATCGTTTCCAGGTGGATATCAAACTTCCAGAGTCGATGCAGGTGCTTGAGCATCTCGGTTGTGCTGTCGCCAAGGGGGCGCTGGTTGTGCTGAAAGTGGCGCAGCGTCAGCGAACGGTCGCCACGGACGTTGACATCCCAGACCTGAATATTCGGTTCTCGGCTCCCTAAGTTGTATTGTTCGGCCAGATCACGACGAACTTTTCGGTAGCCTTGTTGGTTATGAATAGCCGCTACCTGCAGGTGCTTATCACTCTCATTATCGATGATGCTGAACAGATGCAGCTCACGCATCAGTTTCGGAGAGAGAAACTGCTGGATAAAACTCTCATCCTTATAGTTGCGCATCGCATCATCAAGCGTGTGCTGCCAGTCTGAACCTGCAATCTCTGGAAACCACTCTTTGTCTTCATCGGTTGGGAATTCACAGATGCGGCGGATATCCTGCATCATGTTGTAGCCCAGGGTGTAGGGGTTGATGCCGTTAAAATGAGGACTATCGAAAGGGGGTTGGTACACCACGCTGGAGTGTGAATGGAGAAACTCCATCATAAATCCGTCTGTGACCAGACCCTGATCGTAGAGGTCATGGAGTAGGGTGTAGTGCCAGAAACAGGCCCAGCCCTCGTTCATTACCTGGGTCTGCTTTTGTGGGTAAAAGTATTGGGCTATCTTGCGCACGATGCGAATAATTTCGCGCTGCCAGGACTCCAGCAGTGGGGCGTTTTTTTCTAAAAAATAGAGGATGTTTTCTTCCGGATCCTCAGGGAATCGGCTCCGCTTAAGGGCCGCATTGTCGGTTTCAGCCTGCTTAGGAATCGTATCCCAGAGTTTGTTAACCTGTTGTTGGAGAATATCAGAGCGCGTTTGCTGACGTTTTTTCTCCTCTTCGGCAGAGATGGGGCTGGGCCGTTTGTAGCGGTTAACCCCGTAATTCATCAAGGCATGGCAGGAGTCGAGCAGCTTCTCAACCTCTTCAATACCCTGACGCTCCTCGCATTCGGCGATGTAGCGCTTGGCGAACAGTAGGTAGTCGATAATGGCGGTAGCATTGGTCCAGGTGCGGAACAGGTAGTTGCCTTTGAAGAAGGAGTTGTGCCCGTAGCAGGCGTGGGCGATAACCAGTGCCTGCATGGTGATGGTGTTCTCTTCCATCAGGTAAGCGATCGAGGGGGATGAATTGATGACTATTTCGTAGGCCAGTCCCATATGCCCGCGCTGGTAGTTCTGCTGCGTTGATAGGAACTGTTTGCCGAATGACCAGTGGTTGTAATTGAGCGGCATGCCTACCGACGCGTAAGCATCCATCATCTGTTCTGAAGAGATTACCTCGATCTGGTTTGGGTAGGTATCCAGGCCAAACTTTTTTGCCGATTTAGCGATCTCAAAATCGTATTTTTCCAGCAGTTCAAAGGTCCATTCAGACCCTGTAGAGATAGGCGTTTTAGGTTTCATATCGGCCTCGTGAATTCTAGGTGTTAAGGCTGAACTGTTCAGTGATTCAGGGACATTGTCCCTCGCTATAGCCGATGACATCCAGATTTACACAGGCGCTGCAGCTGTTTGACTGGGTACTGCGACGCTGGTCGGTGTGGATCGCGCAAACCGGCAGGTAATTCATGGGGCAGGCCACAGACTGTCCGGCCTTTGCTCTGGGTTCGGGACAGGTGATTAGCTCCTTTGCTGCTGTGGCGCCGTCTGTTCCCCGGATAGCTGAGCTGCAACCCATGACTAAGAGGGCAGTGGTGCAGAGTTGGAGGCAACCTGGCCGCCGCATCATTAAGTCAGCTCTCTGCGGGCAAACAGCTGGCGAAATACCGGGTAAATATCCGCCGAATCCTCGATTTTCTCCATCGCAAAATAGTCAGGATGCTCGGCGCGTACTTTTTCATACTGCATCCATAGGTTTTGGTGCTCGCCGGTCGTGATCTCGACGTAAGCAAAATACTGCACCAGCGGCATAATTTTGCGCAGCAGCAGATCACGGCAGGTCTCTGAATCGCCGTCCCAGTTGTCGCCGTCAGAGGCTTGGGCCACGTAAATATTCCACTGCGAGGTCGGGTAGCGTTCGGCGATCACCTCGGCGGTCATACTAATGGCGCTAGAAACGATGGTGCCGCCGGTTTCTCGGGAATAGAAAAACTCTTCTTCATCCACTTCTTTCGCCTGGGTGTGGTGGCGAATAAAGACTACATCGATCTGGGTGTAGGAGCGCTTTAGAAACAGATACAGCAGCAGGAAAAAGCGCTTGGCTACATCCTTGACCGACTGGGTCATCGAACCTGAGACATCCATGACGCAAAACATCACCGCCTTAGAACTGGGTATCGGGGTACGGATCAGATTGTTAAATTTCAGATCGAAGGTATCGAGAAAGGGCAGTTTGCTGACCCTGGCCCTCAGCAGGATCAGCTCCTGCTCTATCTCCGCAAGGCGAATATCGCGAGCATCGGAGCTGGGTTCGCACAACAGGGCTTCCTGCTCTTTAACCAGGGCTCGGATCTGTCGTCGGCTGCTGCCGGACAGAGCAATGCGGCGGGCGTGGGCGCTGCGTAGCGAGCGCACTATGTTGAGCCGCTCAGGATTGCCCTGATTGGTGAAGCCGGCTTGGGTCAGCTTGTAATCACCGCCATCATGGAGTTGTTTCTTGACCATATTGGGCAGCTCAAGATCTTCAAAAAGATACTCGAGAAACTCGTCGCGACTGATATGGAAGCTGAATTCGTCCTCCCCTTCGCCTGAATCGCTGGCGCCGCCCCCGGAGCCACTGCCACCCCCCCCTTGAGGGCGCTCAATCCGGTCGCCGGGTACAAACTTTTTGTTACCGGGAAAGACCCGGGTGTTGATGCCGCCACTGCCGTGGTGGAAGCTGGGTTCCGAGATATCCCCTTTGGGGATGTTAATCTCGGAGCCGCTATCAAGGTCGGTGATCGAGCGCTGTTTGACCGAATCCGTCACCGCTTTGCGGATATGCTTCTGGTAGCGGCGCAGGAACCGTTGTCGGTTTACCGAACTTTTATTTTTGCCGTTCAGGCGGCGGTCGATGATATAGCTCATATCACTCCTCAGCTGCGCTGGCGGCTACTGCGATTTACGTACGCGGATATACCATTCCGAGAGCAGGCGTACCTGTTTCTCGGTATAGCCGCGCTCGATCATCCGCTTGACGAATTCGGCGTGCTTGTTGTGATCCTCCGAGGACGCTTTGGCGTTGAAGGAGATCACCGGCAGCAGGTCTTCGGTGTTGCTGAACATCTTCTTCTCGATCACCGCACGCATCTTCTCGTAGCTGAGCCAGCTGGGGTTCTTGCCTTTGTTGCTGGCGCGCGCCCGGAGCACGAAGTTGACGATCTCATGGCGGAAATCTTTAGGATTACTGATCCCTGCGGGTTTCTCGATCTTCTCCAGTTCCTCGTTGATCGCCTCGCGGTTGAGAATGTCACCGGTTTCGGGGTCTCGGTACTCTTGGTCCTGAATCCAGAAATCGGCATAGGTGACGTAGCGATCGAAGATGTTCTGGCCATACTCTGAATAGGATTCCAGATAAGCCGTTTGGATCTCTTTGCCCAGTGATTCGATATATTTAGGTGCCAGAAACTCCTTGATATAACCGATGTAGCGATCCTGGATCTCCTGTGGGAACTGCTGCTGGGCGACCTCCTTTTCCAGTACATAGAGCAGATGCACGGGGTTGGCCGCGACCTCGGCTGAATCGAAGTTGAACACCTTGGAGAGAATCTTAAACGCGAATCGGGTCGATAGACCATTCATCCCTTCGTTGACGCCTGCGTTATCGTGATACTCCTGAATCGACTTGGCCTTGGGGTCGGTGTCCTTGAGGTTCTCGCCGTCGTAGACCCGCATCTTGGAGAAGACGTTGGAGTTCTCAGGCACGATGATCCGAGAAAGTACCGTAAACTGGGCCAGCATCTTGAGCGTGTCTGGTGCACAGGGAGCCTTGTTTAACGAGCTGTTTTCCAGCAATTTTTCGTAGATATGTATCTCTTCAGAGACTCGGGTGCAGTAGGGGACTTTGACGATATAGACCCGGTCGATAAAGGCTTCATTGGTCTTGCTGTTCTTAAACGTCTGCCACTCTGATTCGTTGGAGTGGGCCAGAATGATCCCCTCGAACGGAATCGATCCCATCCCTTCGGTGCTGTTATAATTGCCCTCCTGGGTGGCAGTCAGCAGCGGGTGGAGTACCTTGATCGGCGCCTTGAACATCTCCACAAACTCCATGATCCCCTGATTCGCCTTACACAGACCACCGGAAAAGCTATAGGCATCGGGATCGTGCTGAGCAAACTCTTCCAACATCCGGATATCGACCTTGCCGACCAGGGCGGAGATATCCTGATTGTTCTCATCACCGGGTTCGGTCTTGGAGATGGCGATCTGGTTGGGGATCGAGGGGAATAATTTGACCACGGTAAACTTGGTGGGGTCGCCGCCGTACTCCTGCAACCGTTTAACCACCCAGGGTGACATCACCCCTTTCAGGTAGCGGCGCGGAATGCCGTACTCCTCTTCGAGAATTGCGCCGTCTTCAGCGGGATTGAACAGTCCCAGCGGCGTTTCGTTAATCGGCGAGCCCTTGATGGCGTAAAAGGGAATACTCTGCATCAGCTCTTTAAGACGTTCGGCCAGCGAAGACTTACCGCCGCCGACCGGGCCGAGCAGGTAGAGAATCTGCTTCTTCTCCTCCAGCCCCTGAGCGGCATGCTTGAAGTAGGAAACGATCTGCTCGATCGCCTCCTCCATGCCATAAAACTCCTGGCTAAACGCGGGGTAGCGTTTAATCAGTTTGTTAGAAAAAATCCGGCTGAGACGCTGATCGCGACCGGTATCGACCAGCTCGGGTTCGCCGATCGCCTTAAGCATCCGCTCTGAGGCGCTGGCATATGCGGAAGGGTCCTGTTTGCAGAGATCGAGATACTGCTGCAGCGACATCTCCTCCTGCTGGGAGGCCTCGTAACGGGTTTTGAAATTGGTAAATATACTCATGTCACGCACCTTCCGTTCGTTTGTCAGCCGCGTTGCAGATCCTGCCCAGGGCGAACTGTTACATGGATTAAGTCCTGTTTTTGCTGTTGTTATAATTAGAGTTCTAATTCACAGCATAGTTGTTGGTCTTTTTCGGAAAGTTACCACGAGGCCGTTTGGCACCGTTTCTCAAGGTATGACAACGCAGAATGGCTGATGGTTACTGATGTTTAGGGTTTTACAACAATTTTACAGCGAGGACGTGCCGTCGCCTACAAAGCAGGAAGATAACGCTCGAGCTACCTATTTTAGCGTCCTTGCCTGAGGTTTTTACGTCACTGATTCTGGTTCTTATTCATCTTGGCTGTTAGATCCGCGCCACTTGGAAGAAAGGCGCGCTGCGGCCATTAGGGCGCATGGGCGCTGTGGATATCCTGCAACATCTGTATCACCAAGCGCCTGATCAGGCTGCTATCTATCTCCGAGAGCGCCCGTATCAGCCTCTCGGTGGCTGCATCCGCAGCGAGGTTTTTAAGCACCTTCGCAACAGTCGGGATCAAAAGCGTCACCCTCTTCCAGGCCCCGTTTTAGTCACTGTTCCAGGTCGAGACGACGCAGTGCCAGCAGGGTTTCGATAACCGCTTTACAAACCCCGATCTCTGGATCGGTGCGGCAGTTGAGTATGGTTGCTGTGATTCGGTCGGGGGACAGGTCGCTGAGAACCACATGACCATCGCTGCTTGACGGCTTGCCCTAGTTGAGTGCGATTGTGGCTAATGACTGGATGCTCGGGATGCTCGGGATGCTCTGGATACGGACGAGGGTATCAGCGTCTTCGAGCGCCGCGAGCAGGGCCGGGACCGCGACTCTATGCTTCAGCGTACCTAGCGTCCGGGCACAGGCCAGACGGATCTCTGTGTTACCTGCGCGCAGTTGGGTCGCGATGAGGCCAAGAATATTCGCCAGTCCTTGTAGCTCAGGATCTGAATCTACCAAGCGTCCCAGGCTGGTGGCGGCTTCGCGGCGTAGTCTGGAATCCTCATCCATCAGGCAACCGATCAGGGGCGCAACAACCTCGGGCAGAACGCAATCGCCCAGCTGCGGGCTTTTTATAGCTGGGTGGAACAGGAGGGCGCTGTTGCAGCGCAACCCTGTGTTATTATCGACCGCTCTGGCTACCGCGCACTTTTAGCAGGCGTTGCTGCGGTCAAGATTAAATCTGGATGTAGTGACATTTAGTGAGCGTATGCGAAAGATTCTGATTTTTTTGTGCTTATCGAGCCAAAGTTCCTGGGTTCTGGCAGGGATATCAACCCTGTTTAAAGATGAAAGTGGTAAAACTAACTGGCAGCACCTGGCTAACTGGACCAGCGGCAGCTTTATTATTTTGCTCTCGGTGGTGTCGGTATACCTGTTTCTGGCCAGACGGCGTGCGCACCGTGCCAATCGGGAGTTGGATGCCATCCGGCGTGAGCTTGAAGAGCGTGTTCAGGAACGCACCGCAACCTTGGATTGTTCCAATAAGCTGTTATTAACAACCAACCAGTTGCTGGAACAGGAGGTCGCTGAGCATGTGAGCACCACCGAGCAATTGCGCTCATCTGAGTCCTATATCAGAGATGTTTTGACCTCAATGCCGCTGATGCTGGTTGGTTTAGACCGCGATGGCCGGGTCACCCAGTGGAATAAGAAGGTCGAGGAGCTTTCCGGCGTCCAGGCCGCCAATGCTATGGGCAAAACCCTCTGGGAGGTCTATCCGACAATGACCGTTGTCCCAGAGCATATCCAGCAGGCGATAGCGACCAATCAGCCGATTCACTTAAAACAGAACCTCAGTGGCCTGTCACACTTCGATATAACCATCTATCCGTTGCAAGATCAGGAGGAGGCCGGTGTGGTTATCCTGGTCAATGATGTCAGTAAGCAGACCGCAGCAGAACACATGCTCATCCATAACGATAAGATGTCTTTTATGGGTGAGTTGGCCTCGACCATGGCGCACGATATCAACGCGCCGTTGCAAGCGATCATGATCGATTTGAAGCGCTTCCAGATCATGCTTTCCGATAGCAATCGCAACTCGACTCAGCAACCCACAGAGGAGAGCCAGATATTACGGATGGATACCGTGATTCGGGATATGTCGGCTAAGGGTGAGCAGGTATCGACCATTATCAGCAATCTGCTGGCATTTTCTCGCAGCCGTAAAGACGATAAGCAGATGGCCAATATTGCCGAAGTGATGAATAGCACCATCCGGCTGGCCAATGAGGTGATTGCTGTTTCTAAAGGCATAGCCTTTAGAAACATCAGGCTGGAAAGAGCGTTTGAAAAAAATCTACCCCTGCTGCCGTGCTATATCACCGAACTGCAGCAGGTTTTTTTAAGCCTATTCCGGCATGCCTGTTACGCCTGTGAGACCGCGAAGCAGAGGGCTGGAGACTCGAGCTATGAGCCGAGAATTAAAGTTACCCTGGCAGAGTCGTACGGTAATCTGCTGATAAAAATCCAGCACAACGGAGTAGGGTTGACCGATGAGGAGCAGGTAAGCCTGTTCGAGCCTTTTTTCAGCGACAATCCCCGCGCCGAAGATTTTGATGCAGGTAATCATCTGTCATTTTCCTACTACATCATTACCGAACAGCATCAGGGACACATGGCAGTAACCTCTGATCTCTCCAGTGGCTCTACCCTGCATATGCAGTTGCCCATCGAACAGCAGTGACCAAGCAGGCCGAATAGAGGGAGCGGAGGCTATCCCGTAGAGTTCACCCGAGCTACCCTGTGGTCGCCTTGTAAGCAGTTATTTTATAGTTTATCGAGGCTGTTACGGATGATGCTGGTCAGCCTTCTGAGTATGTCGAAGTGCTTTATTACCGGGTGCGGCAGCACTGTAGCACTGCATACATGAATCCAGTGGACTATGAATCCGCGCTACGAGCAGACCTGATTACCTATAATCCTCATCCAGCTTTAAAAGCCCCAGGTTAACACCAAGCGCCCCTCTAAACCGATGTCAGCAACCTGAATTAAGCCCGTAGGGACGAGGCAGGAGCCGAGCCTGGCAGTTGAGGCAGGGATGCCGAATCTGCCCGCTTCAGGTTGGCTGGCATAGCGCGAAGCGCGTACCCGCAGGGCGGTTTCGTGGGGAGAGCATTTTTTGGTTCGTTTTTGGTGCGTCAAAAATGAACGTGCCCGACAGGGGCGCAATAGAACCACCAACCTAACGGCAGATCAGAAAAGCGCTGAGGGTTCGGCATGCGTTCTGATCTGCCGCGGGCAATGAAAGTTTTTGTTCCGCCCCTCGGCCGGCGTCATTCTTTGTCAAACGCAACAAAGAACGAAGCAAGGCCGCTCTTGGCCATCCATGGCCTCGCGGCATTCGAACGTCCCTGTTCATCAAAATGCTCATCCCAGCTACTTGTCGGCTTCGCCGATCCACTGCGCGTTGTGCTTAAGAATGGCCGCTGGGGAAACTCGACGACTGCGTCGCCTCAGACATCCCCAGCTTGCCCCATTCTTAAGCAGCAATGCTCGTCTGCGTAGAGGGGTTGGGTGTCAGCCGAAACTTGAGCTATCACTATCGGCACGAAGAGCAAGCTGAGCTTCATGGGTAATCAGGTGAGCAGATGCTTGAAAATATGCCCGAACACTGTTTCCAGATAATTCGGCTACCCACGGCGGTTCAGTGAGAGGAAGAGCAAGCTGGATTCGGGAAGGGGGTTAATGTTTATAGCTTCCGGCGTTACCTAGCGCGATACCACCATTAATGCCTTGTCCCTGGGGGCAAAAGGCCAGGCTCCTTATCTGCGTAGACCTGCTGCAGGCCTGCCATGCCAGGCTATTTGTTGCCTATCATTGAATCTGCTACATTCACCGCACGTGTTGAATCAGGACAGGGACTATGTCGGCATCTCGTAAAGGAAAGCGCAGCGCTCTGCCTCTGGTAAATACACCTCTCTGTTTAGACCTGGCGTGAAAGTTTCACGTTTTTCATGCTTGTCTCCATAGAAAATATAACCCACCTGTTTTTCAACAGGTTATATTGTTTCTTGGGTGGGCTGTCCTGAATACAAGGTCTTCCCGATAATAATTGTTATGAGGCCGTCGGCCTTTTTAACAGGCTGTTGGTATCAATATATGACTGATCCATGGAGCGATAATCCAATCCAACCTTCACAACCAGATTACACCAGCTCTTTGCTTATAGTCGCTAGGACTTGGTCTGGCTTCATTGGTTTTTTGTATATATTTGGCCAAGCGTTTGTTTCATTGTTTAACGTTTTAGATACGCTTGCTGGTATATCTGGCATGATGTTGGCTCTACTCGCTACTAAAAAATCCATCCATAACAAACCTAGAAATAGATTAATCGTTATATGCGGCGTTATCGTAACTATAGGTGTTTTGTATGGTACATATGACTATTACGATCGGTTCCAATCGCCAGAAAATTACTATTCGTGGACTGCTCATTATTCTTATTTGTTCGCAGTATTATTAATTGTCTTTAGTAGAAAATTTAAGAAAAATACCTAACGAATAAGGATAGATTGCACGTAGCCGCGATTTTATTCCGTTGTTGAACGAGCCCAAACAAAGCCGTCAAAGATCGCCAGCAGGCTGGACAGACCTCCAAAACGCTACACGTTTTTCCGGCCATTTATGGCGACGTTGGTATTATAGGATGTTATATAGTTCAAGCAGGTATGAGCAAAGTATTAGATGGCCTGTATTACTCATTGATTGGGAATGGAGAGTTTATAAATGAGCATGCCGAATCTTTCTGCCGCATCAACTGTCACAGAGGCAATCAATACACGTAAGGCAGTACGAGCATTTTGCAATCAACCAGTCTCGGAGTCCCTGATCCGTGAGATTTTGACAACAGCCTTGCAAGCACCCTCGTCAGGTAACCTTCAGCCTTGGAAGGTGTATGTTGTAGCAGGTAGTGAGAGAGATCACTTGGTCCAAGCAGTAATCGATTGTTATGCCAAAAATCCTTCCGGTGAAGAGCCGGAGTTCAATATTTACCCGCAAGCCTTAACGGAGCCGTATAATTCCCGTCGCCGTGAAGCCGGTGAGGTCATGTACTCACTCATCGGTATTCCAAGACATGATAAAGAGCGCCGTCTCGCCCAAGTAGGGAAAAATTTTGAATTTTTCGGGGCCCCAGTTGGGTTGATAATTACCATTGATAAACAAATGGAGCAGATGCAATTCGCCGATCTAGGTTTGTTGATGCAAAACATAATGTTATTGGCGAGAGAGCGAGGTCTACATACTTGTCCACAAGCAGCGTGGTCAATGTGGCAACAAACAGTAAGAGAGAGGCTAGACATCCCTGATAATGAATTGATATTTTGTGGGATGTCACTTGGTTATGCCGACCCAAATGAAGTAATCAATAACGTCAAATCGAGTCGAGAAAATATTGAATCGCTTGTGGTAATGAAAGGGTTCTAAAGTCACAGGATAGAAATCAAAATAAAGGCTCAAAGCGCTCAACTTTCAGCCCAGCTGCGCTGGTCTTGGAACTCCAAACTGCTACGCAGTTTTCCGTCCCGTTAACGCGGCGTTTAGGCGCAACAGAGGATATGAAATGGACGTCGTAAAAAAACACTTTGAAGAAGAAGCAAAAAAGTTCGACCAAATTATATTGCGACTTATCCCTCATTATTCAGAAATGATTGATGGAATGGCGACTGCGATACCTTTTGACAGATCAAGCGTTATCAACGTTATCGATCTTGGATGTGGAACCGGAACCATATCAAAGCGAATAAAGGAAATCTTTCCGCAGGCCACAATAACCTGTCTCGATCTTGCCGAAAATATGATTGAAATGTCCAAGCTCAAGTTGGCAGAATTCTCTGATGTGCGATATCAAACTGGTGATTTCAAAGATTACGAATTTGATGACGCCTATGACGTCGTGGTCTCGTCACTGGCCTTGCATCATTTGGTGACAGATAAGGATAAAACCGGTTTTTATCGCAAGGTTTACGAATCCCTTCGTCCTAACGGTGTGTTCTTTAATGCTGATGTGATCTTGGGTTCTAGTGATTACATTCAAGACGTATATATGGAAAAATGGAGGTCTTTCATGAAAAAACACGTTTCCGAAGAAGAAATCGAGAATAGGTGGCTTCCTCAATATCGGGAAGAAGACCGGCCAGCGAAGCTTATGAACCAAATTGCCTGGCTCATAGATTTAGGATTCTCCGAAGTTGATGTGATCTGGAAGTATTACAACTTTGCAGTTTATGGCGGGCGCAAACCGGGCATCGCCTAAAAACGCTGCACTTGGAAAAATCACCCGCTGCGCTCACTTTTTTCCGGTGAGCGCGCGCGTCTGGCTCGCAAACATAAAATTCTATATTTACCAATCAGAATGGTAGCAGTGAGAAAAAAGAAATGAAAGAACATATAGTTAAATATGATGAGTTGCGTGCTATAGGGAAAAATTTAAATAGTAAGCTATTTAAAGAACTTAATGGCTCAGAAATAAAAATTGCAGCGCGAGCTCTTGGTGTATTAAAGAATAATGCCCTGCTATTAGATTCTGATGAAGATATGGATAGGTACACTGATTTTGCTATAAACGACTACTACGATGTAAATGGGAACAATACAATTAAACGTTATCTAAAAAAGCATAATAATATAAACGGTTTAGAAAAGTCAATTTTAAATTCACTTTTATTATCCAAAGCCTCTTTATATCAAATTGTCAAATCCGATAGAGAATCTGCAACTATCCAGCTGCGCGATTTGCTGAATCAAAGCGAGGATATCAATATAATAGATAGAGGATTCAGTTCATCTCCCATGATAGTGAACTTTCTTGTATATACGCGAGTACTTTCTTTTGATGAGATTAATATGACCTCAGGCGCGCCAATGATTTATGGTATGGATTCTAAAGAATCATTACTTTCCAAATACAAAAAAAAGATGGATAAAGTCAATATCGGAAATGAACAGACGAAGCTCTCTGTTGCCTTCTATCAGCTCCATGAGAAATATGGATATCACCAAGTAGAGTATGCTTGAACAAGAGCCCAGCGAATCGTTCAACTTCGGCCAGCCAGCAAGGCTGGCCTGGAACTCCAAACTGCTGCGCAGTTTTACGTCCCATTAACCACGACGTAAAAATCGAATCATGGCACCCGTTAGCCATCCGTGCCAAAATTCGAAGGTACATAAACGAGAGGTTTTCCCCATGGATCTCCAGAAAATTGAGGATGAAGCCCTCCACCTTCCGAAAGAAGAGCGGGTTAAGCTGATCCAGAGGTTGGTTTTGAGTCTGGAATCTCCCTCGGAAGAAGAGCTTCGGTCTGATTGGTTGTTTGAGGCTCGGCAGAGAGCAGAAGAACTCGATAATGGCTCGGTTCAGGCTGTGCCCGGTGATGACGTTATGAGGAAGGCTCGGGCACTGATCAAATGAACTATTTTTTCACCCGGCAGCGGAAGCCGAGTTTCTGGAGTCGGTCGGTTATTACGAATCGAAGGTTCCACGGTTGGGTGGTGCCTTGATAGAGGAATTTGAGGCCCTGGCTGATTTGGTTGGCGATTCACCAAGAGGCTGGCAAGTTAAGCTTGAGCCAAATATTCGCCGAGCTCCCTTTCGCCGGTTTCCGTTAACCATTGTTTATCGAGAAAAGTCTGGCAGTTTTCAGATTCTGGCTATTGCGCATGACCGGCGGCGTCCGCAGTACTGGCTCGGCAGGCTTTAACAATCGGCGCTGTGCAGCCGGGCATTGGTACGTAACTGAAGTATGGATGGAATCATAGGTTTGCTAGCAGGGTTAGGCTTCGTTATTTCCATACCGGTATTTGGTATGCAATTATTTGTGCTCCACGATTATAAAAAGAGTACAGACCAAGCTCTCCCGTTTATCAGCTATGGCGCGAATACGTCTGCATAATCACCCGACAGATTGCTTCGCTGGGCGCTATCGGTGGTCGACTGGTTTTGAGCGTTATACATTCAACCTAAACTGGAAAAACACATGAAATATTTTACTCACTTCACACTCTTGACCATTCTATTACCAACAATGAGTTTCGGGGGGGATGAACTTAAGCACGAAGAACATAAAGAATACGAAAATATTTCTGGAGTAGAGAGGCTCTCACATGATTTACGCAATTTACTCTCTAAAGAGATGCAAGCGTTAGAGAGCGGCATGATGTCCATCATCCCCGCATATATTTCTGGAAACTGGGGCGATATCGAAACTACCGCAGGAAAAATGAAAAGTAGCTATATATTGAAACAAAGCCTGACAGAAAATCAGGTAAAGGAACTGCATTCAGTATTACCAGATGAATTTATTAAGAAAGACCAGAGATTTCATTATCTGGCAGGAATGCTTGAACATGCTGCAAAAAATGAAAAACCAGAATTAGTAAATTTTTATTTTTCCGAAATGAATGAGTCGTGTGCTGGTTGCCATGCAGTATTTGCAACGCATAAATTTCCGGCCTTTGCACCGACAAAAAACGATGGGCATTCACACTAGAATATATAACGAGTAAGGATAGATTGTGCGCAGCCGCGATCTTATCCCCGTGGTTGAACGAGCCCGTCGGGACCGTACCACCACCTTGATCCAACCCTATAGGAAATTTATCAATGAGCCCCATTTGATTCGCGGGGCCTTCATCCCAGCCGGTTACGTCGGTCGCAAGTGCAGCAAGTTCGTACGTATTCGGACCGTCCGTATCCAGCGTCCGGGTATTACCCCGATAACTCGCATTGCTGCGCCGCAGACCGAGCACAAAAGTAGGAGACGGTCCTACCTATTTTTCGGAAATTGTCCTACCGGTGTTCTGTAGATGGTTGTTTTATATTGGAAGCTAGGGCTGGAGCGGGTGATGGGAATCGAACCCACGTATGCAGCTTGGGAAGCTGCCGTTCTACCATTGAACTACACCCGCGAAGGCTCTGTAGTTCAGCATAAGCCGGGACCATCGGCAAGCGTATTCTGTTTCTATATATCACAAGGCTGACCTCTCTAGGTTTTGAGCTGTGGCTCAACCCATTGTCCCTTCTGCTCCAATGCGTCTAAATACTGGTTCCACTCCTCTAGCGCTAGCCCCTGCTGCTGGCACCACTGAGGGTTGTGGTAAGTGTCTAGGTAGCGTTCGCCGCTGTCGCAGATAAGGGTGATCAGGCTGCCCTGTTCGTCGTTTTCCAGCATCTGCTGTGCCAGTCGTAATACGCCAATAAAATTGGTGCCGGTGGAGGCGCCGATCTTGCGTCCTAGCTTGCGGCTAAGGTAGTTCATTGCGGCGATGCTGGCGGGGTCTGGTACCTGCATCAGGGTATCGATCACTGTAGGGATAAATGAGGGTTCGACGCGCGGACGGCCGATCCCTTCGATTCGCGAACTGCAGCTAAGGGTCGGGTTGCCGCCGTTATGGTAGTAATCATAGAACACCGAGTTTTCCGGGTCGACCACACAGAGTCGGCACCTCTTGCCCCATAAACCGCTGTAGCGCAGGTGACGACCAATGGTGGCGGATGTTCCACCCGTGCCTGCACTCATGACTACCCAGCGGGGAATAGGGTGTTGTTCCAGCTTCATCTGTTCGAAGATCGACTCGGCGATGTTGTTGTTACCGCGCCAGTCGGTAGCGCGTTCGGCGTAGGTGAACTGATCCATATAGTGCCCCTTCAGTTCTGTCGCTAGTTGTTGTGCGTGAGCGTATATCTTCGCCGCTGGCACCCGCTGGCACTGGCCGCCGTAGAATTCGATCTGGGCCAGTTTTTTGGCTGCTGTGGTTTCAGGTACCACGGCAATAAAGGGGAGTCCCAATAAGCGGGCGAAATAGGCTTCGGAAATAGCAGTGCTGCCGGAGCTGGACTCGATAATCGGCGTGCCCTGGTCGATCCAGCCATTACACAACCCATACAGGAACAGTGACCGGGCCAGACGGTGTTTGAGGCTGCCGGTGGGGTGGGTCGATTCATCCTTAAGGTAGATATCGATCCCCTCAAGAGCCGGTAGATCCAGCTTGATCAGATGGGTGTCTGCAGAGCGGTTGTAGTCGGCTTCAATCTTCTGGATCGCTTGGGCGATCCAGTGATTATCAGGCTTGGGGCGGCAGGTGGGCATGCGGGCGTCTCGGCTGAATCCAGGGGGCTTAAGTTCTTCCGTGTTTATAACGGATTTAAGAATCTTTTGATTGCAGCTATTTCACCCTTCGATGAATGCGGCTCATCGCTAGCGCCGCTTTATAGCACTGCCTACTGTGATAGATGAGATTCCAGCGAGTCTCAGCCGTTGTAACAAACTATCGTTGTGAGGATCCAGTCTGTTCCGGCCCTCTTTCACGACTAGAGTTTTAAAGGATAGTGGGATAGAGGGATGGTTGTTTAGATGAATAAGGCCTGTGAAGAGAGGTTCTAATGAAAACGACAGATGTATTCGAAGATGCGCTTAAAAGGGTACGGCAGCTGAGTGCTAATGCCTCGATAGAGCAGGAGGTGGTGGAGTCCTTGATGCAGCCCAAGGCGCTGCTCAAAGCGTCACTGCCGGTGCGGATGGATGACGGTTCCACCCGTTATTTCACCGGCTATCGTTGCCGTTACAACGATGTTCTGGGGCCGACCAAGGGCGGGGTTCGCTATCACCCGCAGGTCTCTCAGGCCGAGGTGCAAGCGTTAGCGCTGTGGATGACGATAAAATGTGCACTGCTAGGTTTACCCTTTGGTGGCAGCAAGGGCGGTGTCAGCGTCCAGCCGAAAGAACTCTCACCGATGGAACTGGAGCGGCTGTCGCGCGCCTATGTGCGGGCGATGGCCGATTTTATTGGTCCTGATGTCGATATTCCCGCACCCGATGTGTACACCAATGCCCGCATCATGGGCTGGATGATGGATGAGTACGAGGCGATTAAGCGGGTCCGGGTACCGGCGGTGATCACCGGTAAACCGATCCCTCTGGGCGGCAGTCTAGGCCGTGATGAAGCGACGGGGCGGGGGGCCTACCTTTGTATTCGTCAACTGGCCGCTAAGCGAGGTTGGCAACCTGAGGGGATGCGGGTGGCGATTCAGGGGTTTGGTAATGCGGCTCACCATCTCGGTCGTTTGCTACAGCAACAGGGATATAGAATTGTCGCCATCAGTGATTCCAAAGGAGGCATTTTTTCTGAGCAGGGATTCGATATCGACAGCCTCTGGGCGGAGAAGCAGGCCTCTAGGACGATGCGCGCGGTCTACTGTGAGCAGTCGGTTTGTCAGTTGATCGAGCATCGAGAGATCAGCAACGATGAATTGCTGGCGCTGGATGTAGACCTGCTGGTTCCCGCAGCTCTGGAGGGTGTGATTACCGCGGCGAATGTCGATTCGATCCGAGCCAAAACCATTATCGAGGTTGCTAATGGGCCTATAGAAACCGGCGCTGAGGCGGTGCTGGAGGCGCGTGGGGTCAGCATCGTTCCCGATGTATTGGCCAACGCCGGCGGTGTCACGGTCAGTTATTTTGAGTGGGTGCAGAACCGCAGCGGTTATCCCTGGACCTTGGAGCAGGTACGTGAACGCCTTGAACAGTATATGCAGCAGGCGTTCGAGCGGGTTTGGCAGGTAGCCGAGGCGGATTCCATCTCACTGCGAAGCGCTGCCTATACTTCGGCGCTGCAACGGATCAGCCAGGCGACGACCGCGCATGGCACCCGCGAATATTTCAGCAATGGCGATAAATAAGCTTAAGGGTTCTGGAAATGGTTTAGTTGCAGGGCGCTATTATAGGGACTCAATCCAGGGCTCGATCAATTGATCCATGCCTCAATGCGCCCTGTCATCCGTCTGCGATCAGCGCTGGACCCCGGTTTCCAGCCTGCTATGATGGCGGCCATTATTGATCAGGGTTTTCTAGAGCATGGCTAAGGTAAAAAATAAGCTTTCTGGTGTCGGTGAGAGGATGCGTCTCGACCGGTTTTTAGCGCTGGCCAGCGGTTTGAGTCGCGCTCAGGTGCGTCCGTTGATTCAGCGCGGCGCCATCGAGGTCGATGGCCAGCGTATTCGGGATCTTGCCCACAAGGTCTGCACCGATCAGTTGGTGTTGCTCTCAGGCAACCCGGTCGCTCTGCGCGGCCCCGTCTATCTGATGTTGCATAAACCCGAAGGCGTGGTCAGTGCGACCGAAGATGCCGAACATCAGACGGTGCTGGATCTGTTGCCTGAGAAACTGCGCGATGGCGTCCACCCTGCGGGACGTCTGGATCGAGACACCACCGGGTTGCTGTTGCTGTCCGATGATGGCCAGTGGAGCCACCGGGTGACCTCGCCTAAGCGGTTGTGCCGGAAGCGCTATCGGCTGGAGTTGGCCGATCCGTTGTCTGAGCCCGCTGCGGCTATCGAACAGTTCGCTCAGGGGATTATGCTTCGGGGAGAAACCAAGTTAACCCTGTCCGCTGAATTGATCATCGATTCGCCAACCCAGATGCAGGTCCTGCTTCAGGAAGGACGTTACCACCAGGTAAAGCGGATGTTCGGCGCACTGGGTAATAGGGTGGTGCGGCTGCATCGTGAACAGATTGGCGCACTCATGCTGGATCCAGACCTAGAGCCCGGCCAATATCGGCCACTGACTGCTGCAGAGATCGCGCTGTTCTAGCTTGATTGATTTAGTTAAATTGTTTTAGCTGGATTGATTTAATGGAACAGCTTTAACTGAGCTGTTTAGGTTACCCGTATTTTTACCCTCCCCCCAAAAAAATAAACCCCTTGAGAATCTTATGGACCTGATCGAACAGTCATTGCAGCAGTTGCTTAGCCAGCATCCAGCCGGGCTCGATGCGCTCTGGGTGGTGGATGAGAATCTGCCTGCGCTGAGCCAGATAGCTCCGATAGCGGGCGTGTCGCTGCTGAGCAACCGCGTTGACCTGTTTCAACGCGGCTCCTCGTTGGGATGGCGTGCCCAGCTGAGTGATTTTGACTTCAGCCCCTGGGCGGATGCCAGCCTGGACCGAGTCTATTACCGGGTCTCCAAGGAGAAGGCGGTGGTGCACCATGTCATCAATCAGGCCTGGCGCGTGCTTAAGCCCGGTGGCCAGTTGATGCTCTTAGGCGCCAAGCAAGAGGGTACCAAGACCTATTTTGATAAGGCGCGGGCGCTGTTCGGCCACGGCGAATTGGACAAGCTCGGTAAGGGGGGCTTTGCAGCAATGCTGAGCCGCTGCGAGGCGAAGGGGTCAGGCCTGCTACTGGACGATCGTGACTACCCGCAGTTACGCCCTATTACTGAGGACTTTATCAGTAAACCCGGGCTGTTCGGCTGGGATAAGCTCGATCAGGGCAGCGCTTTTTTAGCAGAGCATTTTGATCAGCTCTGGCCGCAATTAGCGACTCAGCAACCCCGAGTGCTGGATCTGGGCTGTGGCTACGGTTATCTGGCAGCAAAGGCGCATGCGCGCGCCGTGGAATCGATCACCGCGACTGACAACAATGCCGCTGCAGTATTGGCCTGTCAGCAAAATTTCGATCGATTAGGTATTCAAGGCCGTGTCCTGATCGATGATTGCGCGGCTAGTCTGAAGGATCGCTTTGACCTGGTACTCTGTAATCCTCCGTTCCATCAGGGTTTTGCCCTAGAGGGCGAGCTGACCGAGCGCTTTGTAGCGGCAGCGGCACGGCTGACCGCGTTTGACGGTATAGCAGCGTTTGTGGTTAACCAGTTTATCCCGCTCGAACGCAAAGCCCAGGGGCTGTTCGGTGAGATTGACACCTTTGCCGATAACGGTAGCTTTAAGCTGATTCGACTGGCCCGGCCCAGAGGCGATAAGCCGGTTAAGTCGCGCTCAAGGCGCCGCTAAGGCATACGGGGGATAATGACAGCAAACGCAAGAAACGGGTGGCCTGCCACCTAGCCTCTGCCTATAGTGAGACCTTCGCGCTGGACCGGCACCGCGTGCACCGGTCTAAGACTTCAGACCATTTTAAGAGGCTCTTTTTTCTGCATGGATACCGCCAGCTTTTTTCGCCTGCTTAGCCTTGCCGCCATCTGGGGTGCTTCGTTTCTCTTTATGCGCATTGGTGCCCCGGTACTGGGTCCCGGGATGCTGGTTGAACTGCGGGTGGGATTTGCTGCGCTGTTTTTGGCGGGTGTTGGCTGGTTTATGCACAAGCGGCTGCAGGCCGCTAGTCACTGGCGCCATTATCTTATTTTAGGGTTGTTCAATTCGGCGCTGCCTTTTTTGCTCTACGGTTACGCTGCGCAGACGCTGTCGGCCTCCATGCTGTCGATTCTCAATGCGACTGCGCCAATCTGGGGGGCGATTCTGGTCGCTTGCTGGACGCGGCAGCGGCTTAGTTTCAGAACCCTGCTGGGGCTGTTGCTGGGCGTCTGCGGTGTTGCTATTTTGGTTGGCTTTGATGCGGTGCTGTTGCGTCCCGGCGGGGAGCTGGCCATCGCCGCTACGCTGGGTGCTGCCCTCTGTTACGGTATCGCTTCAACTTATGCGCGTACTGCCAAATCGGTGGATCCCTTCAGTAATGCGCATGGCAGCATGTGGGCTGCAACCCTGTTGATACTGCCTACCCTGCCTTTTTTTCCTGTGGCAGAGATCCCCGGGGTGGGGGTGATGGCCTCGGTGCTGGCGCTGGGGGTGGTCTGTAGCGGTATCGCCTATCTGCTCTATTTTCGCTTAATTGCTGATGTAGGTCCGGCCTCCGCGCTGACGGTGACCTTTTTGATCCCTATGTTCGGGGTGCTGTTTGGCAGCCTGTTTCTCGATGAGCTGGTTGGCTGGCATACCCTGTTGGGTTCGCTGGTGGTGATCCTGGGTACGGCGCTGGTTACTGGCTTTTCGCCGCGTCAGCTATTTTCTTCCCGAGTAAACAAACATGCTTGATACCTCCGCTGCAGCGCTGCAGCGACAATATGAGCGGGTAGCAGTAGCGATTAATTACCTCTGTGAGCAGGGGCATAGCCAGCCCGCTCTGGCCAGCGTGGCTGCCGAGGTGGGGTTGAGCGAGCACCATTTCCAGCGCCTGTTCAGTCGTTGGGCGGGGGTCTCACCTAAACGTTTTGTCCAGTACCTGACCAAGGAGCGCGCCAAACAAGCCTTGCTACGGTCGGCGACACTGCTGGATGCCACCTTTGATGCCGGGCTCTCCAGCCCCGGGCGACTGCATGACCTGATGATCAGTTGCGAGGCGATGACACCCGGTGAGGTTAAAGCCCAGGGTGCGGGCATAGCGATCAGTTATGGCGCTGCGCAAACCCCCTTCGGGCCGATATTGTTGGGTTGGACTCTGCGGGGTGTCTGCCACCTGAGCTTCGCTGAGGTGCTGTGCCAACAGCCCGAAGATACGCTGCGCTTACGACCAGAAGAGACGCTGCGCAATGCCTGGCCGCAGGCGCGGCTAAGCCAAGATAGTGCAGGCGCCGAGCAGTTGGCGACGCAGATTTTTTCAGCAACTGCGGCTGCCAAGCCGTTGCATCTGCAGCTGCGGGGTACCAACTTCCAGCTGAAAGTCTGGGAGGCACTGCTGCAGGTAGGCTCCGGTGAACTGGTTTCTTATTCGCAGCTGGCAGCTCTTGCTGGTTCGCCCAAAGCATCGCGTGCCGTGGGTTCAGCGCTAGCCGCTAACCAGATCGGCTACCTGATCCCCTGTCATCGGGTGATACGCGAAAGCGGAGAGGTCGGACAATACCGCTGGGGCAGTGAGCGCAAAATGCTGATGCAGGGCTGGGAAGCGGCTCGGCAGCATCCAAGTTCTTAGAAATGGATTGATGGCGGCTAGCAGGTTGCTAGACGATTGGTGGAGGATAGGTAGCCTTGATTGGTAGATTGTTTGACCGACTGGGTTCAGCCAGTCAAGCAATCTAGTCAGCAATCTAGACAAGAGATTAGGTTACTGGGCGCTGCCTATAATCGGCTTTCGAGGGTGAGCAATCTTCGGCCAAAAACTCTTGATATCAAATGCTGGACTGTGTTCGCGGACATGGCACTGGGCGCAGATCTGTTCTGGAGCAGTGCCCTTGTTGGGTGTTGATATCTGGCCGGCACTGGAGGCGTGTTCGCGACCGCCGCCATGACAGTTTTCACACTGCACCCCCGCCAGATGATTGGTCAGCTCTGGATCCAAGTAACCGCCGGGCTGCATAAAACCGACACTGTGGCAGCCTACGCAGTGACCATCGAACTCCTTGCCCACAGCCTCCAGATCAGTGAAGGCTTTGGCGTGCTCGCTCTGACTCCAGATCTGCTGCTGCTGGGTATGACAGGCCTTGCACTGCTGCTCGCCCAGATAGGGAGAATCGCCGCTTTTGAGCGCCTTGCGCTTTGCAACCCGTTGCAGATAGTCCTGGCGTAATGCTTCATTATACTCGGCATACCAGCCATCCAACTGGGGGGCATTAGCGATGCTGTCGGGCAGGTCTATGACGCTATGCTGCCAACTGTCGATACGTTGCTCTGGGTTAAGCGTGAGTTCGAGCAGGCCGAGCCGCTGACCACGCGAACCCGGTTGCAGGATCAGGGTGTTTCCGATTAGCTGGGGTT
>CAXBEA010000058.1:0-24950 GCA_963974645.1 uncultured Neptunomonas sp. | reverse complement strand
GATTGGTGAAACACAAGATGTAGTGGGTGGAGGAGCTAACCGACTACCCCGTTAACTTTATTTAACTTTTCAGGTACTTGGATTGACTCCTCGCGGCAATCAATCAGGACAGCAGGCTCTTGGCGGCGGCAAACGCTGGCGATGGCGTCTGTATATGTGATTTTGCTTAATACAGTGCGCTCTTGAGCGTCTCCTGATGTGACTTTTTGTTGTTGGAATGATCATGACTCCCGAACGTTTTTCTGAACTGGCCCTAGAGGGCTATAACCGTATCCCGGTGATGCGCGAAGTACTGGCGGACCTGGATACACCGCTCAGCACCTACCTGAAACTTGCGCATGGCCCCTACAGCTACCTGCTGGAGTCGGTTCAGGGCGGTGAAAAGTGGGGACGTTATTCGATTATAGGTTTGCCCTGCCGGACGGTACTCAAGGTGTTCGGTCAGCAGATCCGTATCGAAACCGACGGCGAGCTGGTGGAGCAGTTGCAGCAACCAGACCCTTTGGCGTTTGTGGAGCAGTTCCAAGCCCGCTACAGGGTGCCTGAACTTAAGGGGCTACCGCGTTTCAATGGCGGCCTGGTCGGTTATTTTGGTTACGATACGGTGCGTTATATCGAGCCACGACTAAATAATATTCCCCAGGACGATCTGGGTACGCCGGATATCCTGTTGATGGTTTCCGATGAGGTGGTGGTATTTGATAATCTCAGCGGCCGCTTGATGCTGATCTGCCATGCCGATCCTGCCGAGGACAGTGCGTTTGCACAGGCGCAGGCGAAGCTGGATCATCATATCGCCAAGCTGCGCGATGCGATTCCGCAAGAGGCTAGCCCGGCGCCGCGGCAACAGGTACTCGAATCAGACTTTAAGCCCGGTTTTGCCGAAGCTGATTTCAAAGCGGCTGTCGAGCGGATCAAAGAGTACATCCTCGCCGGCGATGTGATGCAGACGGTGATCGCCCAGCGGATGTCGATCCCTTTTGAGGCGCGACCGCTGGATCTGTACCGGGCACTGCGGAGCCTGAATCCCTCACCCTATATGTTTTTACTCAATCTCGGCGATTTCGATGTGGTCGGCTCCTCGCCGGAGATTCTGGCCCGTCTCGAGGATGGCGAGGTCACCGTACGGCCGATCGCAGGCACCCGTAAACGGGGCATTACCGAAGAGCAGGATCTGGCGATGGAGCGCGAGCTGCTCGATGATCCCAAGGAGATCGCTGAGCATGTCATGCTGATCGATCTGGGACGTAACGATGTTGGTCGGGTGGCGCAGATAGGTTCAGTCGAACTGACCGATCGGATGGTGATCGAACGCTATTCGCACGTGATGCATATCGTTTCCAATGTCACCGGTAAGCTCAAGCCGGGGATGAACGCGATCGATGTATTGCGGGCAACCTTTCCGGCAGGAACACTCAGCGGCGCACCTAAGATCCGGGCGATGGAGATCATCGATTCGTTAGAGCCGACCAAACGGGGTGTCTATGGCGGTGCGGTGGGCTATCTCTCTTGGAGTGGCAATATGGATACCGCTATCGCGATCCGTACCGCAGTGATCAAAGACAAGCAGCTGCATATCCAGGCGGGTGCCGGTGTGGTCGCCGACTCACTCCCCGAGCTGGAGTGGAAGGAGACCCTGAACAAAGGCCGTGCGGTGTTTAAAGCGGTGGCGATGGCCTGTCAAGGGCTTGACCAGATCGACTAAGGCTTCAGTTAAACCCTGCTGTCTAGATTTGATCTGATTAGCAGGGTTCATCAGCCGTTGCTAGCTATAGCCAGCAGCCCTCTTTCCTGAACTTTAGACTTAGCTTAGAGATGCTCGGTCTTAGAGGTGCTTGGTTTCAGAGTGGCTGGTCTGTGCCGGGGTTTGCACTTCAGCGGCGCTAGCGTAGAGTCCTTTTTTATAAGCGATGCTGCCCCAGAGAGCATGCGCAACGGCGCATTTTTCCAACACAGGATCGAGCGTCGAAGGCGATAGCTGGGCCGTCGACGGGTCATAACTTAGCTGCAGCGTCGGCTTGTTGGGCTGCATCACCACCACTTGATCTCCTTGCATATACGCCTGATTCTGATCGTATTGCATGATCGCTCGTCCCTGGTAGTTCGCATCCAGGGTGGTGATATCCTGGCCGATCATCGGGTGTTCGGTTTCTATGCCCAGCAAAGCCAACAGGGTCGGTGCCAGGTCGATCTGGCTAAAGATACGGGCGTCCCTTTTGCTAGGCATCCCTTTGCCAATCAGCAGTCCAGGTATGCGAAAGTGTTTGATCGGTACTAGGTCCGAGCCATGCACACGGGCGTCATGATCGGCGACGATGAGAAATAAGGTGTCATCCCAATAGTTGCTCTGCTTGGCCTTTTGGAAGAACTGGCCCAGCGCATAGTCGGCATATTTGATGGCGTTATTGCGTGTCTGGGGTGGTTGTTCGTAGAGACTGATTGCGTCCTGAGGGAATTCGTAAGGGGTGTGGTTAGAGGAACTGAATACCAGGCTGAAAAAAGGCTTTCCTTGCTGCTGTAGTTGTTCGAACTCCTGATCGGCCTTGTTGAACAAGTCCTCATCAGAGGCTCCCCAGGAACCGATAAACTTCGGGTTTTCATAGTCGCGTTGATCGACAACACGCTCAAATCCATTACCGAGGAAAAACCCCGCCATGTTGTCAAAATGACCCTCGCCGCCGTAGATAAAGGAGGTGTCATAACCCTGGGCTTTCAGGGCGGAGGCCAGGGTGAAAAAGTTATTTTGGGAACGCGGTAGTTTAACCACGCTGCGAGCGGGGGTCGGGACAAAGCCAGTGATCACCGCTTCGATCCCTCTAACCGATCTTGTTCCTGTCGCGTAGAGGCGCTCAAACAGCCAGCCTTCGGTCGCCAATTTATCCAGTTCCGGGGTGATTGGTAGTCCACCAAGGGTGCCAACAAAACGGGCTCCCAGGCTCTCCTCAAGCACTATTACCAGGTTTTTATAGCGAGGCAGGGTTGAGGTTGCTAGCTCCTGGTGGTGAAGTGTTGGCCGTTCTGCGGAGGTAAATTGATCTTGCCTCAATTGCATCGCCTGGCGTACTTCGCTAAAGACACTCTTTTCGTTCATGCGTGGGTAGAGATTCGAGGCGTCGATCTCATCGCGCATCGCCCGTATTGCAAAGGCAACCGAGTAGGTTGAGTTCAGGGTCAGGTTGTTGACCAGTTGATCGCTGCTGAATGAGGTGAAACTTGGATTGATGGGTCGATGCTGCAAAGTCCCCCGGGCACCCAGGGCAACGAAGAAAACAATGACAACAAAGCCCACAAGGCGCTCTAGCCAGTTCAGACCTCTTTGTTGCGGGGCGGACTTTGGCTTAAGCCAATGCCAGGCCAATCTGGGTAGTAGTAGCATTACCAGAGTGCCAAGCAGCAGTTCGAGTTTGTAGCCGCCCCAAAGCATGCTCAACACCTCCTTTGGAAACTCAAGGTATTCAACGAACAAACGGTTGGGCCGCAGGTCGTACTCATTGATAAATGTCGGCGTTGCGCTTTCCATGAAACCGATGATGACCAGGCCCAACACCAGCCAGCTACGTAACAGCAGTTCCCAGCTGTTTTTAATCCTGCCTTGGTTGGGAATAAAAAAGGTAATTAATACTGCGGGCGCTATCCAGTAGCAGAAGGATGAGAGATCGATTCTTACCCCGAACAGAAAAACATGCCAAAGATCTGAGAGTGATAACAGTCGTTCATTTTGCCAAAGCACCAGCCCCGCACGACTGAGGGTGGTGATTGCGAATGCAGCCAGGATGAAGATTACGAAGGGGCGTATGACTTGTTTGAGCCCATCGAGCCTGGTCATGGTTGACTGGTTTTGAATCGACAGCGACGACATTTGAAACGTTCCTGAGGGATATAGTTTTTATGGGTACGGATAGTACGGGGATTCGTCCCTGCTGTCTGCCCTGCTAAGACGTATGGCCTATGGAGAAAGGGGCGGAAGCTTGGGTAAAGAGTCTAAGCCGTGATTCTTAGGGGCGCCTTAAGGTCAGGGAATAATCCCCCGAGGCGTCTGGTTATTGGGCCTTAGGAAATGCGGCGAGCCGAGGCGCCTGTACACCCAGAGTCGCATTGTGCCTTACAGGGTGGGTCGCGTATGATCAGTTCGCCGGGAGGAGCTGCGGACTGATCATGCATGGCGTATAATCCACCCGTTTTCTAAGACGGCAAATGGCCGGATACTGTTTTTATTGTTAGCCAGCATTGCTGGCAGAGAGCGTCGATGATCCTGTCCCGCGACAAGATTGCTATACGTGGAGATCGGCTTAATCTGGTCTCCCTGTCTCTGTTATTGGCGCTGCTAACCAGTTTTTGCATGCCACAGTCTGGAAGCGCTATTCACAACATCGCATCTGCGAGTGTGGACGTTGAGTCGCTAACAGGTCATGCCGAAGATGATTCAGATCCTTCGCCTAAGCTGCTCAGCGATTCGCTGATAACAAGCGTTACCGAGAGTCAGGGCCTAGCTGGGCGGGAAACGCTTGCCAATAGACGCTATCGCGTCTTTAGCCTTCGTCTGATCAGAGCTCCACCCCGTAGTTTGGTTGATGTTGTTTGACTATCGCGTTATCACGATAGCTATTAATACCATTAGATAATGCCATTCAAATTTTCAAGGGGTTATTCCTGTGTCACTTGCACTTGTAGCGATAAGCTTGGTGTTCGTCGTTGGCTATATCGCCATCGTCACCGAACACAATATTCACGTCGATAAAACCGCCTCCGCACTCATGACCGGGGTGCTCTGTTGGACTGTCTATATTCTGGCGTCCGGTTCCTTGATTGATATTTCGACGCTGCCGGGTTGGTTTACCGAAGAGCATCTAGGTAAAACAGCATCTGAAGTGGCTGTCGCCTGGGTCGGTCATCACCAGTTGTTGGAGTTCCTGGGAGAAATTTCCAGTATCCTGTTCTTCCTGCTGGGTGCCATGACCATCGTCGAGCTGGTCGATGCCTACGGTGGCTTTGCGATCATCACCGACCGAATTAACTCCACCAATACGGTGAAACTGCTTTGGACTATCGGCCTGATCGCGTTCTTCATGTCGGCAGCGCTGGATAATCTGACCACCACTATCGTGATGATCTCGCTGATCCGGAAATTGATCGCGGAGCAGAAAGACCGACTATTCTTTGCCGGAATCATCGTGATCGCAGCCAACGCGGGCGGTGCCTGGTCGCCAATCGGTGACGTCACCACCACCATGCTCTGGATTGGCGGCCAAATCACCACGACCAATATCATTCACAGCCTGATTGTCCCCAGCCTGCTATGCATCCTGGTACCCTTGAGCTTCCTCTCCTATACCCTGCGTGGTCAGCACGTCACGACACCAACCATTGCCGAAGACAAAAACGGCTTCGTGGTCAGCAGCAGCCAACGTAACCTGATCTTTGGGGTTGGGATGGCGGGCCTGCTGTTTGTTCCTATCTTCAAGACCGTGACCCATCTGCCGCCTTTTATGGGGATGCTGATGAGCTTGTCGGTACTCTGGGTTGTCAGTGAACTGATGCACAAACATCAGCGTGACGAGGTGATCGATGCCGGTCTGCATATCGTCACTATCCTGAAAAAGATCGACTCGGCCAGCGTGCTGTTCTTTCTCGGTATTCTGCTGGCAGTTGCCGCACTGCAGGCCACGGGGCTGTTGGCGTCCTTGGCGGCAGGGCTTGACGCAACGGTGGGCAATATCGATCTGATCATCTTCCTGATCGGGCTGCTGTCAGCGGTGGTCGATAACGTACCGCTGGTTGCGGCTGCGATGGGGATGTATGACATGGCGATCTACCCGACAGACCACAAAATGTGGGAGTTCCTGGCCTATGCTGCCGGTACGGGTGGTAGTTGTCTGATTATCGGTTCGGCTGCCGGCGTGGCGGCGATGGGGATGGAGCGAATCAACTTCTTCTGGTACATGAAGGTGATGACGCCGCTGGCCTTGATGGGCTATGTGGCTGGCGCGGCGTTCTACCAGTTCGCTTAATCTGCTTCGGAGTGCCGCACTTTGGTCTGCTCTTCTCCGGGGCCTGAGTGCGGTAGCTTTTGCAGGTTAAAGCTAAGCGAACAGTCTGATGGACCGCGGTTGCTGCTAGCGACCCACACGACGGATCTCTCCCCAGAAGGCGTTGTGGCAGCTGTTGCCAATACCCTTCGTTGCTCCCAATCGGCGCTTTTAGTATCCGTATTGGCTGTAATACGCAGCAGCCGAACCTAGAGGTCGCGGGCTTAGGTTTTAGTACTCGTTAATACTGACGTTGGCCCTTGTCGTAACAAGCAGGCACAAAAAAGGCCCCCACCATTTCTGCTGGGGGCCTTTTTAGACGTCGCTTAAATTAAGCAGTTTTAACGATAGCGTCTTTGCTTTCAGCCAGGATAGCCTGAACTTCAGCAAAGTAAGCCTTAGTGCTTTCTGCAGCTAGCTGAGCTTCAGTCTTCAAAGTCTCAAGGCTCTTCTTGGCTTCTTCAGATTTTGCAGTCACAAAAGAAGTTAGCGCCTTAGGGTCTTTGATTTCAGAAACAGCTTTGAAATCAGCTTGTGATTGAGCAATTTGCTTCTCAATTGCAGCTTTCTGGGCTTCAAAAGCCTTTGTCATTGTTGCGGTGTTCAGCTCGATCAGTTTCTGAACAGGAGCGCCAAAAGCAGAGAAGTCAGCAGTAGGAAGATTCTTGAACATGTTAAGTACCTGTAGGTAGTAGTGGTTGATGAGGGGATTCTATACCTCGCTATGCTGCAGTGCAACATTAAATATCTTTATAGACTGTTTGATTTTCTTAACACATTGTAAATAAAGGATTAAATATGAATTAATATTTTTGTGCGCGTGCTTCATCGTCTCGACTGTGGGGCCTTGGTGTTAAAAGTTAGCGATTAAATCCTACTGGAGGATAAATGAGGTTCCTCAATTTATGTTTCTTGGTGGGCGGCCGATAACCCAGTCTAGGTTCCACCGTTGAGGATAGTTGAGGTATTTACCGTGCAAATCACCAGTAACCACGCCGACCCGATAAACCGTCATGATCAGAATGGGACATTAGCATCGCTGCGTAATGCTGCCGCCGAGAAAGGGGCCACAGCGACCGATATTCTGCTCGAAAAACTGGCCCAGAAGATACCGGGCATGTCGGCTGCGGATGGCTTTAAACGGCTCGATGCGAAGGATTTTACCCCTGATAAAGTGGCCACCCGGATCACCGATTTTGTTGAGATGGGGTTAGAACAGGCACGTCGTGGGGGCAAGTCTGAAGCCGATATCGATGCGCTGCGTCAGCAGGCGATAGCGGGGATTCAGAAGGGATTTGCCGAAGCGCGTTCGATTCTCGACAACATGAATCTGTTGACCGAGGAGGTCGCCGCTACCCTCGACGATACACTTAAGCAGACGCTGAGCGGCTTGGAAGGCTTGCTACCTGCGACCTCGCAACCGGTTTCGGGCGCACGTACCAGTGTCTTGGCAGCTGAGCGTTATCAGGCAGCAGAAACGCTCTCGCTAAAGGTCAAAACCCAGGATGGAGATGAAGTCACCATCACCTTCAACAAGCAGAGCAACTACGAATCCAGCGTTGGTGGTTACAGCGACAGCACAGGGTCTGCCGTGTCGTTCAGCACCGATCGTAGTGAGAGTAGCGACTACCGTTTCAGCGTAGAAGGCAATCTGGATGACGCTGAGATCGATGCGCTGCAAAGTCTGATTAAAGACGTTAATGAGATTGCTAACGATTTCTTCGATGGTGATATTCAGTCTGCGTTCGACCAGGCGTCCGAATTCAGGATGGATAAAACCGAGCTGGCGTCGATGAATCTTCAACTGACTCGCTCAGAGCGCTATAGTGCAGTGACTGCGTACGAGCAGGTGCGGGATCTGGAGAACGAAAACCCTGCTCCCGGACGTAAATTGGGACAGATGATGCAAGACCTCTCGGGTCGGCTTGCTAAGCCGGAACTGGACTTTATGGAATCACCCTTTGGCTTCGCCAAGGAGCTTCTCTCTGGATTGATTCAACAGGATACGCGGGTCAAAGATGCGGACGAGGATAGCCGTTCGCTGCTGCAGCAGCGGCTCGAAAGTCTTCGCGGAATTATCGATGGTTTGGTGAAAGTGGATGGCTTGGCGAGGGTTGGCGAACTCGAGTAGCCCTGATCACAGTCTCGTGATCCTGGGTCAAGCTAAAGCGATTTAGGTATAGAGAGTTAGGTTTATAGAGTGAAACTGCCGTCATTGCAGACGGCAGTTCTTTATTCTACCTAGGTTGGATTACCCTGAGCCTTTATTCTATCCTGCTCAAGCCTCGAGTTGCGGCGCATCGTAATCTTGCGGCTCGTCAGTATAAGCACAGACATTCCACTTTTCGACCAGCCCCTGGTCGCTCACGCACTGGGTCTCGAAAAACTGCTGGATCTCGGCACGTTGGCAGTGCGCTTCAAAGGTGCGCATATCCTGCCAAATTTCATTAAAGACTAAGGGAAAGCTCTCTCCTTCGGCAAACGGAGTGACGATTTTTCGGGTCAGCCGATACTCAAGACAGCCATCCTCGCGCAGTGTATTAGGCTCCAGCGCTTGGAGCACACGAAATAGCTCGGCTTCCTTGCCGGGTTTTGGAAGAAATTGCGCCAAGCAATAGACTTTTTTCGACATTGGACTTTCCTGTAAAAGACAACGGCAGAAGTAGGAGGCGATTACGCTATCATCGCTCAGATAGCCGCTGAGGAAAACCTCAGTGGGTCCTTAATAGCCCAGCCAAGAAGGACGGGTAGCCTCCACCTGACTGCTGAAACTAAGGTTAAACGATTAGACTATGACTAAAGCACTGCTGCTCAGTGCCGATGCGTTGCAGTATCGGCAGCTGCTAGGTTCTGTCTCTACCCCGTGGGATCTGACAACGGTGGAAACGGTTGATCAGGCGCTGCTATTTTGTGCCGAGACGGAGGTGCTCCTGGGGGATCCTAATCTGTTGCTGCTATTAGTGGGCAGGATGCCAAAGCTTCGCTGGATTCAGTCTAGCTGGGCCGGGGTTGCACCCTTGGTCGACGCCTTGCAGAAGCAGCCTCAACCCGGATTGACGCTCACCAATATTCGCGGAATTTTTGGCCCCTTGATGGTGGAGTATGTGTTCGCTTACCTGCTGGGCCATGAACGGCAGCTGCAGGCGCATTGGCAGTCGCAGCGACAGCGGCTGTGGCGAGGTCAGCGTTGTGGCAGTCTGCAGGCTAAGACGTTGGGGTTGCTGGGGTTGGGCAGTATCGGTCAGGATCTGGCAAAGGCCGCTAGGCTGTTTGGGATGCAGGTCGTTGGTTGCTCACGAACGGCTCCTGCGGCGGGGCTGGTCGATCGTCACTATAGCTCCGCGCAGCTGATCGAGCTGGTTGCCCAGGTCGACTATCTGGTCTGTACCCTGCCGAGTACGCCGCAGACTCAGAATCTGCTGGGGCAGTCGGTGTTTGCACGGATGAAACCGACCGCGCTGCTGATTAATGCCGGACGGGGTGACCTGATCGAGGATGCGGCTTTGGTTGACGCCTTGGTGCAGGGGCAGATTGCCGGCGCGGTGCTGGATGTGTTCCGGCAGGAGCCGTTGCCCCAGGGGCATCCTTTCTGGACTGCACCTAATCTGGTGATTACCAGCCATACCGCTGCACCGAGTTATCCGGCATATATCGCGCCTATATTTATCGAGAATATGCAGCGCTTTGAACAGGGACTGCCGCTTCGGTTTGAGGTGGATCTGCAGCGCGGTTACTGATCCTATTTAAGCTGCGAAGGTTATTCCGGTGTCTGTTGCTGCTGCCAGAGATCGATCGCTTCTTGGGCGGCGCGGAAGGCTTCCAGGGCTGCGGGTGCGCCGCAGTAGACCGCTGAGTGTAATAGCACTTCCTGAATCTCCTCTACGCTGCAGCCATTGTTGAGTGCGCCGCGGACATGGCCTCTGAGTTCTGCCGGTGCTCTTAGAGCTGCCAGCATGGCAAGGGTAACCAGCGAACGGGTTGACTTGGGTAGGCCATCGCGCTGCCAGGTCGACCCCCAGGCATGTTCGTTGACCCACTCCTGCAGCGGCCGAGTTAAATCGGTGCTGTTGGCCTGGGCGCGCTGAACAAAGGCTTCGCCCATCACCTCGGTGCGGGTTTTTAGTCCCCGGTTTCTGTCGTCGATGCTCATCGTTACTCCTTTCTGGGTTTTTCAGCGTCAGTGTCAGTTGTCTCAGTTTGTTGCTCAGCAGCGTTGCTAGCTGCCGATTCGGGTGTTGTTGTTTCTTGATCGGCAATTTCTGGAGTTTTGGTTTCTGGGTTAATAGTTTCTGGCGCTGGAGTTTCTGGATCAATGGTTTCCGGGGCAGGGTTTTCTGGAGCGGTGACTTTCGGCACAGCGGCAGTCGCGGTCGGCTGGATATAGAGTTGATACAGCCGGTACATCAGCGCCCAGCCCCAGAGCATCAGCGCGATCGACAGCGCTTCAAACAGCGGTTTGATGATGAAGCTGTCCTGCGCTTGTTGGAGTAGCATCTGCTGGCTAATGGATGCGGTTGCCACCAGCCCTCCCCAGAACAGCAAAGGCGGCAGCAGCTTGTCGGATAGATCGGTATTGTCCTGATAGCTGCGGCGAAGTGACTGGAGGGCAGACTGGCCATGGAAGAGCAGATAAAACTCACCAAACATCAGTTTATAGGCGATATAGATGCCGGGCGCGATCAGTAGCAACAGGCCCAGGCCGATAGCGAGCGCCATCAGCAGGTTGATCAGCAGCAGCGGCCCGATTCGGTTGATAGCCAGCCCTATCGCTTCGATGGCGCTGGCAGGCTGGCCGAGCACCTGCTGGTGGATATAGATCATCGCTGCGGCAAACTGCACCACCGCGAACGCGGTCAGCAGCAGACTGAGGCTGAGGCCCAGTAGATCGGTTTCGCCCTCTGTAGGCGCTGCAGGTGCCAGGCTGTAGTCGATGATCCAGCTGGGAAGGCTCAGCAGCAGGGCGATCAGCAGCAAGGGTTGGGCGTGCTGCCGAGCGAAGTAGGCGGCTTGTTTGAGAACGATAAACATCAGTTGTCCATAGTGTTAGGCGAATGTAAGGCAAAGGTTAGGTAAATGGTTGGCGTCGAGAGCGAGTATTGTACGCTGGAAGTGGCTTGAACCATCCTGATACTAGAGCCCCTGTTTTAATAGCGGCTCCTTTTTATTAGAGCCCCCATTTTAGAAGCATAAAAATACCCATGCCAACCAGAATCGTGAGCATCAGGTTATTGCGCCATAGAGCGATAATCAAAGCACAGATAGCCGCTAGCAGATAGGCGTTGCTAAAGCTCAGGTCCAGCTGTTGGCCGTCGGGCATCAGTACCGAGGGGATGATAATCGCCGTTAGCACCGCCGCAGGGACGAATCCGAGGGCGGTGGACAGCCAGCCGGGAAAACGGAATCTGCCCGCCGTTCCCCACAGGATATAGCGAACCCCGAAGGTGACGCTAAACATGCCCAGAATCAGCGCGAACTCATTCATCGCCACTCTCCAGCGTAGATTGGGATTGCTGTTGTCGCCATAGATAGGCGGAATAGCCCAGCGCTATGCCGGTTAGCGCTGCTGCGATCAGTCCCAGTTTATGCGGCAGTTGCCAGGTTGCCAGCGCCATCAGCCCCGCGCCGATGACACAGATCAACATCGGCGCGTTCCAGCGTCCCTGTTGGCGCAGATAGGGGGCAACCATACCGATAAAGGTTACCGACATCGCAAAGTCGAGCCCCCAGCCGGTCATGTCGGGGAACACCTCGCCCAACGCCACGCCGAGCCAAGTGCAGAGCTGCCAGTTACCATACATCGCCAGTGCCGAGCCCAGGTAATACCAGTGATTGAGCGCGCGTTGGCGGGCGATATCCTGATCCTGAAGCATCCGGCTGGAGACGGCGGCAAAGGTTTCGTCGGTGAGGAAAAAGGCCATCGGAGCCCGCCAATACTGCGGTAGGTGGCGCACCCTGTCGACTAGCGCGGCAGAGTAGAGCAGATGACGCAGGTTGACGACGAAGGTGGTGGCGATGATGACGCCGATCCCGGCGCCACTGGCCAGCAGGCCTAGTACGATAAATTGGGCTGAACCGGCAAAAACAATCAGCGACATTGCCAGGGTGCCAGCCAGGGATAGTCCGCTGGGACCTGCCAGGGTGCCAAACAGGATGCCGAACGGAATCGCCCCGACGATCAGCGGCAGGGTGGCTCGGGCGCCCTCGAGCATCGCTTGATGCCGCTCTTGGCGGGACACCAAGGCAACGGCTGGAGAGGAATCAAGGGAAGGATCGGTGGCTGATTCAGGGGGTGGTGCAGAGGCTGTCAAGGTTGCTTTCCCAGTCAATCGGGCTCCGCTTGGCGCGAGCCTCGCTCCTTTCAAAACTGCGGGTTAAAGAGGCAGCAGCAGATACGCATGTTATGATGCCTGCTGTTTCCGAGTCATGCTCCGATGATGGGGCCTATTTGAAGATTTGCAACAATGCTGACTAAAATTCTTGTCACCGCGCTGGTGGTTTTTGGCTGTTATCTGTTTATCCGGTTTAAGCGCAGGCAGCAGACCTCCTCCATGCGCGTAATTGAGGTGGCCGCTGAACGGCCTTCGCTGCTCGGTTCTCCGGTGCGAATGCTGGCGTTGGGGTTGTGCGTGCTGTCACTGCTGGCTTCGGCTGTATTTCTGGGCTACCGCTGGTCGGATAATCGTACCCTGCTGCAGGTGCGGGTGATCAGCGCCACCAGTGGTGAAGTGGTTGAGTATCAGGCGTACAAGGGGGATGTCGAGGGGCGCAGTTTTGTCACCCTCTATGGACAACGGGTGAGTATTGCCGCTAGCGAACGGATGGAGATCCATGAGGTGAAAGGGTATTGAGCCTGCCGATTAGCAACACCGTTGAGCTGGCCGACGATGAGATTGAGTTGACCGCGATCAGGGCGCAGGGCGCAGGCGGTCAAAACGTCAACAAAGTATCTTCTGCGATTCACTTACGATTTGATATAAATGCATCTTCGTTACCGGACTTTTATAAACAGCGCTTGCTAGAGCTGTCCGATAGCCGGATTACCAAGCAGGGCGTGATCGTACTCAAGGGGCAACAGTTTCGGACCCAGGAAAAGAACCGAGAGGCGGTACTGCAACGGCTGGCCGAGCTGATCCGCAGTGTTGCTCATACCGATAAAAAGCGGGTCCCGACCAAGCCCAGCCGCAGCTCGCAGCGCAAACGGATGGATCGTAAGACCCAGCATAGTAAAACCAAGTCATTGCGCGGTCAGGTTAGGAATGAATAGCCGGGATGAATAGCCGCGATGACTAACCACGACAACGAGCAGGAGTGATGATGTCAAAAGGCTTGAGTTCATTGGGTGGTCTGGTCTATTCGACGGACCAAGGGCGGATGTGTCCGGACTGTTCCCAGCCAGTTTCCACGTGCTGCTGTGGCCAACAAAGGGTTCAGTCCGGTGATGGTATCGTCCGTGTCAGTCGCGAAACCAAGGGGCGTAAAGGAAAGGGGGTGACGTTGATCAGTGGTGTCCCCTTGACTGCGATAGAGTTGAAACAGCTGGCGAAAAAACTCAAGCAGCGCACTAGCAGCGGTGGCTCGGTCAAAGAGGGCGTGATCGAGATCCAGGGCGATCAGCGAGATTTGTTGGTCGAGCTATTGCAGGCGGAAGGCTATCAGGTTAAAAAGTCTGGAGGCTAAGTAAGGCGTACTCAACAGTCTACAGCCCCATCGCTAGAGGAGTCTTTCAGCCTGAACTACCATCTGGTCGCCCATCAGAGTCTACTCTCGAATCCGCAGCGCTATGATATCTGGTGCAGCGCACTGGAGCGCCACTCGATCAGTCTTGCTGGGGTGTTTGACCTGTCTCAACCCGGTTGGAAAGAGGCGTTGATGGCCGCGCTGGCTCCAGGCGATCGGGTTCTGGCGCTGGGGGGGGATGGAACGGCCAGCAGTGTGGCCTATTTTTGCGTGGAACAGGGTTGGCCGATGGCGTTGCTGCCTGCAGGAACGGCTAATGATTTTGCCCGAGGGCTGGGTATCGCGACAGACCCCGACCAGGCCTGTCGGCTGCTTAACTCAGGACGGTTACAGACCCTGGATGTGGGTCGCCTGAATGGCCGAATATTTTTGAATGTGGCGCATATAGGTCTCGGTGCAGAGGTCGCCTGGTCGCTGGGGCATGAGCACAAACGGTTCTGGGGAGGCTACAGTTATCTGCGTCGGTTGCTGAAAGTCATCGCCGGACGGCGCCGTTTTAGTGCCCGCATCGAAGCCGATGGAAAGGTTTTTTATGGCACCTGGCTTGAGGTTGCCGTCGCCAATGGGGGCTATTTTGGTGGCGGTCACCGTATTGAGGGTGCGGGCTTTAATACCGGCTCGTTAACCCTGGTGGCGATACGGGCACGGCCCATCCCTAAAGTGCTATGGGCTTGGTTGGCTGCGCGCTTAGGGCGACCGCTTGACCCCAGGCTGGTGCGGGTAGAACATGTGCAGCAGTGTCGGGTGCTGACTCGAAGGCGGCTAAAAGTGACCGCCGATGGTGAGCGTTTTGGGCGTTCACCGGTCGAGTTTAGGATCGAGGCTCGGGCGTTGAGCGTGCTCTTGCCTTCTGGATATTCGCCAGCGCCCCACCGAACTACTAGCTAATAAGAGCTAATTAAGGGACTAGAGGGCACGCAGATGCTGGACCAACAACACAATGTCATGCTCCACAGCCTCTCTGCCCGCGGGGTTGAGCTGAGCGACCGCTACCGTGATCTGGCAGGACTCGAGGGGCTCCCGCAGGCGATGGCCGAAGAGTTACGCGAGCTGGCCTGCGAGCGCGAAGGACTGATGGCCGAGTTTCGTCAGGAGGTGCTGAGCGAAGGGGGGATGCCGAAGGCGGGTAATCCTGATCGGGAGTTTATCGATAGCCTGACCGATCGCTGGTTGATTCGGCTGCAGGGCTTGGATGCGGTGTTTTCAAGGCTACAGCAGGCAGAGCAGGCTTGGCTGGATGATATCGGCCTGCTGAGTCGCGAAGAGTGGTCCGAGCCGCTGGCCGAGCTGCTGATCAGTCTGAGTTTTCACGGCCATCGTTGCCAGGAACGGCTGCAGTGGATGGCTGATCACAGCCAGCGTGGTTAAGCGAGCTCCAGCTGCTTAAACGCGTCGTTCTGCTGTAGCTGATGGGTGGCGCGTTTGTAGAGTTTCTTCAGGTGTGGTTTTAGATGCGGCACGACCGCCTTCGTCTCGATCCGTTTTAACTGGCAAAACAGCGCTAGCCCGAACAGCGCTTCATCCTGAGATAAAAACGCCTGCCGCTGCGCCGCTCGCGCGCTGCAACCGCCACAGCCCCCGGCAAAAGCGAAGGCGCTGTTGGTCATGGGGACTCCAAAGCCTAAATAGATCGCGACCAGCTCCACCAGCAGCGGCCATTGCTCGGCGGTAAGTTGTGGCGGCTCCGTGGCCTGTTGCGCCAAGGCATTAGCGATTGCCTGGGCGAAGCTGCTAACCATCGCCTGGGGGTCGTTAACCTGGGCCGGGTTGAAGTAGACCGCGAGTGGTTGGCTATTGTGGCCGGGTATGGGTAGAGGGTCGGGCAGCTGCTCGCCGCGCTGTGCCGGCAGAGCAAGGCGCTTGGGAAGCTCGTCGGGCTGTTCGCGGGCATCGAACAGTTCGGTGGGCCAATGTGTCAGGCCTGCGTACTCCTTAACCCGTTCAAACAGTAATCCCGCCATCGCCTGATGGCTGTCGGCACGACCTGGGAAAAAGTCGTTAGTAGGCAGTACCAAGGGGGTCTGTTGGCGAAAATAGGCAGAATCGAACTGCTGCAAAATCCAGCCAAACTGCTGGCAGATCCAGTCGGCCGAGTCATCATCCAGTAGCGGTTTGGGTTGAAACAGGCTCGTCAGCATCGGGTGTCCAGGGTTAGCGATTGATACTGGCTATTGCAGCAGGAAGGTGGGTTGGGTGCAACTGTTGTCGCGGGTTGGTTTGTGTTTGCAGCTTGCCACTGCGCTAGCGCGTGCTATGCCCGCCGATGCTGTTATGATGGCGGCTGCTTGGCGTGACCGCGCCTCGGCTTGATCTTACGTGAGAGAGGAAACCACAGTGACCAGCCATTTCTTTGCTTATATCGACAAGTTGCGTTGGGTGATTCGTTGGGGCCTCAAGCGTAATACGGTACCCGAAAACGTTAAAGAGCACTCCTGGGATGTAGCGACTATCGCCCATGCGCTGGCGGTGATTCGTAATCGGATCTACGGCGGCAATGTTGATGTTAATGCGGTGGTGGTTGCCGCGCTTTACCACGATTCGGTTGAGGCGGTCTGCTCGGATCTGATCACCCCGGTTAAATACCATTCGCGGGCTATTCGCGATGCGTTCAAAGAGATCGAACTGACTGCCGAAAAAGAGCTGGTTGCGATGCTGCCGGAAGAACTAAGGGCGGATTTTTCGCGTTATCTGATGGAGGGCAACCTTCCTCAAGAGCATCAGCAGCTGGTCAAGATGGCGGACTCGATCACGGCCTACCTCAAGTGCAAGATGGAGCTGCAGAACGGTAATGTACAGTTCTCTAAAGCCGCCGAGTCGATTGAAAACCGGCTTAAAGGTTACGATCAGCCAGAAATAGATTACTTTTTACGGGTATTTGCGCCTAGTTACGAATTAACCCTGGATGAGATTCTGGCGCCGGGAGTAGAGACTGCGCCGGTGCTCAAAGAAGCGCGTTAACCCTGTAGGGGCGGTTAGCGTCGGGTTGAAATCTGAGTTGGGTGCCAGTTTCAGCTCTCGATGCAGCTAATCCGATTGCGCCCGGCTTTTTTGGAGCGGTACATCGCTTGGTCTGCGCGTTTTAATAAACTCTTGGCGTCATCTCCGTTGATATAAGCAGTGATGCCGACGCTCACGGTGATCTGAACTTCTAGTCCATCGTCGGTTTGAAAGCGCACGTTTTCCAGTCCTGCGCGGATTCTTTCACTGGGAACGATTGCGTCGTTAATTGATGGCATCAATACGACAAACTCTTCACCGCCGAACCTGAAGCCACTGTCAGTGGCGCGCAGATGTTGCGTGATCAGGTTGCCGAATCCAGCCAGCACCTGGTTACCAAAGGGGTGACCGTAGGTATCGTTGAGCAGCTTGAAATGATCAAGGTCAAACATGCATAGGGTGAGCTGTTGTTGATAGCGTTTGCAGCGTTCAACCTCATGTTCCAGTTCCTGAAAAAAGTAACGGCTGTTGTACAGTTTGGTTAGCTCATCGGTCATGCTGAGTTCACGGTAGAGCTCTTCCCGCTTGATCAGCTCTAATTCTGCCTTTTTTCGATCGCTGATATTAAGCAGAGTTTCTATGGCGCCAATGATGTTGCCTTGGTTGTCATGAATCGGCGATGCGGTAAACGAGAGCCATTCACCGGCCTCCCCGACTTCTGGGAAAAAATCTTCGGCAGCAAAAGCGCCTTCAAGCACATCGCAGCGGCGATATTTGTTGTAGATTTGATCAATGGTATCTTCTGTACTGCCATTGACGATTAGATCGGCCATGGTAGGGCGTGCCTGGGCATAGAAAGGCTGCCACTGATTTTGGGTGTTGACCATCGATTCGCTGGAGAGTCCGGTCAGGTTGACCAGGGCTTCATTCCAGTGAGTGATGAACCCTGTATGGTTGAGAACAAAGGTGGGAATAGCGATTTTGTTAATTAATTTCGACATGCTGATTCAGGACTCTGAGCGACAAGGGTATGGTTGCTACTTGCCTGCCAGTAGCAACTTTAAGGGTAGACTGATCGGAGGTGTGTTGTCGATAGCCCTTTAAGGTAACGGGGAAAGGTTAAAATTTTATGACTCTCGCGGATCAGTTATTGCTGCAGCGGTTCCATTTAAATCAGTTCCGACCCGGTCAGGAGGCGGTGATAGAGGCGCTGTTGCAGGGCCGTTCGGCGCTGGCGATCTTTCCTACAGGCGGGGGCAAGAGCCTCTGTTATCAGTTACCGGCGCTGTTGCTCGACGGGCTGACGCTGGTGGTCTCCCCACTGATCGCACTGATGAAGGATCAGGTGGATGCGCTGCAGCGGTTGGGGATTGCGGCCGAGCGGCTCGATTCCTCGCTGAGTGCCGAGCAGCTGCGCGGGCTCTATCAGCGCTTGCAGCGTGGCGAAATCAAACTGCTATACCTGTCGCCCGAGCGACTTAAAAATGAACGTTTTGTAGCGCGGTTACAGCAGCTGCAAATCTCGCTGATGGCGGTGGACGAGGCGCACTGTATCTCGGAATGGGGGCACAATTTCCGTCCCGACTATCTTAAGCTCGGCAGGCTGGCACGGTCGCTGAAGGTTGAACGTTTGTTGGCGCTGACCGCTACTGCAACCCCTGCGGTGGCCGCAGACATTCGCCGTCAATTTGGCATCGCCGCTGCCGACCATATCCAAACCAGCTTCTCACGTCCCAATCTTAGTCTGAGTGTCAGCGCCTGCGGGTTGTCGCAGCGCTTGCCGTTGCTGATCGAACGGCTGCAGCAGCTGCCACCGACGGATTCGGCGATCGTCTATGTGACGTTGCAGCAAACCGCCGAAGAGGTCGCCAGGGCGCTGCAGCAGCAAGGGCTTGATGTCGGCTTTTACCATGCGGGGATGGCAGACGACCAGCGCTACGGGGTGCAGGATGCCTTTATGGCAGGACGGTTGCGGATAGTGGTGGCAACCATCGCCTTCGGGATGGGGATCGATAAGAGCGATATCCGCGCGATCTTCCACTACAACCTGCCCAAATCGATCGAAAACTACGTTCAGGAGATCGGCCGGGCCGGACGCGATGGCCAGCCTGCACGCTGCGAGCTGTTGGCCTGTACTGATGATAGTCGGGTGTTGGCCAACTTCAGCTACGCAGACACGCCCTCGCGAGAAAGTCTGGCGCTGCTGCTGCAGCACTTGCTGCCGGATGGTCCCGGTGATTCTGTTGAGCCGGATAGCGGTAGCGCTGATACGAACAGCCTTGATAACAGTACCTTTGATAGCAGTGCCTTTGATATCAGCAGCTATGAGCTATCATCCCGGTTTGATATCCGCCCTCTAGTCATCAATACCCTGCTGACCTACCTGGAACTAGAGGGGCTGATCAGCGCGACAGGGCCCTTCTATACCCAGTATCGGCTAGCCTTTATCGACGCTCCCGAGGTGATCTGTGAACGCTTTGAGTCAGCGGAGCGGCAGCAGTTTCTAGGCGCTATTTTTGCTGCGGGGAGCATGGGGCGCAAATGGTTGACCCTGGATATGACCCAGATCGAAACGACCCTTGGCCAACCTAAAGCTCGAATTCTAAAAGCCTTGGATTATCTGGAGCAGCAGGGCTGGATCGAAACCTCGGTCAGCGGTTTACGTCAGGGCTACCGCCGTTTGCGTCAATCCGATAGAGAGGTGTTGCTGGCGTCGATGGTTGCGCTTTTTGAAGCCCGCGAGCGGCGCGATATCGAGCGTATCGAGAAGATGCTCAGCTATGTTAATCACCCGGACTGTCTGGGTGATTACCTGCTGGGTTATTTTGGCGAGACCAGTAAACAGTCCTGCGGCAACTGTAATCGTTGTCGGCAAGCTTCGTATCAGCGCCTAGAAACGCCGCTTCGCGCTGATCTAGGTCCTGAGCAGCAGGCGTTGATCCTGAGAATACGTCGCGAGAACCATCCGGTATTGGCCCAGCCGCGCCAGCTAAGCCGTTTTCTCTGCGGGCTTTCCAGCCCCGCCACGGCACGCTCAAAATTGCGCCAGCATCGCTGTTTTGGGGTGTTTGCAGCGTTGCCGTTCCAGGATGTCTTAGCTGCGGTAGCCGCGACCAGCGTAGATTTTTAGGCTTAGTGATTAGAATCAGGCTGAGGCGCGGGAGAACCGATCGTTGCGCTCGCCGATAATCTGCCCCTGGCGTTTGTAAATTCTGGGTACCCGGTCCGAGATAGAGCAGACCAGCTCATAGTTGATGCTGTCGATATCTCCGGCGGCCTCGGTCACGCTGATCAAGTCGCCCAGCAGGGTGACCTGGCTACCCACAGTGATCGAGGCATCGATCCGCACCATGCACTGATCCATACAGATTCGACCGACGAGGGGGTAGCGTCGGCCCGCTATCTCCACCTCGCGGTCCTGGTGATAGCGTAGCCAGCCGTCGGCATAACCCAGGGGTAACACGCCAATCCACTGGTCGGTTTCAGCCCGATAGCTGCCGCCGTAGCCGACGGTCTCACCTCGGCGAACCAACTTCACCTGGGTGATGCGGCAGTGGAGTGAAAATGCTTGCTGCAGAGCGAAGGGCAGCGGCAGGCTGTCGCTGGGTGGAAGGCCGTACATCGCGATACCCAGACGGCCGCCGTTACTCTGTGCTTGCTTGCCGTGGTGGAGCATGGCGGCGCTGTTGGACTGGTGGATCTGGCTAAACTGACCCAGATCGATTCCTGCCGTGAGCTGGTCGAAACGATCCAGCTGGGCGTGATAGAGACCGTCGTCGCTGTCGGCGCTGGCAAAATGGCTGAACAGACCGCAGAGGTTAACCGCGGGATTGGCACCCAGTAGCTCACAGCTGCGGATAAGCTCCTGTTGCTGCTTCAGGCCGACCCGGTTCATTCCTGTATCGAGCTTGAGATGGATGTCGAGTTTGGTGCCGGCGTAGCTGGCCGCCTGTTCAATCCAGCCCAGATCATGGGCAGTAATACTGATTCGGTGCTGCGCTGCAACGGCGATATCTGCGACCCGGATCGGTCCCATTACCAGGATCTCAGTATCGGCGAAGTAGCGCCGAAGCCTGAGCGCTTCGTCTAAAAAGGCCACCGCCAGATGGGTTGCACCGGCTTCCAGCGCAGTGCGGGCGACTTCGATATCACCATGGCCGTAAGCGTTGGCTTTGACCACGGCATACAGGGAGCGGAAGCCGGCGTGGGCTTTGATCCTGGACAGATTCTGGTGGATACGGTCAAGATCGATCTCGACCCAGGTGTCGCGGTAAAACATGCTTGGATCCTCCCGTTAACCCTGAAAAACTGCAGAATTGTACCCTGATCCAGAGACAAAAAACCTCGCCGGAGCGAGGTTTTTTTAAGCTGTAGCCGTGCAGGAGCACGACAAACTTGAGCTCAGTAGTCGTATTTGAATTGGCTATAGAGCTTCGACGCTGCTTCCCAGACGGGGCCAATCTTGCCGTCGCCGACCGGTTTGCCGTCGACCGCGATGACGGGAGCCATCTCTTTGGAGGAGCTGGTGATCCAGACCTCGTCGGCATCTAAAACCTCTTGCTTGCTGATATCCCGCTCTTCGACCTGGATGCTGCCGTCCTTGCGGAGGATGTTGAGGATCAGCAGCCGGGTGATCCCCGCCAGGATCTGATTGTCTTTGCTCGGTGTGATCACCACGCCGTCTTTAACGATAAAGGCGTTGCAGGCACCCGCTTCGGTCAGATTCCCCTGGGTGTTGAATAACAGAATCTCGTTATTGCCGGCGGCATGGCCCTCTTGAAAGTGGAGCACGTTACCGAGCAGGGCGGTGGACTTGATGTTGCAACGTTTCCAGCGCAGATCCTCACCGGTTGATACGGTATACGCCTGGGCGGTTTCGCGGTTGGCTGCTTGCGGCAGAGCGATCGGAAACGCCATGCAGAATACCGTCGGCTCGACATTTTCCGGGAAGGCGTGGAAACGCTTGGTATCTGCGCCACGGCTGACATGCAGGTAGAGCCCCAGATTACCGCCACCGTTCTTCTCGGTCAGGGTCTCACAGAGCTGCTGCCACTGCTGGTGGTTCCAGTTGAGCTGGATGCCTAGCTGACCCAGGCCGTCGATCATCCGATCGATATGGGGGCCAAAGCCGACCATCTTGCCACTGTAGGAGGGGATGACTTCATAGATGCCATCGCCAAACAGAAAGCCGCGATCCAGCGGGGAGATCTTGGCCTCTTCGATCGGCAGATAGGTTCCATTCAGGTATGCGATGCTCATAGTCATCTCTCTGGGTGCGGGTGACGGTTGAAAAAGTGGCGTTCATCTTAGCAATATCACACTGAGCGTATCTGTTTTATTTTCTAGAATTTGCAGTGATTAACGGGCTATTTCAATCAAAATCTAGGGAATTATTTTGTAAGTCGTTTTAGGCTGCGAATATTGGATCCTGGCGCCGGGTGTAGAGTCAGGCCATTGCCGTTAGCCTGCGCAGTTGCAGTAATAGCGAATCGCCCTCTTCAGGAGCTAGACCGTCTTCGGTCAACTCATTGCGTCGGGTGACTCCGTCGACGCTGCCTTCGCTAGAGAGGTATTGGAGTATTGTTAAAGGGGCTATCCGCGCCAGCAGGTCTTCGTTACGCCAGAGTCCGAGAAAGGCGATGATGCCGTACGCGCCCCAGTTGGAGACGTCGGCGACAATCAACTCATCGCAGCAGGTGTCAGCAGCGGTGATCTCGAGTGCGCGTAGTGCTTCCTTAACGTTGCCCATGCCGATCTCATTACCGCCGTCACCGATGGCGATACTGGGGCAGTCGCAGTGGTTGAGAAAGCTATCAAAACAGGCGGCGCGGGCACTGATATCTTCGCCACGCATATTGTAATAGTGACCATCTTCAGCTTGCCCGGGGCGTTCGATCGACAGCACCAGCGAGGGTTTAAAGGTAGCTAAGGTTTCTAACGCTTCCTGCTCCCGCTGATCGTGCGGGCCTACCTTTATTTCGTGGACACGGTATTTTTTCGCCAGTGCCGTCGACATCGGTGGGCCGCAAACGATGACCGGCTTAGCACCTAGATAATCGAGCGTGTCATACAGGGCGATGGCACCAACCGGACCGTCGGTTTCGAAGGTATCGACCACCGGAAAGCCAGTACCGATCAGCACGGTACCCTGGATGCCGCGCAGCAGCCGGGCCGCGCGCAGGCAGTAACCGGGTTCGAGCGCGCGCTGCAGCGTCTTCATGCCGCGCAGGTTTCGTGCGACCAGCGCGTCTTCGATCAATACGCTGAGGGCACTGTCATCGGTGGTGGTTGAACTCTGGTTGGCGCTAATCTCGTTAGGCATCAATGCGGTCTCTGGTTTGGCTCTGGTCTGGCAGGACTCCTGTCCAGCCGGGCTAGGTGCAGGGTTTAGGGTCAACAGGCCTCGGGCTCCACACGGTCGAAATAACTTGCGGCTAGGCAGTGAATGTTGTGCGCATCTTCCAGGCTGATCGGCTTGAAAGAAACGCTGGATCCGGGCAGCAACTGGGCCAGTACTGCGGTATCAAGCGATACTACCGAGCCGATCTTGGGGTAGCCGCCGATCGTCTGGCGGTCGTTCATCAATACGATCGGCTGGCCGTCGGCCGGCACCTGAATCGCGCCCAGACAGATCCCTTCGGAGAGAATGCCGCTGATGCTGGGTTTTATTTCAGGCCCTTCGAGACGGAACCCCATTCGATCGCAGCGCTCGCTGACACGGTAGTCGCTGCCAAAAAACAGCCGCTGCTGATAGCGACTGAAGGCGTGCTGCTGGTAGCCCAGGATGACCCGAAGCTGGGCATGCTTGCTGTATTCGGGACGGTAGCGTTCGGCAAGTACCAAGCCGGTAGAGGGATTGCCAGCAGCAACAGCGCCGCGGTGGCTCGCGTTGGCAGCGGGGAGCAGGTCGCCCGGTTTTAGCTTGCCGCCATTCAGGCCGCCGATCGCCTCGCGGCTGACGGTAGCGCTGCTGCCAAAGCTCAGCGGGATGTCGAAACCGCCGGTAACTGCCAGATAAGCGCGGCAACCCGCGGTGGCGTAACCCAGTTCTATTTTGTCTCCCGGAAGAATAGGTTGACTGCGCCAGCTGTCGCGCAGTTCGCCGTTGATCTTCAGTGGCATTGAGGCCCCAGTAAGGCAGATTTGAGTCGTAATCTGGGCTTCTAAAATAAGCCCGCCGATACTGACCTCCAGGGCGGTAGCCCCCAGTGGATTGCGGCAGAGCCGGTTGGCCCACTTGAAGGCGAACGGATCTAAAGGGCCGCCGGTGGTCAGTCCGAGGTGGTGTTGACCGAAGCGTCCTGCGTCCTGAATTAGGCTGAGGATGCCGGGCTGGACTACCTTGAAGCCGCTCATTGTTTGGCTCCTTTATTTTTACTGTCGCTAAAACAATCCAGGTCACCACCGAGTTCGATGTACCTGTCACGCGAAATGGCTTCGAATTTAACCCGATCACCGACCTGAACCGGCATGCAGGGATCGGCCTTGGGATCGAACATAAGGGTTGGACAGAGGCCGATCAGATTCCAGCCCCCCGGTGATACCGCAGGGTAGACGGCGGTCTGACGATCGGCAATCGCTACCGCACCGCGTGGCACCTTGAGTCGAGGCGTAGCTAAGCGCGGGGCGGCGATGCGCGAGTCGACCTCGCCCAGGTAGGCAAACCCCGGCGCAAAACCGATCGCGTAGACCCGATACTCCTGCTGCTGGTGGATCTCGATCACCTGCTCGACGCTAAGTTGAGCGCGAGCTGCCAGGGCTTCAAGGTCCGGACCTGATTCAAGGCTGTAATAGGCCGGTAGGGTGACGATCCGGCCTTCCTGGCTCTGGGCTTGATCGAGGCCGATGAGTGTCTGGCGTAGCTGGTTGCGAACGTGGTGATGATCGGTCTTATGCAGGTCGTAGATCACCAGCAACGAGGCGTACGAAGGCACCAGGTCAATAATCAAGGCGTGCAGGTCACGACGGATCAGGCTGACCGCGTGCTGAACCTTGGCCGAGACCTCCGCCGAGACCTTAGAGCTGTTTGGGTCGCTAAAGTAGATGATCAGGGCGTTTTCACCCGCAATGAAGATCTGCATTCGGTTTACCCCTGAATTTTGGTTATAGGCACTGGTTATAGACTGTTGCTTATAAACTATTGTTGGGTGCCGTTGAGCAGTTGGCGTATCTCAGCAATCGCCAGGACCCCTTCGGGGTTGTCGCCGTGGACGCAGAGGCTATCAACCTCCAGGGTCAGGGTCGTACCAC
>CAXBEA010000057.1:0-25086 GCA_963974645.1 uncultured Neptunomonas sp. | reverse complement strand
CCCTCTCTGTTGCACGGCTAATCTGAATAACACGCTGTTTACGGATGGGAACTAGTTAAGTGAATGATGAAGGCCGTTGTTACTTCAGCGCCCGACACAACCACACCGCATAAAAAACCAACAGACCACCTAGCCATAACTGGCCCACTACAGGCTTTGTCCCCCAAAGAAATGAAAAACTACCAGCCAAGAAAGCGATAATTATGACCTCGCAAAGCTAAATGTCTTCAAAGAGCAGCGGAGTTATAAATTTGTAATATTTATTAAGGTGGCCCACTGGCGGAACTCCATACATTTAGAGTGTGCAATGGGTATAACAAAGCCATTAAAATTGCATTTTCAACGCTGGATTAATAGATACCTTACCGAATAGGACTGCTCACAAAAAGCGGACTCTCCCAAATCAGTAAGAAGCGTCCGGCAGAGGCAAGAATCGACACTAAGGAGCCGCTTATCTCTGGCCAGTGGGATTGCTGATGGAGCCTCGAAGTTCCTGATAGCGGACACCCCACGTAGCGAGAAATTATGACAGGCGTATCTACTTTGCGGTCATCGATACAGACACTACCACTGCGCCACATCATGAAGCATGTTCATGGAATGCTTAACGGCCTCAATGCTGTAGGCCAATTCTGGCAGTTGATCCTGCTGCTTCGTTCAGCGTGTATGTATTACAGCTGTATCGGCTTTTCTGCCGCTAGATATTGGTTGGTCAGTGTTTGATCCAAGTAAGATAATCCCATAGCATGCAGATGCTGGAGGCTGGTCTGATCTCATAGGATAGAGTTTTCACCTGCCTATATTATTGGGTGCCAGCTCATGGAAGAAGCGGTTTAAGACTACTTCCAAGTTGTCATTTGATAGATCCCTACTCGTGCCCTCGAAACAGTTATGGACTCATAAATATAGAATCTTTCGTAGGGTGTTATGCCTTTGGTGCCAATGCTCAGCGTACAAACATAGCTAGGTATGGAGGTAAGGCATCAAGACTTTGAGGGCTAGTGTTCAGGTGCATCTTGCTCTTTTAATAGTTCTCCAAGCTCGATTGCCGCCTGGCGCAGCATCGGTTCAAAAGTGAGCAGATCGTCCAAGGTTTTACGAATCATCGGAGCATGGGTGAAGAGGCAGGCAAATAGCTTACCGTCTTGGTCCTTGATGGGTACGGAGCAAGCAACCATGCCATCGACAAATTCCTCATTATCGATACCCAGCTCATTAGCCTGAATCTGTAGCAGTTCTTTTTCCAGCGATTCAGGATCAATCAACGTATTGCGTGCCAGCTTGTCTAACGACAAATTTTGGATAATACGATAACGGCGTTCTTTCGGCAGTGAGCTCAGGTAGAGCTTGCCGCTGGCGGTGCACCAGGCAGGCGTGTGGCTGCCAATAGGCAGGTGAATTCTTAGTGGCCAGTTGGTTTGCACTCGATCATAATAGATCATTGCGCTGCCATCGGGAATCGCGATACCACAGGTTTCCCCGATCTTTTGTGCCAGGTTTTTAAGAATGGCTTGGCGTAAGGCTTTGTAGCGGCTGCTATGGAGTACTCCCAGAGCGATGCTGTGCATCCTGTCTCCCGGAACCAGTAAACCGCGCATATTGGTTTGCAGGTAATTATCGGCTTCGAGTTGTTGCAGCAGCCGGTGAATACTGGGTTTCGGTATGTCGAGGATGAATGACAGTTCGGTCGGTGACATAGGCCGTTCTGCTCGTGAAACAGCATCGATGATTTCTAGTACTCGGGTGATGGAAGACCCTTTTTCTCTCCGCTGAGCGGTCATTGTAAATCCTACTGTTTAAAAGTACGCCTCTTATAAATAAGCAGCCAACACATGACGGAATACAAAAAAGGCTAGCCTTTCCTTCTTTGCGATAGGAAAGGCGTAGCCAAAGAGGACTAATGCCTAAAAGTCTGAACCACCTGCGCTCAGTTCAGCGTTGGCATTGAAAAGACCGCCCCTTCCCGCACACCCGCTGAAGGCCAGCGTTGGGTGATCGTCTTACGCTTGGTGTAGAAACGCACCGCATCAGGCCCGTAAGCATGCAAGTCACCAAATAGCGAACGCTTCCAGCCTCCGAAGCTGTGGTAAGCCACAGGTACGGGTAGTGGAACGTTAATTCCGACCATGCCCACCAGGATGTTATCGGAGAAGTAGCGTGCGGCCTCTCCGTCACGGGTGAAGATACAGGTACCGTTACCGTATTCGTGATCGTTAATCATCTTCATCGCCGCATCCATGCTATCGACGCGTACCACCTGTAAAACAGGTCCGAAGATCTCCTTCTGGTAACTGTCCATTGCGGTTGTGACATTATCGATCAGGGTGCCACCGACGAAGAATCCTTCTGGGTACCCTGCGACGCTGGGATTACGGCCATCGACAACGACGGTAGCGCCGTCTTTCTCCGCACTGTCGATAAAGCCAACGACCTTTTCACAATGCTGTTGCGTAATCACAGGGCCGAAGTCATTACTGGCATCAGAGAAGGCACCTACTTTAAGAGACTGCATCGCCTTGGTCATCTTCGTGACCAAAGCATCGGCAGCGGCATCACCAACGGCGACGACGACAGACAGTGCCATGCAACGCTCGCCGGAGGAGCCGAAGGCGGCACCGAGCAGCTGGTTAACGGTGTTATCCATATCGGCATCGGGCATGACGATAGCGTGGTTTTTAGCGCCGCCCAGTGCCTGGCAGCGCTTGCCGTTAGCATTGGCGGTGGTATAAATGTATTCGGCAATGGGGGTCGAACCGACGAAACTGACCGCTTGAATTCTGTCGTCATGCAGCAGCGTATCAACCGCTTCTTTATCACCATTGATAACGGTCATGACACCATCGGGCAGACCTGCCTCCTGCAACAGCTGAGCGATAAACAGGGTAGAGCTAGGATCACGCTCGGATGGCTTCAAGATGAAGCAGTTCCCACAAACGATCGCCATCGGATACATCCACAGCGGCACCATCGCTGGGAAGTTGAAGGGCGTGATACCGGCCACCACACCCAGTGGCTGAAACTCGCTCCAGGAGTCGATACCCGGGCCGACGTTTTTGCTGTGTTCGCCTTTGAGCAGCTCGGGAGCACCGCAGGCGAATTCGACATTTTCGATACCGCGCTGTAACTCTCCTGCTGCATCATGGCTGATCTTACCGTGCTCTTCACCTACCAATTTACAGATATGATCGGCGTTTTTCTCCAGCAGCTCCTTGAACTTAAACATCACCCGGGCGCGCTTGATTACGGGGGTATTGCGCCACGCGGGGTAAGCTGCCTGGGCGATTGTGATAGCATTTTCAATAGTGGTTTTAGACGCCAGATCGACCCGCTTGCTCGCCTCGCCAGTGGAGGGGTTAAATACGTCCTGGCTGCGAATGCCTTCTATGACGATTTCGCCATTAATCAGATGCCCTACGGTAGTCATGATGGTGCTCCTGTTGTTGGGTATAAAGGTAACAGCGTTGCATTAGTAGATCTGTTGATAGATCGCGATGATCTCATCAGCACTGGGAATCCGGGGATTATTGCTCGGTGAGCCAGAGGCAAGGGCTTGTGCTGCCATGGTCGGCAGCAGTGCCATGAATTTTTCACGGTCGATACCAAACTGGGCAGGCGTTGGGACCTGCAGTTCAGCATTGATAGCCTGAAGCTCAGTCAAAAGCTTTTGGTTGGCTTGATCGTCACTATCCTGCTCGCGAGCGACACCCATGGCTCGGGCGCAGGCGGCATAACGTCCGGGCGCCGCGGGAATCGAAAAAGCGGTGACGCTCGGTAGCAACATCGCGTTGGACAGGCCATGCGGGACATGGAAGGCCGCCCCGATTGGACGACTCATGCCGTGGACCAGGGCGACCGACGCGTTAGAGAACGCGATCCCCGCCAGGGTCGAACCGAGCATTATCGCTTCACGTGCCGTCTTGTCGCTACCCTCATGGAACGCCCTGCGCAGGTTGGGTGCGATCAGCCGCATCGCTGCCAGTGCCTGGCTGTCGCTATAGGGGTTAGCCTTCTGGCTAACGTAGGACTCGATCGCATGGGTCAGGGCATCGATGCCGGTATCTGCGGTGATGCGGGGTGGCAGGCTCAGAGTCAGCTCGAAATCGACTAAGGCCGCGACCGGCATAAATCCAATGCCAACACAGAGCATCTTCTCGTCGGTGGTTTCATCAGAGATGATGGTGAATCGGGTTGCCTCTGATCCGGTTCCTGCGGTCGTGGGGATCGCAATAATAGGTAGTCCCACTTCATGAACGATGCGCGGGAACTTATAGTCACGCATCGTGCCGCCAAACTTGGCCAGGATGGCGATGGCCTTGGCGCTATCGATCGGGCTGCCTCCGCCCAAGGCGATGATGCAGTCGTAATTGCCGCTACGGACTTTTTCAACACCCGCTTGAATGGAGCTGATCGTAGGTTCAGGCACCGTATCATCGAAGATATCGGCACTGACCTGATGGGGTGTCAGGCAGTTCTGGATGCGCGCGGCATAGCCGAGTTCGACCATCATCTTATCGGTGATGATTAACGGTTGCTTACAGCCCAGGCTGACCAGCACGGAGGGGATCTCCTGACTGGCACCGGCACCCACTTGCAGTATGCGGGGTAGAATAATTTGAGTGGACATAGGAATCTCCGTATCTCTTTAGATGCTAACGATGATTAAGGGGCGTAGGCGGCGGCTGGTAGCCAAGTGACGATCCCCTCCCAGTAGAAGACCATGGACAGGCCTACCAGTTGGATCAAAATAAAGGGGATGACGCCTCGGTAAATATGCCCCAGGTTGATCCCGTCCGGAACGACACCTTTCATATAAAACAGCGCAAAGCCAACCGGTGGAGTCAGAAATGAGGTCTGCAGGCAAACGGCGAACAGTACCGTAAACCAGATCAGATCGAAGCCCAGATTGGCGACGACGGGGGCAACCAGCGGCAGAATGATCAGGGTTAGTTCGATCCAGTCCAGGAAGAAGCCGAGCAGGAAGGTGACGACCAGGATGCAGATGACGATGCCGGTGGGACTAAATGGCAGACTGGTAAGCGCACCCTCGATCAGCTCGTCACCCCCCAGACCCCGTAAGATCAAAGAAAAGGCGGTGGCGCCCAACAACAGGGCAAAGATAAAAGCTGAGGTCTTGGTGGTCTCGCGTCCAACTTCGCGCAACACCGCTACCGACAGACGACCCTTACTCAACGCCAACAGGGTCGCTCCCAATGCGCCGACCCCGGATGCTTCGGTGGGGGTCGCAATCCCAAAAAATATCGAACCCAGCACCGCGAGAATCAAACCCGCCGTAGGCAATACCGCCCAGAGCACACTAAACAGAATTTTCAACGAGACTTTTTCAGCATCGGCGGGAATAGGCGCCGAGCTTGGGCGTAAAAAGCCGACAACCAAGATGTAGGTGACGTAAAGTCCTGCTAACAGTAGTCCAGGAAACAGTGCTCCGAGGAAGAGATCACCTACCGATACACCGATTCGGTCACCCATCATGACCAGCATGATGCTGGGTGGAATCAGAATGCCCAGGGTACCTGTCGAACAGACGGTACCGCAGGCCAGTTCTTTGCTGTAACCCTCTTTCATCATCAGCGGGACACCCAGTACCGCCAGCAGTACCACCGATGCACCTATGATGCCGGTTGAGGCCGCCAGCAGCAGTCCTACGAAGGTGACAGTGATCGCCAACCCCCCATGAACCCGGCCGAAGAGTCGGGCCAGGTTAACCATCAGATCCTCGGCAACCCCTGAGCGGTCCAGCATCAGACCCATAAATACAAACATCGGTAGTGCGACCAGGACCCAGTTGGTCATCGTAGCCCACAGCCGTGGGATGATGATGGATACGTAGTTCCAGTCGATGCCGATAAAGGCATCGAACCAGTGATCCATCAGCATCGCTATCGCCGAGAAGAGGATCGCAATACCGCCCAGTACCCAGGCAACGGGATAACCGGTGAAGAGCAAAACCATAAAAGTGCCAAACATACTGATGGCGAGAATTTCGTTAATTTCCATAACAGCTTCCTGGGTTTACGCAGCAGTCGCAGGGGATTGAGGTTTACGGAAGAACAGCAATGCGCAGACCCGTGACAATCGAGACAGTGTCGCCAGCGCCAATAAAGCAAAACCAATAAAGAGTACTGATTTAATGACCCAACGATAAGGCAGACCGCCAGGAGAATCTGAGACCTCACCCACTTGCCAGGAATATTGAATGAAGGGTATGGAATACACCAAAACGATACATATAAAGGGAACCAGCAAAAATAGGATGCCTATAAATTCGATCCAGGCTTGCGATTTTAGTGATAGCCGGTCATGAATCAGATCGACTCGGACATGGTCGTCGTAGATAAAACAGTACGAGAGGCCAAACAGCCAACCGACCGAATAGAGGTGCCATTGGAGTTCTTCGAACTCGATGCGGCCCTCGTCAAGCAGATAGCGCATCACCACGTTGATAATGATGACCGCCATCAGCACGATCCAGGTCCAGGACATCGCATTGCCGATAACCAGCAGTACTCTATCCAGGCAGCGTGACAGAGCGGTCTCAGGTAACTCGGTATGATGACTTAGGGTATCTAATTCGAAATGGTCGGCGGGGACTGTTTGGTGATGAGTGGCACGCTTGTGATCACCCTCTTGATGCTGCATAGACACTCCTGAAAACGACGCGGTCTGGAGTGACTGTCGTTTTTTTTAAAAGGCTGATAATGACTACCCTGAATGAGCCTGCGCTTAGGACACAGGCACATTCACTGAGAAGGGCGAGAATGTCCCGCCGGGTTTTTCCAGCTCAGGGATTAATCGAAGTCACGTGGCAGGTAAGCCAGTTTCTTCCAGGCTTTGTATTCATTGATAAAGGTTTGCTGAGATTCATAGATGCGCTTGAAGTCGGCATCGGCTGCGGATTGCTCCGTCATTACTTCGTCCGTTAAGGCCTTCAGCTGAGTCAGCATCTCTCGGGGTATTTTTCGGGCGGTGACCCCTTTCTTCGGATAACCCTCAATAACGGCACCCTGCAGCGACTCACCCCGAGTCAGCGCCCGGAACGTACCCGCAGTACAGGCCATGTCTATCATCGCCTTGTTAGACCCCGACAGCTCATCCCAGGCATCCTTGTTGATGACTAGGTGAGAGGCGGTAAAGGTCTGGTGCCAACCTGGAAAATAGTTGTTCTTGGCAACCTTGTCGAAGCCCATCAGCTGGTCGATCGCTGGCATGGAGAATTCAGTTGCGTCTATGGCGCCGTTCTCGAGTGCTGGGAATATTTCACCCCCGGGGATCAGGGTGACGGAAGCGCCAGCCTTTTGCAGCACCTGGCCACCAAGACCTGCGAAACGGATCTTCAGACCTTCGAAATCAGCCATGGTCTTTATTTCTTTGGTAAACCAACCGGCAGTCTCCGGGCCGATGACGCTACAGAGCACAGGATGGACGTTGTGCTTGGCGTAAAGATCTTCAGCCAATTTTTTTCCTTCACCTTCATACCACCAGGTGGCGTACTCCCAGGGCTCCATACCAAACGGCACTGCCGCTAACAGGGCTGCGGCAGGAATCTTGCCCTGGTCGTAACCCAGCCAGGTGTAACCAGCATTGATCTGCTGATTTTTAACAGCCTCAGTAATGCCAAAAGGTGGTACCAGCTTACCTGGCTCATAAATCTTAAACTTAATATCACCGTCACTGGCAGCTTCGATCTGCTCGGATACCAGCTTGATCGGATCACCCAGTGCGGGCAGGTGTGTTCCGAATACGGCCTGTACCTTCCAACGAATCTTGTCTTCTGCCGCAAAGGTGGGTGAGCTGGTGACAGCCAGAACACAGCTAGCGGCAGTTAGTCCTATGAGGCCTTTTTTAAGGCTTGAGGAGAGGTATTTCATGAATGATTCCTTGTTACTTCCCTGGTGAGCAGAGACGCACCGGGTAGATTGTTTTTATTAAACGGCATTCAGATTTTTGACTCAAAAACATAGATATAATGAGTAATGAGACGATAGGTATCCTTATGCATAAGGATTAGCCTGTCAATCTATTTGTCATAGTGATACGTTTAGATTCGATATAAGGAAATTAATAGATTGGCCGGCATAGGTTGGGGGTCAAACAGTGCTCAAACCAGCACACAAGGCGGTAACAATACCTATTGAACCGCTGTCGATGAGCATTTGTTTATAAACAACGGAGATTTGAAAATGGGAATGTTTGTCTTCAATACGGCACCTAGTGTTATTTGCGGTGCGGGAAGCCTGTCACAAACGGGACAACTGGTGGCTGATATGGGGGCTGCCAAGGTGCTGGTGGTTACTGATCCGGGTATCAAAGAATTGGGATTATTGAGTGGGATGGAGAAGAGTCTCAATCAGGCTGGCATCGAGTTTTGGGTGTTCTCAGAGGTGCGTCCTGATCCTAGCGAAGCTATCGTGCAGCAAGCACTGTCGATGGCGCGTGAACATAAGATTGCTGCCGTCATAGGCATTGGCGGGGGCAGTTCGATGGATGTCGCCAAGCTCGTGGCATTGCTAGCTCAATCCGAGCAGTCGCTGGAACAGGTGTATGGTGTTGGTTTGGCAAAAGGGAAGCGGTTGCCGCTGATACAGGTGCCGACGACATCAGGTACCGGGTCTGAGGTAACGCCGGTAGCGATTATTACGACGGGGAGCAGTACCAAAAAGGGGGTGGTCTCACCGCTATTATTACCCGATGTAGCACTGTTGGACGTAGAGTTGACGCTGGGGTTGCCACCCTCCGTGACGGCGGCTACCGGAATCGATGCAATGATTCATGCGATTGAGGCCTATACCAGCCAGCACAAGAAAAACCCGCTGTCAGATAGCCTTGCTCGGCAAGCGCTGGCGCTGCTGTCCACGAGTATTATGACTGCCGTACACCATGGGGATCAGATATCGGCTCGAGAGAAGATGCTGTTGGGATCTATGTTGGCGGGGCAGGCATTTGCTAATGCTCCCGTTGCTGCGGTCCATGCGCTGGCCTACCCGCTAGGTGGGCACTTCCATATTCCTCATGGATTGAGTAATTCGCTCGTACTTCCCCATGTGATGCGGTTCAACGCATCAGTAGCCGCTGAGCAATACGCCGAACTGGCGCAGATCATCGATCCCAGTATTTCCACAGGATCTGCCGAAGCCATGACGCAGGCATTAATCAGTTCCATCGAACGCCTTATAGAGGCGCTGGGGCTACCAAATCGATTGCGGGATATGAAAATCACTAGCGATCAGTTACCCATGCTGGCAAATGATGCGATGCAGCAGCAACGGTTGTTGATAAATAACCCTCGCGAGGTCACTTACGAAGATGCCTTGGCCATTTATCAGAGCGCCTACTAAGTAGTGCTAATAACTTTCAGGCCGATGGAGATAGATGCTATCGCAACAGCGTTGAAACCAACAAGACAACGGTTGCCAGGCTCCCTCGGGAGTCGGTGGCAAACTTAACTTACTACCCGGGAATGGTTGATCAGGACATAAGCACTGGGGATATCTGGACCCGCTAACTTTTGATTCCTAGGCCCATTTACTCCACTCCAAAGAGGTACGAGTGGAATTTATGAAACATACCGAATAGTAACGGAGTGGTATGGAATCTGGTAAACCGATGATAGCCACCGGCAAGCCGTATGTACTGCAGTTCTACCAGTATGACGACGCAGCCTCATGATCTGCTGGCTCTACCCTTAAGAGTCAGATGGATCAATTCCAATCATAAAATACGAAATGGTTTTGGCTTCTAATAAACTAACCCCTCCCTAGGCAAGGCTCGCAGAACGTCTGCTTAATGGTAGGCTGTTAGCTGGACCAGACAGACATCTAGCCTTCTGTAATGTCAGAAACGGGCACATCTACGCAAGTCGGTCGAACTCGCAGCTACCATCCACTATTGAGTTGTTGATAACCCAAACACCTATCTCCAGATTGAATTTGGCTCATGCGGAGAGCACCATGGCAGGCTGATCATCGACCTAGCATACTGATAATTACATTGTCGCAGCAAGCGACCATGCTGGTCTCGCCTGCTTTGGTCGGTAATCTACAATGCGGCCTCGCAGCCAACGACGTTTGAGGATCTTGGAGCGGCAGCAGCCGACACGTAGCGGTCATTCAGAGCGCCAAAGTTTGATAGAAAAAACAAAACCTGACCCGATTGCTACGATCCATCAGTTCAACGACGCCAACCCCTGTGTGCGAATCAGTCCCCAGGCTTTGGGGCTGTCAATGCGGCGCAGTGAAAAGTTTAGTCGGGATCAGATCAACGGGATCCTGGAGGACAAGAGACAGAGGTACCTGACCGAGAATGTAAGTTTTGTGGAGTAGATGCCGGGATATTTAAAGGTAATTTACCGGGGGTATGGGAAGGAGGGGGAGGCCCGCAGGAAAGGACCTAACGGCCCTTTCTTACTGCGTAAAATTCAATTTTTTATTGAAATAAGCAAGTAAATCAGCGGCCTGTCGCTCGAACCGTTTTTTCTCGCGATGGTAGCCAATACGCTACCGGATCGTACTTTAGGCTTTAAATACTCACAAAGCACCTTGTTAACATATCCGATCCTCACACCTCGGTGCATAACAGCGATGGCATTAGAATCATGATCGTTATCGAGTTCTTCTTGTAGCCGAGCGGCGTCACCTGCTTGCACTGCATCTATATCAAGTTCTTTTTGGTATCGGGTGCCAGCAACTTCCAGTACATACTCGAAGTTCCCCTCGCATGTTGAAAGGTCGGGCAGTAACACAAACGTATCGCTTGGTAGTTTTGCCCCTGTGTGGGCCAGCAACGAAAGGTCTGATCCCTTAAAAGGAGTTGGCAATAGGTACTGGCTCAAATAGCGGTCAAAATCCCCTCTGCTCCTTGGAGGGAGTCGCCGAAAAAATGAGGTCAGCACATTTTGATCATGAAATGACTGAGAAAGCCTGAACGCTGGATACCCCTCAAAGCCATTTTCGAGTGCTTTATTGTAGTCAGGCGTATCGCGAAGGTAGTGAAATAACACTCGATCGTTGTCTAGCCTTTTTATTTCACCCACTAGATAGCGTGTACCACGAGTGCTCGGTTGCCATGTGAGAAGCAATCGCTGGGGTTCTATTAGGTTCTCAATCATTGCAATTCACTATCTGCATAAGTCTTTTGTGCCGTAATCGTAACACTTTGATGGTCCACTCTGCTCGCTCTGTAGTCAGTGGAACTACAGTTTGAATTGAACATAAATTTTCAATTGATTGGGTTAGATTGTCAAAGTCGAAATCCAATCGTTCAAGCATACTGTCTTTAGCGCCGCTAATGTCGTTTATTGACATGTTAATAGAGTCAAAATGACCGACTCTATTTTTCGTGTTTTCCCTTTCATAACGCAGGTGGTGGGCTCCCTTTCTTACGTATGCGTCAATCCGTTGTTCGTCCCAACCAGCCACTCTCTCAGGAAAACGCTCATGCCCAAGGCTCGTTCCATTATCAAAAAAAGGGCTCAATAAGTACCGACTTTGTGGCGATGATGGAAGCACAACTACGCCCCAGTTTTCCTGATGTCGATCCGTGTTTCCGATGAGCGAATCAAACACCAACATGTCAAGCAACCATTTTTTCCAGTCATTTTCCCAACCTATTTTTTGAGCAATAGCACGACACAGCAGGGTCAGCTCATGCAAGTTATGCTGGGTCCCTTTGTCGTTGTCGAATGCCGGGTTAATCCTGAGAAATAGGTCGCGTCCATAAATGAAGCCCTCACTACGTGGGTCATAGAACCATTCAAGCAAAGCCCCTGGCTCTTTTTGGCCATTTTCGGTTAGTTCCGCAGGAAATGCCTTTGGTACTTCTATGCCCATGGCTTGGCCAACCATATACGCTATAACTTCCATCCAGTATTGATCTGGATAGGCCTTCCGTGAGCTTTTGAACAAATAGGGCCAGTCAGGCTTGATTGATGCGGGCGCTTCCGGTGGCGACCACAGCATGCGTTTGTCGCGAGCACCAACGGGAAAAAACGGGTGATCTTCATCGAGACGCCAATGACTAACGTCTATAAGTTGTATGTCATCCATGCTTAATTGTCTGATATCGCCTTCCATTATTGGAGCGATATCATTGCATAACCGAAGGCCTCCTTAAAGGAATACCTAAGTAGTTTAGGTATTTGAAAGTTACGGTCTTTACCAAGGACTCTGAACAGTAAAATCAGTGTCTGCTTCCGTGTTTCTGACGATCTTAAAAGGTTGTAGTGTTCGCAGAGCCTGAGTGGCGGCTAAGGGCCGACTGCGGCGGTTGAACAATGTTCTTCATCAGTGGCCCCTATGTGCCGTGAAGCGCCAGCAACTGACGGCTAGAGCAGTGTCCGCTCTAGGAAGCGCGAAGTGCCCGTTGTCATGAGCACTACACGACCCTACTCAAGCTAAACTTCGGTCAGTTCTGCCATCTCTAGCGCATCGTCTACCTCAATCCCCAGATACCGTACGGTGCTTTCAAGCTTGGTATGCCCGAGGAGTAGTTGAACGGCCCGTAAATTCTTGGTCCTCTTGTAGATCAGTGGTGCCTTGGTTCGGCGCATCGTGTGGGTTCCGTAATTAGCAGGCGAAAGCCCAGCACTCAATATCCAGCGCTCAACAATTCTTGCGTACTGCCTAGTTGAAAGATGAGGTGACATGCTATTTCGGCTTGGAAACAGGTAATCGTCGTGCTGAAGATTTTTGAGGGTAATCCATGCTTTCGAGCAGGGGGGCAAAAGGCAAGACCTGGTACCGTTCTCCAGACCTGGTACCGTTCTCCCTGGTTAAATAATCGGAATTGATGCGCATCAATTTCACCCTCTCAATCCAGGCCTAGAATCGCCCCATCGATATCAAAATATTTAACTTTCAAAACTCCAAGGAAACATAAAGTGGAACTTAACGTACCAGCGGTTCAGGAACAAAACGGCGTCAGCCGGCGTGGATTTATCGGCGCGACCGTCGCATCTATGGGGGCCGCTGCGGCGGCAACCTTGATCGGTCGGTCGGCCCAAGCCAGCCCAAGACCTGCGGGCGCGGCAGTCAAACCGGAACAGATCAGCGGACTGCGCCGGGTCAAGCAGACCCTGGTCGCCCCCCCCTTTACACCCGAGCACGATCAGGTCGCACAAGGCGGCCCCAAGGTAGTCGAAGTCCGCATGGTGGTCGAAGAGAAGCTGATGGACGTAGACAGCAGCGGCGCCAAGATTTGGGCCTGTACCTTCAATGGCAGCATGCCCGGCCCGTTGATCGTGTGCCATCAGGATGACTACATCGAACTGACGTTGGTCAACCCGGCCTCCAACATGTTGATGCACAACATCGACTTTCATGCATCCACCGGCGCCATGGGCGGCGGCGCCCTAACCGAGGTGGCCCCCGGCCAAGAGGTGGTGCTGCGCTTTCGGGCCACTAAGTCAGGCACTTTCGTCTACCATTGCGCCCCGGGTAGCCAGATGATCCCGTTCCACGTGGTCAGCGGCATGAACGGTGCCGTCATGGTGCTGCCGCGCGACGGCCTCAAGGATGAGCGGGGTAATCCGGCTCACTACGACCGCGCCTATTACCTGGGCGAGCAGGACCTCTACCTACCCAAGGACGCCAACGGCAAGTACAAAGAGTATGACAACATCCTGATGGGCATGCCGGATATGCTTGAAGTGATGAAAACCCTGACTCCGACCCACGTGGTATTCAACGGCGCGGTCGGCGCCCTGACTGGTAAGAACGCGCTCAAGGCCAAGGTCGGCGAATCGGTGCTGATCATCCACTCCCAGGCCAACCGTGACACCCGCCCGCATCTGATCGGCGGTCACGGTGATCTGGTCTGGGTGGGTGGCTGCTTCAACGACAAGCCCAGCACCAATATGGAGACCTGGATGATCCCTGGCGGCGGCTCGGCGGCGGCGCTATACACCTTTCGTCAACCGGGTACCTATGCTTACATCAACCACAACCTTATTGAGGCGATCCTGCTCGGCGCTGCGGCCCACTTCCAGGTCGAGGGCAACTGGAACGACGACCTGATGAGCCAGGTGCGCGCGCCGGGTCCCATCACTGTCTGATCGGTCAAGCACCGCGTCCACTACGCGGCAAGGCACTTGCTGAACGTCGCCCCTGGTTAACGCCGGGGGTTTTTCGTTGGCGGGATCTCAATGCTTGGGGTTGCGAGTGCATTCAGCAGTCGACCCACAGGGACGTGGCAAGTGCGGCTGTTGCAGGAGCATTCAGCAGTCGACCCACAGGGACGTGGCAAGTGCGGCTGTTGCAGGAGCATTCAGCGGTCGACCCACAGTCCCCTTCGGAGTTTTCAGAGGCGCAAGGGACTGGCTCGCAGGTTTCCTTGTCGCTGTGATGGCTGATGATTATAGGTAATCAGTAGCCTCACAGTGGGTGAAATCACAGCAGCAACACTGGGATGGAGATATTACGGATTATGCTTGTGGTGATGCTACCCACAATAAATCGATGCAAGACGGAGTGTCCGTAAGCCCCCATCACCAACAAGCGAAGAACATGGCAGCCAGCAGCACACCAACAAACACACCAAAAGCAAGATTGTGAGTGGCAACGACAACGGTGGCTATCATGACGATGTTGCTACTCAAAGGATGCTTTTTCAAATTACGCAATGATTCCCAACTGAACGTGCCGATAGAGACCATAATCATTACCGCAACAAGCAAAAGGCAAGACCTGGTACAGTTCTCCTGTGGTACCGTTCTCCCTGATGGAGAGGTGTCTAGCAAACCGGTGGCGATTCAGTATTGGTGGGGCGCTGGTGGTTCGCGTCAGCGCTCCAGGTTGAAGAAGGGCAACAGCTCTGCGAGCAACTGCTTGGGCGCTTCCTCAGCGATATAGTGACCAGCAGGAAGTGGCTTGCCCTGAACCTGATCTGCTACCTTCTGCCACTCATTTAGAGGTTTAAAGCAACGACCGACGGTTCCCTCAGACCCCCACATTACCAATAGGGGGCAAGCCAATTTTTTACCCTTCTCGATATCGGCCCGATCGTGCTCTAGGTCGATGGTGGCGCTGGCCCGGTAGTCTTCACAGACACCCGTTGCCGAGCCTGGTTGGCGCAGGCAGCGTAAATATTCCTCGAAGGCTTCGTCGGTAAACGGCGACATGCCTGAGCTACGGGTACCCATGACGCTGCGTAGATAAAGCTCCGGATCTGACTCAATTAAGGCTTCGGGCAGAGGGGCGGGGCGGATCAGGAAAAACCAGTGCCAATAGGCTCGGGCGAACTCTTCGTTGGTTTGGGTATACATGGACAGAGTCGGTGCGATATCCAGCAGGATCATCCGCTCGACTAAATTTGGATGATCCATTGCTAGCCGATGAGAAACCCTTGCTCCTCGGTCGTGAGCAAGGATCGAAAATTGTTCGAACCCCAGCCGTTTCATTAGATCTACCATGTCCTGCGCCATCACCCTGTTGGAGTGAGCGACGTGCTTTTGCGACGCAGAAGGCTTACTGCTGTCGCCGTAGCCTCGAAGATCGGCTGCGATTACGCTGAAGTGCTCAGCCAGGGTGTCGGCCACCTTGTGCCAGATGACATGGGTCTGGGGATGGCCATGGAGCAGCAGGAGTGCTGGCCCACGACCGCCGATCCGAAAACTGATGTCGATGCCATTGACCCGCAAAGTATCTTTTTTATAGCCTTTAAACATATGGGTACCTGGACAAGTGGCTGTTGATATTCGGACACTTGTTAGCAGAGTAGACTCGGTCGCGGGTTAGGGCTGCTTTATCCTTCACAAAAGGCAAGACCTGGTACCGTTCTGTTTCTTCTAAAAGCCCTCAGTTCATCGAAGCTCCAACGCTAGAGTCTCTTTTTGCAAAAACCAGACTAGCGCGACTGCTTTGATACTCTTTTAGTTGCCCTTCTAGGTATGACGTGCCCCAAACATGATGATCGCCACTCCAATCAAGCAAACACCCACCCCGATCCAGTCAGTAATTGTAGGGCGGACAGAATCCACGGCCCACAACCACATCAGCGCGACACTGATGTAGACCCCGCCATAAGCTGCGTAAACGCGTCCCGCTGCATGAGGATGCAATGTAAGAAGCCAAGCAAATACAGCCAAGCTGAAGGCTGCTGGAACCAAAAGAAGAACCGAGCGACCCTGCTTGAGCCAAAGATACGGCAGATAACAACCAACGATTTCTGCGATAGCCGTAATGGCAAATAGGCCAACCGTTTTTAGAAACTCCATGCACACCTTCTTTTATGTGGCTAATTCACGCCCCTGGTCATCATGTAGTTTCAGCTGCAATCACTCCCATCGCAAGCTTTACGGAAGGCAGGCTTGTGTCGATAGCCGTGCATGTCTGCAAAGTAGCTACTGCCGAAATCAGCCGTTCGTTCAATGTCCCTGCATTGGGGCCATAAGCAGATGCTCTCTCGTAGTTGCCGCGCAGTAGATCAACCAGTTTCGCCGCCTACGAATGCAAGAAAAACCCTAGCGTACGATTTTTTCGAAGTCTGCGTCCAGCCCATGATAATAGTGGTTCAATTTGACAAAAATGAGTGGGGGATCTGGCCTCCATTATCTCAGAGAGCCGGTTTGCTCATGACTGCACGGATGCAGGAGGTAGGGCAACGCTGGAGTGGTTGCCGGTTAGATCAGTTTGTTTTCCATGTCAGTCGGCTAATTAGCGTGTCGTGGTGACTTTCAAGACGATTCCTGGCGGTGTTAATTGCTCGCCGCATAGTCGCGTGACGCCTTTAGGGTAGCGTCCATCAGCTGCTCGAGTGACGTCGCGGCGGGCAGGGAATCTTCTACCGATATGGATTCGGCGGTTGTCTCCAGCTCTCTCAGTACTGCACTGGCCCGGCTGAAACCCAGGGTATCGCAGGCGCCTGCGAGTTTGTGGGCGATCTCGATGGTATCGACGGGATCCTGCGCCGACAGGCTATTTTGTAAGGCCGGCCAGAGCTCGGCGTAGACCTCACCGAAACTGCGCATCAGTGCGATCAGCTTCTTGTCGCCCAGCAACTGGCGGTGGGTTTCTACCAAGGCCAGGTCCACGAGCGGTTTTTCCGAAGGGGTGCTGGGGCTGGTGCTGGTACTGATGCGGGTGGCGGTGCTCCGGTCTGTCGCTGCGGTCGGGTAGGTGACAACATCCAAGAGTTTGTCCTCGCGAATCGGCTTGGCAATCACATGGCTCAGTCCTGCATCCAGATAGCGGTGGATATCCTCGGGCCGGACACTGGCGGTGAGTGCGGCGATGGGGGTGTCACGGTTGATGGAGTCGGCATCCTCCTTGATCCGACGGCTGACTTCCAGGCCATTAATCCCGGGCAGGTGCATATCCATCAGAATGAGATCGAAGCGTTGTTGCTGGCTGATCTGCAGCGCTTGCTGGCCGTCGCTGGCCAGGGTGACGCGATGTTGGTGCTGCGCTAATAGCCCGATCACGACCTGCTGATTGATCACCACATCCTCGACCAACAGTATCTGTTTGGGTGGGCAGGGTTCAGGCGTGGTGGTGACATCGACCTGGGGGAGCGCTTGGGTAATCAGTGGTAATTCGAGCCAGAACAGGCTGCCGCTACCCGGCGAGCTGGTTAGGCCGATCTCGCCGCCGAGCGCCGCCGCCAGCTCTTTGCAGATGGTCAGGCCCAGGCCGGTGCCGCCAAAGCGACGGGTGATGGTTTCGTCGGCCTGGCTGAAACGGTCAAAGATCTGTTGGTGGAGTTCTGGTTTGATGCCGATGCCGGTGTCGCGTACCTCAAAGCGCAGTCGCTGGCTATCACAGCCGAGTGGGCGGACACTGAGGCGAACCGAGCCACTGTCGGTAAATTTAATCGCGTTAGCCAGAAAATTGGTGAGAATCTGGCGCAGGCTGCCCGCCGCACCGAAGCGCGCATCGGCCACGCTGGGATCCTTTTCGAGTACCAAATTGAGGCCTTTGCGGTGGGCCTCGGGGGTCATCAGCGTGATCAGGTTATTGAGCAGACGTTGCAGCGAGAAGTGGGAGTCATCGGAAATATAGCCGCCCTCGACCAGACAGCCGTATTGCAGTACATGATCGAAGGTTTCCAGCAGGGCGTCGGTGGCATCGTGAAGCACGGTCAACTGGTCACGTTGCTGGGGGCTCAGGGCGCTCTTTTCAAGCAGCTGAATCATACCCAGCATGCCGTTCATGGGGGTGCGGATCTCGTGGCTCATGGTGGAGAGAAACTGGGACTTGGCGTTGTTGGCGATCTCGGCCGCCTCCTTGGCCGTTTGCAGACTCTGGGTACGCCGCTCCACCATCTGCTGCAGTTGGTCACGGTTGTAGCGCAGCGCCTGCTCCTGTTCTTTGCGTTGATTCATCTCCTGCTGGATCGCTTGGCGCATTTCGTTTAACGCCGCAGCCAGCTGGTCGAGTTCGTCGGGGCGATGGGGTCGGCGCCGATCCAGATCCAGGCTCTGTCCCAGCTCGCCAGCACCAATCTGACGACTGTAATCGGCCATGGCTTCCAGATGGCGGGTGATCTGACGATAAAAAATTATCAGGATCACCAGCACGATCAGCAACACCAGCAGGGTTTGGCTGAGCAGGGTGCTGAAGCCGTTCTTCCAGACCCGGTGGTCGAGCGCCTGCAGATCGAACACCACCTCCAGCTGCCCCAGTTGGCGCTGTTGATCGCCCGCGGTGGTGTGGATCAGCTGAAAACCCTGGCGCTGTATTCTGTGGTCTGGGGGCGGCGGTGCGCCGTTGTTGATCTCAGCCGTGCCCTGGACGCTGCTGTAGCTGAGTTGCAGATGGATGACATCGGGCAGGCTTTGGATGCCCTTGAGTTGCAGCTCGATCTGGGCTAGGTCCAGATCCCACAGGCTCTTGGCCAGCGTGACCAGGTAGCTGCGTTGGATCAGCTCGGTCTGCTGCTCAATGACTTTCAGTTCGCGGCGATAATCCAACGTCAGTTGCAATGCGCTAGACACCAGAATAAAGATGAAACTGCACAGGGAGACGTACAGCATCATCCGGAATCCCAGCGGATGCTGCTTGGCATAGTCGGTCAGGTGTCGAAATGTCATGGTGAATGGCTTGCCATAAGCTGCTGTCATCATCAGGGTGTGTTGAGGTAGAGCTGGCTGTACTGTTCGGTTAGGCGAGTAAGGGTTCCGTCTTCGCGCATCTCCTGCAAGCGGCGGTTGATATAGGGAAGATGCTTGACCAGATCGTTGTTGCGGCCTACGGCCAGGTAGTAATACTCGGTCGTAATCACCCGGTCATGGGGCTTTATTTGCGGGCTAAAGCCCAGCTTTATGCTTTGGAGTTCGCCGCTGAGCCGCCCCAGCGGCATGAAATCGATCCGCCCCAACGCCAGCTTGCCAAAATTCTGTTCGCCGCTGGAGACATACTCGATGGTGTTGTTTTGGAGCAGGTAGTTGTCGAATTCATCGCCAAAACTGTCGCCGAGCAGTAACCCCACGGTCTTGCCCTGCAGGTCATCAAGGCGAGTAAATGAAAACGGCTTATCCCGGTTAATAAACAGGCTGATGGGGTCGGCGATGACCGGCTCGCTGCTGTAGCGCAGGTAACGTTCGCGGCTGCTGATGCGAAAAGCGGCGACGACGATATCGGCGTTGCCTTGCTCAACTTGGCGTAAACAGCGCTTCCAGTTGCTATCGGCTTCCAACTTGATCTGATAGCCCAGTTCGGTGAATAAAATCCTGCTCACCGCTGGCGCCAGGCCTAGCAGTTTCCCCTCTTTAATCCAGGACACCGGCGGGTAGAAGGGGTGGCCGCAGGCGCTGAGGGTTTGCCCCCGGCTAACGCCAGCGTAGCAAGCCAGCAGCCAGAGGATGAGTGCAACGGTGCGGCTGCTGGCGTTCATAGTATGTCGGAAGGACGCGGGGTGAACAGGTAGCCGGCGCCGTGCACGGTCAGGATCAGTTTCGGATTGGCAGGGTCATCATCCAGTTTGCGCCGCAATCGGCCGATTAATACATCGACCGTGCGGTCACTGGGAACCCATTCCCGATCACGAATTTGATCCAGGATCTGCTCCCGGGTCATCACCTGGCCGGCGTGGTTGATCAGGCAGTTAAGTAACTGGAATTCGCCTTCGGTCAGCTGGGTGGGTTGCTGTTGTTCGTTAATAAGCTGGCGCCGGTCGATGTTTAGTTTCCAGCGCTCAAACTGCTTGAAGCTCTGCGCCAGGGCGTTGCTAGGCTTGGCGCTGTTGCCGTGGCGGACACGGCGTACCAGGTTCTTGGTGCGCGCCAGGATCTCGCGGGGATTGAAGGGTTTGGTGATATATTCGTCGGCACCGCACTCCAGCCCGATCAGGCGATCGACGTCGTCCTGGCGGCCGGTAACAAGGATGATACCGACCTCGCTGTTAACACGCAGTTCGCGGGTCAGGGTCAGACCGTCTTTGCCCGGCAGGCGGATATCCAGCAAGACCACGTCGATCGCTTCGCTGCGCAATATGCCCTCGGCCTGTTCTGCGCTCTCGGCACAGAATACCCGATAGCCCTCCGTTTCGAAGTAGCTGCGTAAACACTCGCGGGTAATCTTGTCGTCATCGACAACAACAATCTTGGCATCGCTCTGCATAGTTGTGTGCCTTGTCGGGACCGAGGCTATTACGGTCCTCTTTCTTATTGTGTTTATAAGCGGCCTGCGTACGCGCCCTATCACAAGGCCTGCTTATATGCTTCGGGTAAACCTTAACAAGTTTGCACGATTGTGACGATGCACGGCCGCGTTTCTGTCGCAATCTGACCGCTGTTGTCGCATTCAGCCAGTGGTTGTCGCAAATCCATAACTGAAGGTGGCGGACAGACAGCCCAGCACGGTTTCCGATCGGTACGATGATGTGATTACCAAGCCCGGACGCTTTTTATGAAAGCCTAGGGAGGCCAACCACCCGGGACCATCAGAGAGCCCGCAGAGGAGAATAAAAATAATGTTCAGCAAGAGTGACAGTATTCAGAATTACGACCCGGCTTTATGGGATTCGATCCAGCGTGAAGCGGTGCGTCAAGAGGAGCATATTGAGCTGATCGCCTCCGAAAACTACACCAGCCCTCTGGTGATGGAAGCGCAGGGAACCCTGCTGACTAACAAGTATGCCGAAGGCTATCCCGGAAAGCGTTATTACGGCGGTTGTGAGCATGTGGATGTGGTTGAGCAGCTGGCCATCGATCGTGCTAAAGAGCTGTTCGGCGCCGACTACGCCAACGTCCAGCCGCACTCCGGTTCCCAGGCCAATGCTGCCGTCTATATGGCCCTGTGCCAACCGGGTGATACCGTACTGGGGATGAGCCTGGCTCACGGTGGTCACCTGACCCACGGTTCCCATGTCAACTTTTCCGGCAAGATCTACAACGCGGTCCAGTACGGTCTGAACGAGGCCAGCGGTGAGATCGACTATGACCAGGTTGAAGCGCTGGCGCTTGAGCATAAGCCGAAAATGATCGTGGCGGGATTCTCCGCATACTCGCAGATCGTTGATTGGGCGCGCTTCCGTCAGATCGCGGACCAGGTGGGTGCCTACCTCTTTGTCGATATGGCCCATGTTGCTGGCTTGGTGGCGGCGGGTCTCTATCCAAATCCGCTGCCGTTTGCTGATGTGGTTACCACGACCACCCACAAGACCCTGCGCGGCCCGCGTGGCGGCCTGATCCTGTGTAAGTCCAATCCCGGCTCTGAAGAAAAAGGGCTGGAGAAGAAACTCAACTCGGCTGTTTTCCCCGGTGGTCAGGGCGGCCCGCTGATGCATGTGATCGCGGCTAAGGCGGTTGCGTTTAAGGAAGCTCTGGATCCGGCGTTTAAGACGTACCAGGCGCAGGTTGTCAAGAATGCCCAGGCGATGGCCGAGGTGTTTATCGAGCGCGGTTACGATGTGGTATCCGGTGGTACTAAGAATCATCTATTCCTGCTGAGTCTGATCAAGCAGGGATTGACCGGTAAGGATGCCGATGCGGCCTTGGGTCGTGCTTCGATCACCGTAAACAAGAACGCGGTACCCAACGATCCCCAGTCCCCCTTCGTCACCTCGGGTCTGCGCATCGGTTCGCCGGTGATCACCACCCGTGGCATGAAAGAAGCGCAATGCCGTGAATTGACCGGTTGGATCGCTGACATCCTCGACGCCATGCAAGCGACAGGTGCTGACAGCGCCGATGTTGAGCGCACTATCGCCGCGGTGAAGCAGAAAGTTAGCGGCCTGTGTGCCGACTATCCGGTTTATAGCTAAGGCGTAAGGCGGTTAGAGCAGAGCCTCCTGGGGCTCTGCCAACAAGTTGAAAATTTAACCTCGATATAACAATAACCTGTCCGTCCGGTCTGTCCGGGTGGCATAAGAGGGGGCTTCGCTATGGCGATTAGTCTGTTTGACATGCTCAAAGTCGGTATCGGCCCATCCAGCTCCCACACCGTGGGACCGATGAAAGCAGCCCATGTGTTTGTTACTGCGCTGAAAGACCTAGGGCTGCTGGAACGGGTTGCCCGGGTTCAGAGCCAGTTGTACGGGTCCTTGGGTGCAACCGGCATGGGGCATGGTTCCGGGTCTGCGGTGTTGATGGGGCTCGAGGGTCATCTACCCGATTCGATCGATCCGGCGATTGTTCAGCCTCGTTATAGCGAGATCGTTGGTCTGGCGCAAATGATGCTGGCCGGCCATCAGCGGATCGATTACGACGAGCGCCAAGATCTGATCTATCACCGCAAGGAATCGCTGCCGTTTCATGCCAATGGGATGAGCTTTACTGCTTTTGATGCGGCGGGTGAGGTTGTTAGCGAGCGGATCTACTACTCGGTCGGCGGTGGTTTTGTGGTCGACGAGACAGCGGCTGGCGCCGATCGGATCGTCGAAGATCTCACGTTGCTGCCGTATCCGTTTCGTACCGGTGCAGAACTGCTGAAGATCTGCCAGGAAACCGGGCTCTCCATCGCTGAAGTGATGCTTAAGAATGAGTCCATTTGGCGGAGTGAAGAGCAGGTACGCACAGAGATTTTACAGCTCTGGCAAGTGATGCAGGAGTGCGTCGACAACGGTACCCGCAACGAGGGCGTTCTGCCCGGTGGGCTGAAAGTCAAACGCCGGGCGGCTGCGCTCTACCGGGATCTGAAAAACCGCACCCGGATGGACATGATCACCCCGTCACTGGGGGCGTTGGATTGGGTCAACCTCTACGCGCTGGCGGTGAACGAGGAGAATGCGGCCGGCGGTCGTATGGTCACCGCACCGACCAACGGGGCCGCCGGTATTATTCCAGCGGTACTCCATTACTACATCCATTTCTGCCCTAACTCCGATGAGGACGGGGTGGTCCGCTTCCTACTGACGGCTGCGGCGATTGGTATTTTATTCAAGATAAACGCCTCTATCTCCGGTGCCGAAGTGGGCTGCCAGGGTGAGGTGGGTTCGGCCTGCGCGATGGCGGCGGCGGGTCTGGCCGAAGTGACAGGCGGAACGCCTGCGCAGGTGGAAAACGCTGCCGAAATCGGCATGGAGCACAACCTGGGGCTGACCTGCGATCCCATCGGCGGCTTGGTGCAGGTGCCCTGCATCGAGCGCAACGCGATGGCCTCGATGAAGGCGATCAATGCTGCTTCCCTGGCGCTACGCGGTGACGGCGAACACTTTGTCTCGCTGGATAAGGTGATTCGCACGATGAAGGAAACCGGTCGCGACATGCTGGATAAATACAAGGAAACATCTCGGGGGGGGCTTGCGGTCAACATTATCGAGTGTTGATCGTTGCTACTGGAACCAACGACATGCCGCAGGCATGAACCAATGAGGATAAATAAAATGCAGAAATACTCTGGTTTCGGGCTGTTCAAACACGCCCTGAGTTATCACGAAAACTGGCAGCGGGCCTGGCGCAATCCTAAGCCTAAGAAAAAGTACGACGTGGTGATCGTCGGCGGTGGCGGGCACGGCCTAGCGACTGCCTACTACCTGGCCAAAGAGCATAATATCACCAATATTGCGGTGCTCGAGAAGGGCTATCTGGGTGGCGGAAACACCGCCCGTAACACCACCATCGTGCGCTCTAATTACCTCTGGGATGAAGCGGCACATCTGTACGAGCACGCGATGAAACTCTGGGAGGGGCTTTCCCAGGATCTGAATTACAACGTCATGTTCTCCCAGCGCGGGGTGCTTAACCTGGGCCACACCTTGCAGGATATGCGCGACATTGAGCGCCGGGTTAACGCCAACCGTCTCAACGGCATCGACGGCGAAGTGCTGGATACTCAGCAGGTTTCCGAGATCGTGCCGATCATGGATTGCTCGGCCAATACCCGCTTTCCGGTGATGGGCGCCTCCTGGCAACCGCGTGCCGGTGTGGCGCGTCACGATGCCGTGGCCTGGGCGCGTGCCGCCGACGCCCTCGGCGTCGATCTGATCCAGCAATGCGAAGTGATCGATATTCTCACCGAAGATGGCGCGGCTATCGGTGTAGAGACCAAGCAGCACGGTACCATCAAGGCCGACCGTATCGGTTGCGTGGTGGCGGGTAACTCCAGCGTGTTGGCGAAGATGGCCGGATTTACCCTGCCGCTGGAATCCCACCCGTTGCAGGCGCTGGTGTCCGAGCCGATCAAACCGATCCTCGATACCGTGGTGATGTCCAACCACGTTCACGGTTATGTATCCCAGTCCGACAAAGGGGATCTGGTGATCGGTGCTGGCATCGACGGCTACACCGGCTACGGCCAGCGGGGCTCGTATTCCACCATCGAACACACGGTTCAGGCGATCGTCGAACTGTTTCCGATCTTTAGCCGGGTGCGGATGAACCGCCAATGGGGCGGCATCGTTGACACTTGCCCCGATGCCTGTCCAATCATCTCCGATACCCCGGTTGAGAACCTGTTCTTCAACTGTGGCTGGGGTACCGGGGGTTTCAAGGCGACACCCGGGTCGGGCAATGTCTTTGCCGCCACCCTGGCTAAAGGGGAGGCCCATGCGTTGGCCAAACCCTTCTCCATGTTCCGCTTCTACGATGGAACCCTAATCGACGAACACGGTGCCGCAGGCGTGGCCCACTAACCGGAGGAGAAGACCGATGTTTTCTATCTACTGCCCTTACTGCGAAGAACATCGCGAAGAGGAAGA
>CAXBEA010000056.1:0-25201 GCA_963974645.1 uncultured Neptunomonas sp. | reverse complement strand
CTTTTTCTACGCGTTGGCCGTGCACGACTCCTGACCTGTTTCAGGACAGTTTTTAACCCCATAACCCCGCGTTATTCTTATGTCGGTCGCCAGTGCGGCGGGTGCGTCCGTATTCGGACCGACTGGTTCCAGCGTCTGGGAGGGTGCCTCAGAAGGCTCTGAACGGGCTCTCAAGGCGGCGATTTTGAGCATGTATTTGTATGTCGACGGACGTGATGACGGGTTATAAAATAGCCTGATCAGGCGAAACTATTAAAAAACAGGACATGGGGTGTCGGTTGGATGGGTATTTGTCAGCGCAAAATGCTAATTCGACAGCCTCGTTAGTCTTCCCAAATCCAGAGTGGTACTATAGTGTCACTTTTTGGCCTAAGGTGCTGCAATGAGAACTGAAGTAGTTACTACATTAAAGAGGCATGCAACAAAGCTGCTTGCAGACCTTCATGAAACTAAAGAGCCTATTCTCATAACCGAACATGGTCAGCCGTCAGCTTACCTCCTAGATGTAGCTGATTACGAGCTAATGCTTGATCGTATGAAAATCCTAGAGGGTATCGCGAAAGGTGAGCAAGCTATTCGCGACGGTCGAACAATGAACACGGCTCAAGCCAAAATAAAAATGAGCAAATGGCTCAAATAATATGGACTGAGCCTGCTTTGAATAATTTAGACGACGTTGCCGAGTATATCGCTGTTAGCAACATCTATGCAGCCAGAAAACTAGTTGAAAAAGTTTTCAGTAAGGTTCAGAGGTTAGAACAATTTCCTGAGTCAGGGCGAATACCTGAAGAAATAGCCACACTAACCTATCGCGAAGTTGTTGTTGGCCCTTGTCGTGTTTTCTATAAAGTAGATCAAGACTCGGTATATATTCTCCATGTGTTAAGGCAAGAAAGAGATTTACGAAGATTTTTACTTGCATCAGAAATTTAAGATTAACAAAGCGTTCAACGATCGCCCTTCGGGCTGGGCCTCCAAAAGCCTTCGGTTTTTTCCGGCCTGTTGGTGAAGCGTAGTGCTAAGCATCAATTTAGAAAATGAATAAGGCGTACGCTGGACCAGGAATGGCTATCGACCCGATCGGCAAAGTAGCTGGTCAGTTGCGCCACGGTGAGCGCATCAGGAACGCAGTCAAAATGGCTGCTTAAACGCCGAACAACGCGTGAGTAGACGTCGATAGTGCTGGCGCTATAGCCCCGTAGCTTAAGGGCTTGGAGGTGTTGGCTGTAAAGCGCATCGAAGCGCTTTTGTTGACGCGCATTCATGGGTAAACTCCTGTGAATTATTAATCAATACTATCAATCAGGAGCTTAGGAACCTGTGAATAAGTCCAGTGTGTTCTCTGCGGGCCATATAGCGGCCAGGTGCGCGAAGGATCGTGCAGTGAAATGTCTAGACCTTTTCAAGCGGTCCGACAAAGCAGAAGGCCGTTATAGAGCCCGCCCTTCGGGGCTTTCAGAGCGCGTGGATCTCGGTGTTAGCGACTTTCGACAGACAACCAGTCTGTCTGTAATCGCTGCCTTGATCTCCACTCGCTCTGAAAGCCAGAGGCGCCAGGGACTTGTTCATAGGTTCCTTAGTTGCGCTGACATAGAGTCTGTTTTTCTGCTGCGTAGCGGCTTCGTTTAACAAGACACATGCACTCGGACAGTTAATATCTGCGCGGCTTTTGCTACGCTACAATCATACTAATATTAGCCGCCGCTAATTAGCGGCATTTTGAGAATTAAAATGAACAGAATCCTTCTTGTAATATCGATTATCTTTTTAGTGAGTTGTAGTAAATCACTAAGTATTCAACTTGATCCTGAAGTTAGTGTATTTCTTAGTAATGACCGTACACAAAGCCTGCTTCTTACTCCAAAGGATAAAGAGTATGTAACTCTCAACGAATGGTTACGTACACATAGTTCAGGTTGGCACCCAACTTCAGGTCGTTATCCGGGTGGTGTATATTTGATATCTGGTAATTACGGTATTCAAATCATAAGAAATCACGTAATAATATATTCAACTACTTCTGCTGAACCCAAGGCAATATATATTCAAAAAGTTGGTGGGGGTGAGCTTAGTGGGATTATGAACATTGGAAAATGAACTCATAACCAGTTGCACCCGTCTGTGCAAGGCGTTGAGGCTGTCGGAAAACTCCCACAGCCCCTGGCCTGCCTGAACCCCTCCCGGTAAAATACCCCTAATCTCCTCTACTCCGGCAGGGCGCTCATTTTATGAATTTAGATAAATCCAAGAAGCTGATAGCCAAGAAAGCCAAGCGGGGATTTCAGGGTTATCCACTGATTAATATTGCCTATTACGGACCGGATGATCAGTTGGCCACCCAGGTTGTGCTCAGCTTTATTGGCGAAGAAAACGCGCCGGCGCAGTTGGAAAAATTCAGTACCCAGGCGGATGCGCGTGAGGACGCTACGGTTCAATCCACTATCGTCAAAATCATCGAGCGTTCGGGTGCTAAAACCCTCACCCTGGAACCCGGTATTCAAAGCTGTTCGTAGCTGTTGGGTGGGTATGAATGATGGCAAGACTGATGGCAAGACTGGTGGAAAGGTTGATTGAAAGGCTGATGGAAAGGGTATAAGTAACTCTTCTGTTTAAAGGTAGGTCTTGTAATGAAGCTGCTGTGGATTTCAGTCTATGCGCTGGTGCTAATCTGGTCGGGAATCAACCCCAAGGATCCCTTCACCTGGCTGCTCGAAGTCGCCCCTGCGCTTATTGGCGGTGTAGCGTTGCTGGCTACGTACCGTTCGTTCCGATTAACCCCGCTCCTCTACTTTTTTATTCTCATCCACGGCATCGTGCTGATGGTGGGTGGCCACTACACCTACGCGGAAGTGCCTCTGTTTGATAGCGTAAAAGAGCTGTTGGGTAGCGAGCGTAATAACTACGACAAGGTCGGGCATTTCTTTCAGGGTTTTGTTCCCGCGTTGCTGGCACGAGAAATTCTACTGCGCAAACAGGTCGTCAACGGTAGGCGCTGGTTGAATCTGGTTGTGGTTTCTATCTCCCTGGCCTTCAGCGCCCTTTACGAGTTGATAGAGTGGTGGGTGGCGCTGACCAGCGGCGAAGATGCGGAGGCGTTCTTGGGCACCCAGGGGTATGTCTGGGATACCCAGTCGGATATGGCGTTGGCACTGGTCGGTGCCCTGGTATCGCTGCTGTTGCTGGCCCGGCTGCATGACAGGCAGCTCAACGGCATGGCAGCTAACCGAGGCTGAACGCTTGCCCGCGCAGGCAGTGGCTTTAGAGCGCGTAAAGATGATCTTGGTTAAACAAACCGGTCAGTAATTGTCGACCTTCGGTGTGTTCAAACCAATCAACTACACAGCGGGCTGGGTATTGATTGCTGTCACACAACAGGCTGACTAGCGGTTGCAGATCCGTCGCACAGGGATACGTCTGGCCATCGACATAGAGGCTGAGTGAGTCTGGGGCCTGATGATAGGCAAAGCGAATGCCTTCGTTGCGTCGGATGCTACTACTGTCAGCAAGCTCTTCAAGGAGTTGCTGCACCTCTTGTTCTGTGTATTTAGCCAGTGTTACCGGCTCTTGGATATTGTTTGGGTCTGCGTACTTGGACTCTGTGACCAGCTGACCGAACCAATCGCGCAGCTGCTGAGGGTCATCGAGCATGCTGCTCATCAGGTTGCGCAGCCGTTCTAAGTCTTGGTTCTCAATCTGTCCGCTGCTGTTTCTGGGTCGGAGATCTGGGTCAGCATAGTGCGCATCCTCGGTCAGTTGCTGGCTGCAAAAGCTAGCAAACTGCATCAGCATTTCGCCAGTCTGCGGCGCTCTGTAACCCACTGAATAGGTGATGCAGTCATCGCTGAGCGCCACACCGTTATGGCTGAAGCGAGGAGGCAGATAGAGCATATCACCGGGGTTCAAAACCCATGCCTGTTGCGGCTGCCAGTTTTTTAAAATGCGCACCGGTTTATTGGCGACCAGCTGGTCTTCTTGGCTGCAAAGCGCTCCGATCTCCCAGCGTCTTTGCCCTTCGGCTTGGATTAGAAAAACGTCATAGGAATCAAAATGTGGACCGACACCGCCACCACGAGTTGCATAACTGATCATCAGGTCGTCAAGACGCCAGTTCGGGATGAATTTGAATTGCTCGAGAAAATCAGCCGCTTCAGGGACCCAGTGATCAACTGCTTGCACCAGTAGGGTCCAGTGGTCGCTCGGTAGTTGTGCAAATTTGTCTTCCGTGAAGGGGCCGTGCTGTAGCTCCCAGTCGCCGTTATCGGGGTTTTCTATCAATAGCCGAGATTCAACCTCGTCTTCACAGGCGAGACCTGCCAACTCGTCGGCAGAGAGCGGTGGTTCAAAAGCGGCAAATGCGTTGCGTATCAGTAGCGGTTGTTTCTGCCAGTATTGCTCCAGGAACTGCTCGATAGGCATTGTTCCTAAGTGGCTAAGAGGAGGGGTGGGGTTCAAGGTTTGGACCTGCGGTGATTGGCTAGACGTTATCGGCGAGTGAATGGCTATGGTATAGGGCAACTGGACGCTTGGGTATGAGTGATTTCAGTTTGCATTGATCACGGCCCCACTCACGGGCTTTGTTCTGTTTGTATAGTGGCTAGAAGGTACCCGGCCTCAATTCCTCTAACAGCTGCTAAAAACTGCTACCACCATCCCAAAGATCTACGACTTTCGACCCCGTTAAAACGCTCCAAGGTCTTCTGTGTTGCGCTATGTCAATTTGGCATGCTGGTGTTGAGGCAAGAGAGGGCTCTTGCCCGCAAGCTCCTTACCGATAAAAACAACACGAGGGTTTCACCATGTGGACTAAGCCGGCATTTACCGATCTGCGCATCGGTTTTGAAGTAACCATGTATTTCAGCAACCGCTAAGCCTGAGTAGGTCGCGCCTAAGGGCGCGTTCTAGATCCCGTTTTCTGATCACTGGCATATGGGCTGGCTGGTGAGCTAGGTGCAGAATTGAATGGTGGATTGTACGGGGAGTGAGTAGATGCAGATTCGAGTCTTAGGCGCAGCCGCTGGCGGTGGTTTTCCGCAGTGGAATTGTAATTGTCATAATTGTCGAGGCTTTCGTAACGGCACGGTCAACGCCAAAGCGCGAACCCAGTCATCAATCTGCATCAGTAGCGATGGCGAGCATTGGTTGCTGTTTAACGCTTCTCCCGATATCCGTGCCCAGCTCGCATCGTTCCAACCCTTGCAGCCTGCGCGAAAACTTCGGGATACCGGTATTGCCGCGATCCTACTGATGGATGCCCAGATCGACCACACGAGCGGTTTGTTGATGCTGCGCGAAGGCTGCCCGCTCGATGTCTACTGCACCGATCCGGTGTTTGAGGATCTGAGTCAGGGCTTCCCGGTTTTTCCGATGCTCAATTTTAAAACCTGGAACGGTGGCTTCAGTCGTCAATCGGTACCATTGGATACCGAGCAGGGGTTTGAAATTCCGTCGATCAAAAACCTGCGTATCCATGCGATGCCGCTGACCAGCAAAGCGCCTCCTTATTCGCCGCACCGTGATCACCCGGTCTGCGGCGACAATATCGGCATCTTTATCGAAGATCTGCTCACCGGCGGCACGCTGTTTTATGCGCCGGGTCTGGGTGCGATCGAACCGCATCTGTTGCCCTGGATGCAGCGCGCCGATTGCTTGCTGGTCGACGGCACGCTGTGGACGGACGACGAGATGATCCGCCAGGAGGTGGGGGTGCAGCTCGGAACGACTATGGGTCACCTGCCACAGAGCGGTCCCGGCGGCATGCTGGAAGTGCTCGATTCGCTAACAGCAAGTCGCAAGGTTCTGATTCATATCAATAATACCAACCCTATTCTGGATGAAGACTCCCCCGAACGTAGCGAACTTGGTCGTCACGGGGTGGAGGTCGCCTGGGATGGGATGGAGATCCGGCTCTAGGATCTGATCGCGCCCTAGCGCTCAGCTTAACAGCCGCCACAGCTAATAATAACAATGAGGCCATCGCCATGACCCTGAACTCACTACCATTATCAAAGCCGCTATCTAAGCCGCAGTCAGGTGCCCATTCTGAGACTGCAGAATCCCCCCAACCCTGGTCACGGGTGGAGTTTGAGCGTCGGCTACGGGCCAAGGGTGACTACTACCATATCCATCATCCCTACCATTTGGCGATGCACGAAGGCCGCTGTACTCCGGCGCAGATTCGCGGCTGGGTGGCTAACCGGTATTATTATCAGGTCAATATCCCGGTAAAAGATGCCAACGTACTAGCCAACTGCAAGGATCGAGAAGTGCGCCGACTCTGGGTGCAGCGGATTCTCGACCATGACGGTTACGGGGGCGCGGAGGGCGGTATCGAAGCTTGGTTGCGGTTGGGTGAGGCCTGCGGATTGAGTCGTGAGGAGGTACAGTCGCAGCAACATGTACTACCGGGGGTTCGTTTTGCGGTGGATGCCTACGTTAACTTTGCCCGCCATGCCAGTTGGCAGGAGGCCGCCTGTTCGTCACTGACCGAACTCTTTGCCCCAACCATCCATCAGTCGCGGTTGGATACCTGGCCCAGTAACTACCCCTGGATCGATCTTGAAGGCCATCAGTATTTCCGCAACCGGCTGTCGGAAGCGCGGCGCGATGTACAGCACGGTTTGCAGGTTACCCTGGATCACTTTGTGACCCGCGAGCAGCAGGAACAGGCGTTGGATATCCTCCAGTTTAAGCTGGATGTGCTCTGGAGCATGCTCGATGCGATGAGCATGGCCTACGAACTCAACCGGGTTCCGTATCACAATATCATCGCCCGTGCTGAGGACTCTTCGCTGCAGCAGTCGCTTCATCCGCTTGAAATAGACCCAGAACGACAGGAAGCCAGCTGATGTTTACGCTCGATCAGATCCCCTCTATCCGCCGCCATTTCCGCTTCCAATGGGAGGAGGCGCAGCAGGCCTATGTGCTGCTCTATCCCGAGGGGATGGTCAAGCTCAACGGCGGTGCCGGAGAGATTCTGGCTTGCTGCGATGGTCAGACCTCGGTGGCGGCGATTATCCAGCAACTTGATGCCAAATTTCCCGATGCGGGTGGCTTGATGAATGATGTCCAGGCGTTTTTAGGAGTTGCCCATGAACAGCAATGGCTCGGCTTCAACTGAGACGATCCCTGCCGGGATCGGTCAGCCGTTTTGGCTGCTGGCCGAACTCACCTATAGCTGCCCGCTGCAGTGTAGCTACTGTGCCAACCCGATCGATCTCAAGGGCGGTGGCGAGGAGCTGACCACCGAGGAGTGGATCTCGGTGTTCAAACAGGGACGCAAGATGGGGGCCGCGCAACTGGGTTTTTCCGGCGGTGAGCCGCTGCTGCGAAAAGATCTCGAAGTGCTGATCTATGAAGCCCGGCAGATGGGCTATTACACCAACCTGATCACCTCTGGGATGGGAATGGATGCGCAGCGGATGGCAGACTTTAAAGAAGCCGGGCTGGATCATATCCAGATCAGTTTTCAGGCCAGCAGTGAGGAACTGAACAACCGTCTGGCGGGAAGCGATAAGGCCTTCGCGCAGAAACTGGCGATGGCAAAAGAGGTTAAGGCGCAGGGTTATCCGATGGTGCTTAATTTTGTCATCCATCGTGACAATATCGATCAGATCGATCAGATCATCGAACTGTCGATGGCGCTGGAAGCCGATTATGTGGAACTGGCCACGGCGCAGTATTACGGCTGGGCGCTGGCCAACCGCGACCAGCTACTGCCCACCAAAACCCAGCTGGCGCAGGCCGAAGCCACCACCCATCGCTACCGTGAGCAGCTCAATGGCAGCGGTCCCAAGCTGATCTTCGTGATGCCCGATTATTACGAGGAGCGTCCCAAAGACTGTATGAACGGTTGGGGAAAACTGTTCCTCACAATTACCCCCGATGGCACCGCATTGCCGTGCCACAGTGCGCGGGAACTGCCGATCGCGTTTCCTAGTGTGCGGGATACCAGCCTGGAAGAGATCTGGTACCGATCAACCGGTTTTAACCATTTTCGCGGCTATGACTGGATGAAAGAGCCGTGCCGTTCCTGCGATGAAAAGGAGAAAGATTTTGGCGGATGCCGCTGCCAGGCCTTCAAGTTGACCGGCGATGCTGCCAACGCCGATCCGGTATGCGGTAAATCGCCCCAACACCACCTGATTGAATCCGCTCGTGAATTGGCCGAAACCCTTCCTAGCGGCGATCCATTACTGCGCAATAAACGCAATATAGCGGCGGCACAGCAGCAGTTGCACCAGCTTATTGCCAGGGGTTAAGCATGAACTCGGCGTTCCATGCTCCGATCAGTGCTGCCCAAGCTGCGGCGCAAGGCAAGCAGTGGGCCGAACTACAGAGTGTCGGCGAACGGCTCTGTTGGCTTGAATTTGATCCCGATCAGGGCGCTACCCGGATTCGTTGTCGCCACGGCGCTGAGGGCTCGGTGCTGCTTACTCCCGCTGTCTACTCTGTGCGCAGCAGGGTGCATGAATATGGCGGTGGCAGCTATCGCCTTCTCGATGCGGGGCTGGTGTTTGTTAACGATGCTGATCAGGGACTGTACTGGCAGGGCTTTGCCCAACCTGACCAAGTGATCCGGATTTATCAGTTTGACGGCTTTCGCTATGGCGATCTGCAGTTCGATGCGCGCCTTAACAGGATCATTGCTGTTGAGGAGGAACATGCCGATTCTGACCAGGTACATGCTAACCAGGTACATTCTAACCAAGTACACAATCGACTGGTCGCGATCAGTCTGGCTTCCTTGGGTACAACTGGCGTAGCAGACCGATCGGTATTGGTCGAGGGTGCGGATTTTTACAGTTCGCCCCGGCTCAATGCCGATGCCAGTAAACTGGCTTGGATCAGCTGGGATCATCCACACCAACCCTGGACCTCGACCCAACTCTGGTTGACCGATCTGGACCCGGAGGGCTTGCCATTGCAGCCGCAAGCGCTGACCAGTGGGCGTCTGGGGGAGCAGGGTGAGGCGGTGCTGCAACCGGAGTTCGGCCCCGATGGAACGCTGTTTTTTATCTCCGACCGTAATGGCTGGTGGAATCTATACCGTTATCTTTTTGTTGATGACATGAAGCAGGCTGCTCCACGGGTTGAAGCGACTGCAGGGCTCGAGAGTGGGTTACAACTAGAGTCTGCAGCTGGATTTAGCGAATTGCTATTACAGCGAGATGCCGAGTTCGCGCGGGCGCCCTGGCAGCTGGGGCAGCAGGCGTATGTGGTCTTGGATCGGGACCGTATCGGCTGTAGTTGGTGGCATCAGGGTAAAGCCGAGCTGGGGGTGCTGCATCTGCCCACCCGGCAGTTGCTGAGTCTGGGCAGTTGGGCCGCTATCCATAGTCTGGCGCAGGTTAACGCTGCGGATAAAGGTTCGCCTGGCTGGGTGGCCATCGCAGAATCCGGGAGCGCGCCTGGGCAGCTGTTAGGCTGCGCAGCTGCGTCCTTGATCGATATGTTCTCAGAGCAATGCTTAGAACCCTGTTTAGACCTAGATTCAGAACCAAAGGCAGGCGCGGGTGAAGCAGGCACTCCCCCCTGGGTGATCGAGCAGCTCCGGCTTGAGTTCACTCAACCAAGGGCTTCGGTGGTACAACCCCAACACCTGTGCATTCCCTCCACCAGCGGCGACCCCTTATACGGGCTGCTTTACCGGCCTGCGGTAACGCCCGGTCAGCGCCTGCCGTTAATTATTCAGCTGCATGGCGGCCCCACCGCCCAAGCCGATGCGCGGTTTGATCCGTTGAAGCAGTTCTGGTTGCAGCGTGGATTTGCCCTGCTGGATCTGAACTATCGCGGCAGCAGCGGCTATGGTCGTCACTATCGGCAGCTATTGCAGGGCCAGTGGGGGGTGTCGGATGTTGCCGATGTGATCGACGCGGCGAAGTTTTTAACCGGCCAGAATTGGGTCGATCCGGAGCGGCTGGTGGTGCGCGGCAACAGTGCCGGTGGCTATACCCTGTTGCAGGTTCTTAGCCAAGACGAGGGGCAGCAGTGGCTGCGTGCCGGTGCCAGTCACTATGGCATCAGCGACCTGGCGCGTCTGGCGACCCAGACCCACAAGTTTGAATCCAAGTACCTGGATTGGCTGGTCGGTGATCCTGACAGGGATTCGCAGCGCTACCGACTACGCTCACCGATCCACCGACAGGACAAGTTTTCCCGGCCGCTGATCTTCTTTCAGGGCGGCTTGGATCGCGTCGTTCCAGCGACCCAAACCTATACCCTCTATAACCAGCTTAAAGGGCGTGGCGTCGCGGTCGACTATCTAGCCTTTGCCGACGAGCGGCATGGGTTCAGGCAGGCTAAAAACCGGGCGCGGGTGCTGCAGCGAGAATGGGCCTTTTATGCGCAGCAACTGGATCTTGCTGATGTAGTGGAGCCGCTATTGCATGCCTCTCTCAAGGGCTCTCTCAATGCCTAAGCCGATTTCCAATCCTCTTTCAAAACCGCTTTCAAATCCCCGCAGCCTGTTCAGCGTTGAGGGAAAACGGGTGCTGATCACCGGGGCTGGGGCCAATGGCGGTGTCGGCCATGCCTTGGCCCTGGGCTTTGGTCGTGCCGGGGCTCGGTTGGCACTCTGTGATATCGATAAACCCGGCTTACAGCAGACTGTGCAGCAGCTTGGGGATCTGGGTATCGAGGTGTTATCACGGCAGACCAATATCGCCGATCCGCACCAGGTGAAAGAGCTCTTTGAGCAGTTGGATCAGCAGCTGGGGGGTATCGATGTGTTGGTAAATGTGCCCTTTGCGTTTCCCCGTCGGGTCAAACCGCATCTGCTCCAGGGCCAGGATTGGCAGCAGACCCTGGATGTTAGCCTTAGTGGTTATTTTTACTGCAATCAACAGGCATTGCAGAGGATGATCGACCAGCCCGGCGGCGGTTCGATCATTCAGATCGGCTCCAATGCCGGTATCAACGCACTGGGGCGTGGGGCACTGCCCTATAGCTGCGCCAAGGCGGCGGTACACCAGATGACCCGTGAGATTGCGATCGAATATGCGGCCCAGGGGATTCGCTGCAACGCCTTAGCGCCCGCGCAGATCCGTACCCCGGGGTTGGAGCAGCACCTGACTAACCCCGAGTTTCGGGATCAGGTGTTGCCTAAGATTCTCAAAGGACTGCCGCAAGGACGTTTGCTCGAACCCGATGAGTTGGTCGGCCCCGCGCTGTTTCTGGCCTCGGCTGCGGCGAGCGCAATTAACGGCGTCATTCTGCCTGTAGATCAGGGCAATACCGCGATGAACGCTGGCGGGGGGAGTTAAGTGTCCGTTGCTTGTCGGTTTATTAATAGGTCAGGCAGATGAGGCTGCTTTGTCTCGAATAGTCTTACTTGGAGAGGTATAAGGCTGGGTATTACGACCGCAGGTGGAGCAAGAATGCGCACTTTCTTGCCTCTGGGCACCCTGATGCCGAGGACTCTGCGACGGGCTGTAGATATTAAAACCGGGCATTGGGTCTCTACCGGTTTGGAGCTGCGCTCGCCAACATCCAAGTCAAGAAGCCAAGGTAAGCGGGCTGACGTTTACCAATCAGGGCTTTCGCTAGTCAGGGCTTTAGGCGCCAAGCTTGCTGAGCAAGTGGAAGCCGTTTACACCGTCCTCTGGCGTTCACGCAGCTGCTCACAAAGAGCAGCTGTTCATCTGTCAGAATTATTTCTCGACGAGTACGGTTGGATGCGCAAGAGCGGCGAGATTAGCTGTTGGCGCGGCGGGCAAAGGACTCTGCTTCCATCTACGGAGGGCAAAGTCCGCGACAAAGTCGGCAATTTCCTCCGGGTTATTCAGATCAAGTTCCGGCAGGTGGGGACTGCCGGTCCCTCGCTGGTCGGTGGCGACGGCGATAATATGGGGGTCGTAGAGGTGCAGAGGGACTTTACCAAGGCAGGGCCTAGCTAGCTCGATCTTAGGGAAGGGAAGGTGCCTGAAGCCCTCCACTAGCACCAGGTCTATGGTGCGGAGGTCCAAGCGGTTAATCAGGTCGTTCAGGCTCGGCTCCTCCTCCGCGTCCGGTGTTTCGGTCATCAACGCCCAGCGGTGGCCGGAGGCGATCAGCATCTGGCCAGCGCCGGCATGGCGCAACTCATAGCTGTCTTTGCCAGGGGTGTCGACGTCGAACCGGTGGTGGGCATGTTTGATCATGCCGATCCGGAACCCCTGCTGGCGGAGCAGCGGGATCAGTTGTTTCAGTAAGGTGGTCTTGCCGGTGCCGCTGTAGGCAGCGAAGCCTAACAAGGGCAAGGGACAGTCATATACGGTTACAGTCATGATCTCATCTTTACAGGGGCTTATTTGAAGTCGGCAATCATTCGTTGCAGGCGGGGGCGGGAGATACCGAGAATCTCACAGGCCCGTCCCTTATGGCCGCCGGTTTCCTGCAGAACAAAGCGCACGTGGGCCTGCTCCATCTCTTTAAGGCTGCACTGGGCCAGAGATTTGTCGAGTAGCGATTGGGCAACACCCGTATCGGCGGACAGCCCTTGCAGGGCGGTGGGCAGCAGGTCTGAGGTCAGGCAGTCGGAAGGACACAAGGCCACTGCTTTGGTCAGCACATTTTCAAGCTCCCGCACATTTCCCGGCCAGTGATGCCCCCGCAGCGCCTCCAGAACGTCGTTGGAGACCCGGGTGACCTTGGCACCTAGGTCACGATTGATTCGATTTAGCAAGGTCGGCACCAATTCGGCGATATCCTCCAGGCGCTCGCGCAACGGTGGCAGCTGTAACTGCACCACTTCTAGACGATAGTAGAGATCTTCTCGGAATAGCTTGGCCGCGACGGCAGTTTTGAGATCGACATTGGTGGCGGTGATGATACGGGCATTAGAGGGCTGGACCTGTTTGCTGCCTATGGGACTAAACTCCTTCTCCTGCAGTACCCGCAGCAATTTAGCCTGAATCGTGGGTGAGAGCTCGCCCACCTCATCAAGAAATAGAGTGCCGTTTTCGGCCAAGGCAAATTTCCCTTTCTGCTGATTGATTGCGCCGCTGAAGGCACCTCGTTCGTGGCCGAACATCTCCGATTCCAGCAGCGTTTCTACCAGAGCGGCACAGTTGATCGCCACAAAAGGGCCACTGCGCTGGGTACTGGAATTATGGATCGCTCTGGCAACCAGCTCTTTTCCGGTACCGCTTTCGCCGGTGATCAGTACTGTAGCCGTGTTGCTGGCCACCCGGCCGATAGTTTTGAACACCTCGCGCATAGCGGAGCTACTGCCGACCATTGAGTTAGCGTTGGCGACAAAGGTGTCCAGATCCATCTCTTCATTATTAGGCAACCGTCGCTGCAGAACGCTCTGAACCGCTTGGTCGAGCTGTACCAGATCGATCGGTTTGTGGATATAATCATCGGCCCCGCCTTGCATCGCCTGGATCGTGCTTTCCATATCGTGAAAGGCGGTGATCATAATGACGCCAGCGTGCGGGGCCAGCGGTTTTAGTTCAAGCAGGCCCTCAAGACCACTCTTTCCGCTCATGCGGATATCCAAAATAATGAGCTCAGGCTGACTTTCACATACGCGCGCCAACCCCTGATCGACCGAGTGAGCGACCTGCACCTGATGCCCTTCCGCCAAGAAATGCAGCTCCAGCATTCTGCAGATAGCCAGATCGTCATCGATAATCAAAAGTTGGCTCATAGAATAGCTCTCAACAAGTCGCGGCTGGATTGATCGGCAGGATAAGGGTTGCCTGAGTACCACCACCCTGAACCGGGGCGAAACTGATGGAACCACGGTGCAGCTCGACCCGTTGCTTGACGATGGATAAACCCAGCCCGGTGCCTTTGGCTTTTTGAGTAAAGAAGGGCTCGAACACTTTGTCTCCTAAGCAGGGATCTATACCGCAACCGTTATCGGTGATACTGATTTGGATCTTGGGTTCACTGTCGGTTATAAGCAAGGTTGCTCTGATAGTTATTGCAGGATCGGATCGCTCACTGACAGCTTGGATGGCATTGATGATTAGATTACTGAAAATCTGCCGCAATTGCACCGGGTCGCCAAACACCGTGGGCAGCCCCTTTTGGTAGTCCTCAGCCACGTGGATCTGCTGCGCTTGAATCTGCTTCTGCAGGGAGATAACGGTAGTTTCCAACAGTTTTTCCAGCGTCAGCCAATCGCTATTGAGCTGGTTTGGACAGGAATAACTAAGCAGGTCGTTGAGAATCCCCTCCATGTAGAGGACCTGCTCTTGGGAGATATTGATCAACTCGACTCGTTCATGGGCTAACGGTTGCCGGGTGTTTTTAGTGAGAATCTGCAGAGCCATTTTGATCGAACTCAACGGATTGCGTAGATCGTGGGCCACCATGTTAGCCATCTGACCGACGGCTGCCAGTTCGCGGTTCTTGCGGGTCTCTTCACTTTGCAGGAGCACCTCTTGGCGCAGCTGCAGCCGCTCGGTAATATCTTCTTTAACTGACAGATAATGACTGATTCTTCCGCGACTATCGAAGATGGGCGAAATGGTGGTTTTTTCCGAGTAGATGGCCCCGTTTTTTTTACGGTTGCGGAGTGTTCCGTTCCAAGTACCACCCTTGCTGATCGTCCGCCAGAGCTCCCGGTACTGGTCTGGATCGGTAAGCCCTGATTGCAGCACGCTAGGGCTAAGCCCTATCACCTCTTCGGGCTTGTAGCCGGTGAGTTCGGAGAATCTGGGATTGACGTATTCGATCTGTCCAAGCAGGTTGGCGATCATAACCGTATTGGGGCTTTGCTCCACCGCCATGCTGAGTTTAACGAGTTGCTCTTCTATCTCGCGTTGCTGGGTCACATCTCTGCCGAGCAGCGATATGCTGGCGATAACCCCGCCACCGTTAAAGGTATAGGTGTTGTTCCAGGCTAGTAGCAAGCGTTGTCCCTGCTTGCTGGATAGCGCACTTTCTGATCGCTCGGGCAACTGCTGGCTCTGTAACGCCTCCAGAAAGCGGGTGTAATTGCCCGAACGGAATTCATCGTTAGGCATCAAATTAACCCAGTCCTGCCCCAGCAGCTCCTCACGCTGAAAACCGCTCAGCTGCAAAAAATAATCGTTGCAGAAGATAATCTTGCCGTGAGTGTCGAGAGTGATAGCGGCCAACTGGATATTCTCCAGCACGCGCCTAAAGCTGCGCTCATAGTTGTTTTGTTGTTGCGCGGCATCATTGCGCTGGCTGGCCCGGGTGATAAGGTAGGCGCCGGCAAATGCCAGTAATAGAGAAACGAGATAGATCAGCCCATTGCTGCGCAGAAACTGCTGTCGGGGGGCGTTGAGCAGTGCCACAGGAGCAAAGGAGATCACTTTCCAGTAATAGGACTTCGCTTCACTATTGAGGCTAAGGTCAGGGCGGTTGCTGGCGTCTTGATAGGGGTAGACCGTGTTAAAACTAAACAGCCCCTGGTCGTTTTCAAACTGACCGGCGGGGGTGTCTTGGATACGGCGCCATTCCTGCGGGTAAACGTCAGAAAAACGCTCGTTGTGATCGAGCATAAAGCCCCAGCTCTGGTCTTTATTGGGGCTGATTAGCCAATACCCGCGGGAGTTGACCAGCATCATCTGCTCAGAGATATGACTCGATGCCGTTTTAAAATCATTGATTAGCTGGTTGCCCTGATAATTGACCAGCAGGTAGCCGACTTTCTCACCCAGGGCGGTGTGGATGCCAATCCCCACCCGAATGGTCGGCTTGACCGGTAACTCAATCTGATCGCCTTCAATGTTCAGATCCAGTGGTGAGATATAGGCCTGCTCCGGCTGCAGTGATCGCATCTGGGTAAAGTAGTAACGGTCAGACTTGTTTTGCAGCTTGGACGAGGCAACAGCTTCGGGTTGTCCCTGAATTCGGTTGATACGAATGATTTCGTTACCCTCCAGATCGAGGTAACGGATCTGATCGAACCAGGGTTGAAAACGGCTAGACGTAGATAAGAACGTCGATATTTCACGTTTTTGCTGTTCAGAAAGATCGGGAGACGGGGTGCGCTGCTGGATGTGGCTGACCAGAAACTGAATTTCGGACACTACGTGATCCAGGTTATCAGCCACCACCTTGCGTGACAGCTCAACCCCCAGTTTCTGGCTCACCATTAGTTGATCATATTCGACGCTGATCGTGAGCCAGTAGTGGGTCTGCATCACCCCATAGATCACCAGGAGCAAAGGGATAAACAGCATCGATAGTCTGCGGATATTAACCCGGGATGAATGCGATGCTGAGGTAGGAGTGCTCATCGATTGACGGTTACCAGAGCCATATCAGGCGGCGCGGACAGTATGGATCTGCTGCAGCATCTGCATCGCCAACCGGCGAATCGCGCTGTTGTCATTGCCCGCGAGCGCGGCTATTAACTTTTCAGTTGCCATATCGGGCGCAAGATCTTTAAGCGCTTGTCCCGCCGCCGGAGTGAGCGCGCCGCCCTCTTCTAAGCCCAGTTTCAGCAGCAACTCGAGATCGAGACTGCGTAACGCCACCAAGGCGTCGATTACCGCTTTACGCACACCGATCTCTGGATCTGCTTGGCAGTCTAGAATCGCGCGGGTAATCCGGTCGGGAGTAACCTCGCTGAGGACAACATGATCGGCGGCACTCAGGGCTTTGCCTCTGCCCAGAGCAATTGCGGTTAACGAACGGATCGCCTGGATACGCACCAGGGTATCGGGATCGTCTAGCGCCGCGAGCAGGGCTGGAATCGCCGCTTTATGCTGTAAGGCACCCAGGGTTCGGGCGCAGGCCATGCGGATCTCTTCGTTGCCCGCTCGTAATTGGGTTGCGATCGGGCCGAGACTATTTTCCAACCCCGACAGTTCGGGGTGTGAAGCTGCCAAGCGGCCCAGGCTATCCGCGGCTTCACGCCGCAGGCTTGCATCCTCATCCATCAGGCAGCCGATCAGCGCCGCGACAACTTCGGGCTGGGCACAGTCGCCCAGCACGCGCGCGGCCAGAATGCGTCGATCAGCGTCAATCTCCTCAGGCTTACGGCGCTTCTCTAAGATCATGCGCTCACCACTGCGAGCGTTCGTGTGGACCACCTGGGCAAACTCGTCGAACTCTTGGGGCATCGCATCGACTAGCCCGAGGATCCGCTCCGAATCGCTGCTCAGTACCTGACTTACACCGACTGTCGCTTCGATATGACTGCGGCTGATCGACTCCAGGGTAGAACCTATGTTCAGCGTTTCCGCCGCGTCGTCTTGGACAGCGGGATAGGCATCTGAGACCGACGCTAAAATCTGTTCAATCGTAGGCGCTGTGGGGGCCGAAAGCGCTGCAGCTGGAGCGACGAGATCGCCTTGCTCATCAACGGCTACCAGGGCGATCTGTTGTGGATCTAACGACCGCGTCACCACCTCGTCAGTGCAAACATCAGCATCGGTTTGAGCATCCTCGGGCCACTCAAACGCCGTGCCGCTGAGCGCACTGAGCAGCAGTGCCATAGGTGTGGGGAGGTTACTCTCAGATTCTGAGGGCCGAGCTGCACCCGCTTCGCCTTGAGATTGCAGCGCTTGCAGCGCTTGCAGTGACACATGACGCAGGGCGCCATCCACATCTTTGCTGCTGTTCCAGAGTGCTTCAAGGGTGGCGATATCACTCAACCCATGACTCCCTATCGATTGAATCGCCTGACGCCGTACCTGTACGGCGGTCTCTGGATCTTGAAGTAGGTCAAAAAGACAGTCACGAATACTGGCCTGGTCGGTGTTGGTTGCCAGTTCGCAGCACAGCCGTTGCTCCTCGGCGTTATTGCTGCGAAGCCCAGACTGCAGGTGATCAAGCAGATCCTCGGGAAACCCCTGATCAGCAAGGCCTGGACTTGAAACGAGACGTTGCGAAACCATTCCCAATGCGGCGCAGCGGACACGGCTATCCGGGCTATCGAGCAGTTGCTGCAACAGGCCGTCATCCAGACCGTCAGAGGCTGAAGGTTTAAGTTTATCCAGGCCCTTGAGTGCCGAGTTCTGGACCTCTGGCGAGGGGTCATTTAACAACCCGACCAGGGTCGACAGTCGTTGCGGATCGCTACCCAGCGCCAGGCTGTCGGTTGCCGCGGCCCGCACATGGACATCGGCATTGCCGAGTAACGTTGCCAGTAGGGCTGCGGCTTCTGCCGATGAACTCTGAGCCAGCGCGGTCGCGATTCTTCGGAGTCGACGCGGCGGTGCGGTATCGACGCGTTGGCTGAGCTGGGCGATACCCGCCACACCGATCTGCACCAGCGCCTTGAGGGTCTCACTTTCGATATCCTGACCCTCGTCAGAGTCGAGCAGACTGGCCAGTGCGGGTGCGGCCTCGGCAGCCGCGTTCTCCCCCAGTGCTTTGACTGCTTGCCGTTGCAGATCCCACCAGTCATCCCAGCCTTCGGTCTGATTCAATTGAAGATCTTCGGGGCGCTCTAACAGCTGCAGCAGCGTTGCGGCGGCGCGGCTACCACCGCATGTAGACAGGCCGTTGATAGCCGCTTGTTTGACATCCACCTCGCTGTGATAGAAGAGCGCATCGATAAGCCCCTGTTCCGCATCCTCACTGCGGATGCTGCCCAGCGCCGTCGCGGAATCGATACAGACATCCAGGTCTTCATCCTGAAGGTGACGATACAATGGCTCCAGCGCGCGGACATCCTGGAAACTACCTAAGGCCTGGGCCGCATAACAGCGATCGACCTCGTCACCATTTTCAAGCTGGGCAATCAAGGCGTCAACAGCAAGGTTTTTGCTCGTCATCTGTGTCTCCAAGGAGTATCGACATATAAGGGTGATGGTTCGCCACCATAAAGGCAAACCGATCCTAAAAAATAGGGAAAGCAGTATTTGTACCAACTTGCTATAGCAGCAGAATTATTGGACTCGATGCTCCGCTGTCCCGCTGTTGCTGCGAAAGTAAGCGCACGGCTTGAGCATGGATGGCATTTTAGGTCAGGCCGACCGCTGCAAAATTATATGAATCGTTAAATCTTACTAATATTTGAGCCTGATATTTAACAAAACGTTAAATTTAGTTTTAACAGCAGAGCCAGATCACTTTTTAATTTTTTCAAACGATTGAAAAATAACAATTAAATATATCTTCTACAGGTTGGCATAATTGCTGCTTAACATAAATGTCAGAAGTTTTTCCGTGTCCATATCTCTATTGTATGGGCGCATTACAACCACTCCAACCGTCATAAGGCGCATGCGTCTATGGGAGGAATATTAGATGGGTAAAACCACAGCTCCTCGGAAGATCATTACTTGGGTAGCGGCCGGCTTCGCTTTGCTAAGCGGTCCCTCCATGGCTGAAGATCAACTGGGCCCCCTACCACAGCTCAACGTTAACGAAGCAAAAGCGGCCCTCGGCAAACGGCTGTTTTTCGATAAACGGCTTTCCGGAGATACCGCTATCTCCTGCGCCACCTGCCATCAGCCGGATAACGGCTTCTCATCCAAACAAGCCCTGTCTCCTGGTTACCCTGGAAATGGGCATTTTCGTAATGCGCCGACGCTGATCAATGTCGCCCACAAGTCACGCTGGATGCATGATGGCCGTTTGGGCACCAATCTTAACGATGTAACACGGGAGATGATCACAGAAGATTACCTGATGAACATGGATATGCGGCTAATGCAGGAGCGTATCAAACAGGATCCAATCTATGTGCAGATGTTTAAGGATGCCGGGCTCGGGGAGCCCTCGAATGGTGGCGTGCGTAAAGCGATTCCCGAGTATTTGAATACGCTGACTTCGCGTAACTCTAGGTTTGATAACAACCGTCTGGGACCCTCCGCAACCCGCGGGTTGGCACTGTTCAAGGGCAAAGCCGGCTGCGTGGCTTGCCATAACGGACCCACCTTCAGTGATGGCCAGCTGCACAACACTGGGGTGCCCGAGAACTGGGATATCTTCCTCGATCCGCTAAATCACCAGGCCTTCATTGCCTATAACATGTTTATGGGGGTCGAAAACTACATGACCCTCAAACGTGATATGGGCGGCCATGTGATCCAGAAGAAAGCGGATCGCTCGGACGCGGGCACGTTTATGACCCCGTCGCTACGCGAACTGCGGTACACCGCACCCTATATGCACAATGGCATGATCGGCACGCTGAAAGAGGTGGTGGCATTCTATAACCAGGGCGGTGGCGAGGATCGTAATAAAGACTCGAGGATCAAACCGCTAAAGCTAAGCTCTGGTGAGCAAAACGATCTGGTTAATTTCCTCAATGGTTTGAGTGGTGACCCGCTGACGACTGAAGCGCATGTCTACACCGACACCCAGTCTTACGGTTATCAAGTCATTCCTAACTGGAAACAGGCAAGGAACTAGGGGAGTAATTTATGAAAAGATTTATTAGATCAGGTACCCCCCTGCTGGCAAGCGCGGCCCTGGGGTCTAGTTTACTGGTGGCCTGTACCGCAAATACCCAGCAGAGTATGTCAACGGCTGACAAAGCGCCAATGGCTGCTGTAGCATCTATGGCAGCAACGAAGGCTGTAGCGCCAGCCCCGTTGGCACCCTTAGGCGCAGTACCTATTCCCGCGGATAACAAGCAGACCGATGCCAAGATTGAACTGGGCATGCTGTTATTCTTCGATGGCCGTCTTGGCGGTGATGGCTCTACCTCCTGTGCGTCCTGTCACCTACCGTCTGAAGGCTGGGATTTCCCTACCGATATCTCTAAGGGTTATCCGGGAACCGTACACTGGCGCAATAGCCAGACCATCATTAACTCGGCGTACTACAACAAGCTGTTCTGGGCTGGTTCTGCTAACTCGTTGGAAAAGCAAGCAAAAGGTGCCGCTACAGGCGCGGTTGCAGGCAACGGCGAGTCCGATATTATGGAATCACGCCTGGCCTTGATCCCTGAATATCAGCAGCGTTTTCAAACGGTATTCGGCGATCGCTGGCCCAAGATCGGCAATGCCTGGAAAGCGATTGCCGCTTACGAAAGGACCCTGGTGCAAACCGATACTCCGCTAGATAACTATCTTAAGGGAGACCAGTCGGCGCTGACAGCTGCGCAGTTAAGAGGCAAAGAGCTGTTTGAAAATAAAGCCAATTGTATCCAGTGTCATGAGGGCTCGCTGGCATCGAACGAGAAGTTCTATAACGTCGGGGTACCGACCAATCTCGGCTGGGAAACCGATGCCTTAAAGCAGATCACCTTTAGATACGAGGTCTTTGCCAAGGGTTCTAACGAGAAAATGTATCGTTCGACCAAGGCGGATCCTGGACTCTATTTTCGCGGTAAGTTGACCCCGCAAAAGGGCATGTTCCGGGTACCTTCGTTACGCTACACCAAGTACACCGCACCCTATATGCATAACGGTACGTTGGCGACGCTGCAGGATGTAGTGGAGTTCTATAACCGAGGCGGGGTGGCTAGCGACGGCCGCAGTACAGGTTTTGCTGAGACGAAAAGTGAGCTGATCAAGCCGCTTGGACTCAGTTCAACAGAAGTGTCCGATCTGGTTTCTTTCGTGGAGTCCTTCTCCGGCGATAAGATCTTGATGGATTGGCCCAAGCTTCCCCCTTATGCAGCCCTGTTTACCAAGGAACAATTGATGGAGGCGAAGAAATGAGCTTTTTCAAGCGTAATTCTCTATCCGCAAAAAAACCGAGCGATCTTCAGGCAGCAACGAAAGAGCGCGAGCGTTCAGTAGAAACCAAAGAAAGCGCGGCTGAACACGGCAAGTGCATGCTGTCACGGCGCAACTTTCTGATGTATAGCGGCAGTGCTGCGGCCACCGCCAGTGTCATCAGTATCAATTTGTTTCCTGGCACGGCGCAGGCGCAGACACTACCGGCACGGGTGGTTACCTACCCACGCAAACTGGTCGCCAAGCTCAGTCAGTTGCAGGCAAATGTGCCTGTCGACTTTAATTACCCGGACGACGGACGTAATGCTTCCTGTATGGTCGTTAAGATGGGGGTTCAGGCGGGTGGCGGCGTAGGGCCGCAGCGGGATGTGGTGGGTTACAGCTATATGTGTACCCACCAGGGAGGTCCGCTAAACGGCTCCTATCTGGCTACCGATGAGCACCGGACTCTGGGGCAGTGTCCGTTCCATCTATCGCTGTTCGATCTGCGTCGTCACGGCATCATCGTTTCCGGCCAGGCCTATGAGAGCCTGCCTCAGGTGCTGCTGGAAATTGATGGCGACGATATCTACGCCGTCGGCATCCTCGGGTTGCTGTTCGGACGTAACGAAAATTTGGCGCAGGGCTAGGAGAGTATAACTAATGGCTACTAATTATTACTTACCAGAAGATCATGCGCCGCTGCCACCCAAACACGCAGAGGTGATCACAACTGCTTGCGACTACTGCATCGTCGCCTGCGGTTACAAGGTGTACCGCTGGCCGGTGGGTTCTCCCAACGGGGGCATGAAGGCGGCTGAAAATGCCTTTGGGATCGATTTCCCCAGCTTTCCGCTGCAGGCATGGGTCGCACCAACCCAGCATAACGTGGTCATGCATAACGATATCGCCCATAACGTGGTGATCGTGCCTGACAAAGACACCAAGTACGTCAATACCAACGGTGACTCCAGTATCCGCGGTGGCTTGCTGGCCTCCAAAGTCTATAATCCGCAGACGCCGACGCGCGATCGCCTGGTGAGTCCGATGATCCGGATCGGCGGCACCCTGCAGCCTGTTCCTTGGGACTTCGCGCTGGATATCGCGGCAGAAGTGGGCAATTACGTACGTGAAAAGCACGGTGATGCGGCGTATGGGGTTAAGACCTTCTCGTATCAATATATCGAGAACACCTATGCGATCACCAAGTACGCAATGCGGCATATTAATACGCCTAACTTTACCTTTCATGACACCCCGTCGGATGTGACCTCGACACCGGGATTTCGCGATGCCGGTTTCGATAATTTCGGTCCCAGTTACGATGATTGGGGCGCTGCCGATACGCTGATGGTGTGTGGTACCGATCCTTATGAAACCAAGACGGTGCTCTTTACCCAGCATATGATGCCGGCGATCCGTCGCGGGATGAAAACAGTGATCCTGAATCCGCGGGAAACTGCGGGTATCGCCTTTATGAAGAAACACGGCGGGATCCATCTGGATGTGCTTCCGGGTACCGATAACCTGGTATTGGGCGCGATCATCAGAGTCATTCTGGAGAATGGCTGGGAAGATCAGGCCTGGATCGAGGAGTGGGTTAATAACGGCTGGGAAAGCTCATCAGGTTTTGGCCAGGGTACCCGGAACACGCCTTGGCAGTGGCGCACCACCTGGGGCAAGTTTCAGGTCAAGGATTTTGCCGACTATAAAAAATGGAACCTGGCGCAGAAAGAGTTCGACCCTGCGGTGGCCGCAGAGATGGCGCAGATCGATGTGGATAAAATTTACCAGGCCGCTGCAGCGCTGGCTAAACCCAAGGCTGATGGTAGTCGGGTAAAAGCCTCTTTTGCGATTGAGAAAGGTTTCTACTGGTCGAACAATACCGCTAACACCAACGCGATCAGCGCGATAGCCACTATCTGTGGTGCCGGTGGACGGCCTGGACAGGTAGTAGGGCGCTTGGGTGGTCACCAGCGCGGAGGTCAGAAAGGTGGCAGTTATCCGCGTAACAAGTCTCCGGAGAAATTGCCAGGACGCCGTCGTCGCGCGCTGGATACCGATCGCTGGACCTATTCGGGTCATACCCGCTTTGCCCATGTCATCGGCACCACCTGGATTCAGGCGATGTGTGGCTCTCAGGGGCTGCAGAAGAAGTTCTGGGAGTTAGTAACGGCTAATCCGCACCAGGTTCGCAGCTACGATAAACAGGAGATCATCGATACCCTAAAAGCACGCGCGGATTCCGGCGGGATGGTGGTTATCAATCAAGACATCTACCTGCGAGAGCCGATCGGGGGGCATTTCGCCGATATCGTGTTCCCTGCAGCCACCTGGGGCGAAGAGGACTTTATGCGTGCCAACGGCGAACGCCGATTGCGCTTGTATCAAAAGTTTTACGATGCGCCGGGCAATGCTAAGCCTGATTGGTGGATCATCGCCCAGCTGGCGACGCGCATGGGTTTTGACGGTTTCGACTGGAAAAATTCTAACGAGGTTGCCGAAGAAGCATCGCGCTTTAGCCGAGGAAGCCGTAAAGATTTCCACATGATTAAGGTGGCTGCACATGCGGAAGGTAAGACGCTGCATCAAAAGCTTGCCGAGTTTGGCACGGATGGTATCCAGGGGCCGGTATTCTACAACTACGATACTAAAGAGCTGGTGGGTACCAAGCGCTTGCACGACACCACGCTGAGCGCAGCCGAACTGGAGAAGAAAGGACTGACGAACGGTCCTCAAGGGGCGAATACGCTGAAGAAACAGCTGACCCACTTCAATAGTCAGACGGGCAAGGTCAACATTCAGAAGCACCCTTGGAGCCTGTTTTCTGATCTGCACGCCTGGATGACACCTAAGGATGACGAGCTTTGGTTCAGTAATGGCCGTATCAACGAGATCTGGCAGTCTGGATTCGATGATATTGAACGTCGTCCCTATACGACGCAGCGTTGGCCAGAAAACTGGGTTGAGATACATCCTGAAGATGCTAAAAAGCGGGGTATTGAATCCGGTGATCAGGTGATGATGTACTCCGACCGTGTTCCTGCATTCAAGGATACCCTGATCGGCGTGGATGGGAATAATTTCCAGTTCTCTGAACTGTTAAAACGGGGTCATATCGAACTCAGTAAGGCGGCTGTGACCGCGGTGGCTATCGTCACTCCTACAGTCAAGCAGGGTGTGCTCTATGCCAATATGCTTGATATGCGCCAGCCCAGTAACTCATTGACTGCCCGAGTGGTGGATAACATCAGTGGTAACTACAATTATAAAATGGGGGTTGCTCGGATTCGCAAGCTTGGCGAGTCCAAATATAAATCTGAATTCAGGAGCTTCTCGTTCGTACCTAGAAACATCGGTGTAACTGGCTAACGGCGCTAGGAACCGTTCGACCTTCGAAGGGGCCTTCTGGCCCCTTTTCGTTATCCGCAAATCAACAGCGGCTGAAGACGTTAACCGCCAGGTTAATTGCGGACAAGTCCCATACCTTGAGAAAAATATCCACACAATAATTATTGTTAATCGGGTGCTCATGTAGCGCTACTTTTTCCACTTCGCCCAGGGGTCGGTATCGCTGGACGTCGTGCCTGTTGATTCCCGACTCTCGCTCCGAGCGCCTCTGCTCTTTGTTGATTTAGGGCGAGCGGGGTAGACGGTTAGCTCCTCTTGCCACA
>CAXBEA010000055.1:0-25970 GCA_963974645.1 uncultured Neptunomonas sp. | reverse complement strand
TTTGGTAGACACTAAGCCTAGCGTCTCGCTGGGGAGGGAGGGGTCCATACATTGTGTGTCACCGAGGTAGGAGTGACCGGTATGTCGCATCCAACGACCATGTAGGGCTCGCCTGCTTTGGCCCCTAACATCTACAAACCAGCCATTATGATTGGTTCAATGGCATGATGGGAAGGTGTCCTCTGCAGACGCTCCAGCGTCCTCTAATCCTCTTGCGGTGAACCGCATCATTCTCAGGATTGATACGCTGAACGTGCTATTTAGCTGTCAGGATCAAACTACCGACACCAAGAATAATAACAGCGACGCTGAACAGTCTGTGGGCGGTCAGTGGCTCATTAAAGAGCACCACACCCGCGATCACCGTTGACCGTTCCTCAGACACTCATGGGGCCGTCCCCTTTCTTGTTTATTACGATGAGGTCGTCCTCACGTGCTAGTTCACGCGCCCTGCTGGCATTATTAATCAGACCTCCTGGTCTGCTTGAGATAGTTCGTGCAAGGCTTCCATTGCCTCTAATGCCTTTTCTTCCTGAACATAAACATGATCGTGGTAGTACGCCGCCACCACATTAGCGCTGATCCCACATGCGGCGAGCTTGCTGGAAACCGCAGCAGTTAAACCAACAGCCTCCAAGCTTGAATGGACGGTTAGCGTAATTTGCCGAAAACGACCGTCATAGCTTAAGCCTGCTTCGATGGCCTTCGACTCATCCAGAATTAGCGTCAGGCCTTCCTTTTCCTGAAAGGTCGCAACGGGATCGAAAACCAGAAACTCTGTGATTGGGCCCGCTACGGTACAGAAAACGTAGGAACCATCGACTAGTTTTGGGGCCATCGATTTCAATAACAGACCTAGGTCACTTATTGCAGACATGTTTAATCCTCATCTCTTGTGAGCTAGAGCGCGACATTAAGCGGCTCTGGTCGATGGGCGGAGAATAGGTTAGTAGCTTAAATAAGTAAAATTAAATATATTTAAAAAGAATTAGGGTTATTAATTTTTCGACAGGTTGTTTTCACCGCTAAAGGCTTGCCAGATAGCGTATCTACCTTTCCAACGATTCGATTTTCCAGGGCCTGAAGATATATCCGCTGGCCAAGCGACCATCGGCCAGCTCCAGCTTACCGGCATGGATTCGGCTAAATCCGCTCAAGCTGCTGTTATCTATGTATGGCAGCGGACTTTGCGCGGGTAACACCTACATCGGCAGCATTCTGGGTATCGGCTTTGCCGCAGAAAGCGACCATCCGTCACCCAGAAAAAAAAGTGATTAGCGCTCGGTTCCCCACTAAGATCGCTGCTGGGCAAGCATAAGATGCAGTTAGTGGATCATGCTGCTTACTTAAGTGCCCTATAACCTATACTGGCTGGGGCAGAGCATCGGAGTTACTAGCACTATGGCGGACGATTACCGAAACATCGCGGCAGAGCGCGAAGCCGAGTGTGGTCAACGAGCAGTCTTTTTTGATAGCCGACTGCGGTTCTTTTCCAAGACAAACTGGATCACCGTACTTGTACCTTCTTTGCTCGGCGTTGTCGCAGGCTCTGCCTTGTTTGCAACGACCAGCACGATTTGGATGGGTATAGGAATACTGGTAGCCGCACTCCTGACTGCTGTCCACAAGGGGCTCGATTGCGATGCGCATCAGGATGAATGCCGTAGGCTAGTCCAAGCGTATCGTGGTTTAGAGGTCCGCTATCGGACGCTGCATCAAATCGAAAGGCCAAATATTGTTGATGAACTACTTGCGCTAGATAGCGACCTTGCTGAGCTTCGCGAGAACCAAAAGGCAACTGTAGACCCACAGTGGTTGAAACGGTAATCAAGGATCATTATCGCCGTTCCCGCTATGTCGTCCAAGTCGCAGCCAAGCGACCTTCAAGGTGAAGGCTCTATCACCTATAGGCACCAAGAGTTCAGGCGGGCGCTTTCATCCACTTAGCGACCGAGAGCAGAATTCGCAGCGACGTCGGTACAGGGTCCCGCTTTGAGCATTTGATCGCTTAGGTCGGTATCCATTCTGGCTGGTACAGATCAATTTCCAATTAGCCGGCAACCACCCGTTATCTTCGAAGTAAGTTTTTAATAGAGTGACCCTCTGATTATCTCCATATTTCCTCCCCATTTGCGCCTTATCATTGCGGGTACAAGGCGGTATGGCTGATCGATGCGATCCGCATTTATAACTTTGTTCGCCTAGTGCTGATGTGCAAAACTGATAGCGTTTTGCACGCCTTGAGGGTAAATCATCAGAAACCTTAGTAGAGGGCTGGGTAGCCCTGACATCATTGAGGCAAGATAGACCGGTGCGATCCAGTATATTTATTAAGCTGCTGTTGACCCTATTGGCCACGCTTACCCTGGCTCTGGTGCTGATGCTGGTTGTGGTGAACTGGTCCTTTCAGCGAGGTTTTGTCGCCTATATCCAACAGGGTGAAACCGAGCAGGTCATCGAATTAGCCGATCTATTGGGCGAACAATACGCGGGCCGAGGGAGTTGGGATTTCGTTCGCGCTCACCGCGGCAGCTGGCCGCAAATTCTTGATTCAGCGGGTATAGAGGTACCACCGCCTCCACAGGGGGCGCCTCCTGGTCCTCGCCCCGGCGGACGCGGTCAGCCGCCACACCCGCACGGCCAGCCACCGTTGCAGGAGACCGAAGCTGGGTTTGGGCCTCCCGAGCGCCCAACCGCTGACCGGCTGACGGCGTCTGTTCCTTTAGCCCACCGCATCAGACTTTTTGATGCCGATCGACGTTTACTGATCGGTCCGAAATCACCGATGGATAGCGAGCAGCAGATAGCCATTGAATCGGGCGGTAACACCGTCGGCTGGTTAGGCCTGCAACCGATCGATGTGGTGACGGATCAACTTGCCCGTAGTTTTATTAACCAGCAGCGCGATAGTTTTGTTTGGGTAGCCATCTCTGTGTTGTTGTTATCGGTATGGGTCGCGGCGGTTTGGGCACGCTGGTTCTTGCGCCCCATACATCAAGTTGTGCAAGGCGCGAAACAACTGGCGGCGGGTGACTACGAGGCTCGGGTGCAGGTAAAAGGCCAGGATGAGTTGGCTGAGCTGGCGCTGAACTTCAATCAGATGGCTAAGGTCTTGCAGCGTAACGAACAGCTGCGGCGGCAGTGGGTTGCTGATATCTCCCATGAACTACGAACGCCGATCGCCGTTCTCAGTGGCGAGATCGAAGCGCTGCTCGATGGTATTCGCAAACCCACCCAGCAGCGTATCTCCTCGCTTTATAGCGATATTCGCTCATTGAGCAAGCTGGTAGAAGACCTCCATCAGCTGTCGCTGGCAGATCAGGGTACCCTGGAATTGGTGCTTGCTGATGTTGATGTGCTTGGCATTGTTCAAGACTTGCTGGTGTTGCTCGAGCCTCGTATGCAAGAGCAGGGATTGAAACTCACCCTAAAGGCGGATCTATCGCAGAACCTGTCGGCCATCGGTGATGAGCGCCGCTTGGTACAACTGGTCAGTAATCTACTCGAGAACAGCCTGCGCTATACCGATGCCGGCGGAGAGGTTTGTATCGCGGTAACGGCGGCTGATAGCATGCTCACTATCGAGGTCTCAGATACCACGCCGGGGGTTCCTGATTCGGACCTTGAGAAGATTTTCGACCGACTCTACCGGGTCGATAAATCCCGTAGCCGTTCGGTGGGTGGCTCAGGTCTGGGGCTTTCTATATGTAAAAATATTGTCGAAGCCCATAATGGACAAATTGCGGCCGAAAACCGGTCGAATGGCGGCTTGAGTATCATCGTTCAATTGCCACTGAGCACAGTCCGAAAAGGGTAGTGAGGTAAGAAATATGGGGCGTATCTATGGCAGCCGCGGTTAAAACGATTCTGATTGTCGAAGATGAACTAAAACTGGCTCAACTGCTTCTGGAGTATCTGGAACAAGCAGGATACCAGGCCTGCTGCCTTCACGACGGCGATCAGGTGATGCCGTGGCTGGGCCGCCATCACGCCGACCTACTGATATTGGATCTGATGTTGCCGGGCAAGGATGGGGTCACCCTGTGTCGCGAGATCCGCAGCCACTCTGATGTGCCGATTATTATGGCGACGGCCCGAGTTGAAGAAGCTGACCGGTTGAAGGGGCTGGAGATCGGGGCCGATGACTATGTCTGCAAACCCTATAGTCTGAGGGAGATGGTCGCGCGGGTGAAAGTTATCCTGCGGCGAATGGATCTACATGTATCTCAAGAGATGAGCCAATCACAGCTCGGCAACAGCCTGTTTAACGTTAACCCGGCTAAGATGAGTATCTCGGTTCTCGGCCAGCCGTTGGAGCTGACGCCGGTTGAGTTCCGACTACTGGAACATTTTATCACCCGCCCTAACATCGTCTTCTCTCGCGATGATCTGCTGAACGTTATTTATGACGATTACCGCCTGGTTTCTGAGCGTACCGTCGACAGTCACGTTAAAAACGTCCGCAAGAAAATCCACTCGCATGTACCTGATCGAGAACTGATTCGGTCGATCTATGGCGTTGGTTATATTTTAGAATCTGAAGCGACGGGTTACTAATTTCTGTTGTTTGGAACCGCCTGGGTCTTCAGCAGTGGCCTGATCTTTCGATTCCACATTGTCTCCACATTGTGAGCGAGCATTCGAGTTAATCTGAGCTCAAATCAATCTCCGGAGATACCAAAATGATCAGCGGAATATCAGGCGCCGTCATGGTCGCCCCCCAGTCGCAACAAACCAATAATTCGAGCTCATTGTCGGCGAAGCAGCGTCAACTGATTGAGGACACGCTGGCTGAATTTGACGCCGAGCAACTGACCGAAGCCGACGCGCTCTCCATTGTCGAGATTTTTTCCGAAGCCGGCATTCAACCCGGCCGTGACATGGCCCAGGCTATGTCAGCATCAGGGTTCGATGCCAAATCGATCGGTGATCTGGCCGGCGTTGACGGCCCCCAGCAGGGTGCTTCCCAGCAAGGAATGCCACCGCCCCCGCCACCATCGCAAGGCTTGAATATCAGTGATGAGATGCTGCAATCGCTGAATGAACTGCTGAATGAGTATTACAGCGGAGATCTGACCGAAGAAGAACAGGACACAGCGTTGAGTTCTATCAAGGAAATTTTCCAGCAAACCGCGCCGGAAGACGGCCTGATCAACGTGTCTGCGTAGTGCATTAACAGGCGGACGGCTTGTTCGTAAGACTGCGCGAATGGCGTTTCAGTTGACGTGGGAAAGATCTAAATACCGCTAAGGGGAATTATGATGAATACACAACGAATGGTTGTACTGACGCTGGCTACAGCGCTTCTCGGGCTAACGCCACCCATAGCTCTGGGTGCTGAAGATTCAGGGCAGCAGCGCCGTCATCAGGGACCGCCTCCTGAAGCGATCGAGGCCTGTGATGGCAAGCAACTGGGTGATGAAGTAGGCTTCACCGGTCGACGGGGAGAAACGCTTGAAGCCCGTTGCCAGGAGCGTGACGGCAAGCTTGTGGCTATGCCAACATCAAAGCCCGAACGTGGTAACCGCCACTAGTGCGCCCCTGACGTTTAGACCAAGCATCAGCCAGATTAGAGAGTGTTAAGTTGTTTTGTTCACAAAGAGCCCTCTGAGAAGGCGGTATCTGCAGCAGAGAATGCAATAAAAATAGATACGGAGGGCGCCCAACCCCTGAGAGCACGGTTCGCTACCTTGGCATCGAAGTCGATGATGCGTTGAAAATGGCTGAGAATACCGAAGTTTAGCCGTGTGGCGCCCGATCTTCGCGGGCGCTTACATCTACGTTGCGGTCATGATGCTTTCGAGCAGGGGGGCAAAAGGCAATGTACCATTCTTATTCATTAGCCTCTGCTTTCTCGATGTGCTCTATTCAATGCCCCCTTTTATTATTCACCGGCCAGCTTTACCTCGCAGCGAAGATCTCCATGGTTGCAACCGAGAGAAAGCCGCTCTGGTAAGCAAGTTGCAGCCTCTTAAGAAGTAATTAGACTACCCGAGCTATTCAGCAATAGCGCGAAACGAAAGGCACGGAGTTGTTGGTTGCAAGGTGGCATTCAGTAGCACCCGCTCTGATTGTTTCTGGATCTCTGGCTGCGGCAATTCGGCCAGCAGTTTGAGCAGATCAAAAATGCTGGCAATGCCCAGGTAAAGGCCTTTTCTGGTGACTATAAAGTCGGATCTGGCCGCTGCTGGGTCGCATTGCCGGATCCATATACGTAGTTGGTTTAGGCTTAGGCATCTTTCTAAAATCAGCGGTTGAGAGTCGATAAGTACCCCTATAGGCTGAAACTGCTGCCCTGGCGTATCAGCTACCAGCTGTTGGCATAGCCCCCAGCGCAATAATCCGATAGGGCGATCATCCTTGACGACCGCAATCGCCTGATGCTGCGGATGCTGGCGAAACAGCGTCAGCGCTTCGGCCAACGATGCCTGTTCATTCAGCGCGGGTAAAAAATGGGTGATGCTGTTCAAGCCGATCTTGGCTGCGGTTATATCGCAGATAGGATCGGTGGTGTGGGTTCGGAACAGCTCCGGGTTTAGCTGGGTGGGTGGTGAGCCGAGCGGGCGGGCGAAATAGAACCCTTGCTGCAACTCAAGTCCGAATTGATTGAGGATCATATGCTCTTCTACCCGCTCGATCCCTTCGGCGATCACTTTGCAGCGGATGCTTCGGGCAACGTCGATGATAGAGCGTACAAACTCCTGTTTGATTGGTGACCTATCCAGCCCTTCGATAAAATGACGATCAATTTTGACGTACTGGGGACGCAGTTCTGCCCATGAACGCAACCCCGCGTACCCAGCGCCCAAGTCATCTAAGGCGACCTCGAACCCCAGTTGGCTGTAGTGCTCGGTCGCATCTTTCATCAATGCGTAGTCTTCAATGGGAAACTGCTCCGTAATTTCGATCACCACCCGGTCAGGGTCAAGTCCAATCTGGTGCATAAACTCCAGTGTCATACCGCTTTTAAAATCGTTCTGCAGCAGGCTGGCCGGAGAGACATTAAGAAATAACTTCCCCTGCAGATTCAGCTGCTTAAAGCGGCAGATGGAAGTTTCCCGACAGAGCCTTTCCAGGTCCAGCAACCTGCCTGAGGTATGGGCCGTTTTAAAAAGGATAGTTGGCGCATACAGCGAGCTGGTGGATGGGCCGCGGATCAGGGCTTCGTAGCCGATGATGTGTTTTTCCTGGCTGTTTACGATGGGCATAAATAGCGGGGTCAGGAGTCTTTGGCTAAGGATTCTATCCAACTCCCGATACAGCGGCATCTCCTCGATCCTAGAATCTTGATTAGGTCGATCTATTATTGCAATCACGCTCATCGATACCTCGGTTTATGCATGGGGTTATGGGGCTAATGACAGAGTTGAACATCAAGTGATAGGGATTAAAGCACTCATATATTGAATTTTTATGACAACGCTGGCGCTATGCCGGTGTCATCAACGTGTCATCGGAGGTGCCTATTTTGTTTGCCTGATGTAATCGGTGATGAGGTTTGATAATGCAAATATCCATGCTCTCAAAGGCAGCTGCAGCGATGTTGTTAGTGACCAGTTTAGGGATGGGCGCGAGTGTGGTCTGGGGGTTAAAGCAGCTGCAACGGCCGTTTCAGTTAAATCAAAATTATTATGCTGTTGTTGAGCAGGTCACGATTCAGACTCGTCAGCTGATCGATAGCTACCTAATGACCGGCAATGCTGCTGATCTGCAGGCGGCTCAGCGTTTTCTGAGTGAAGACCTTAGGGTGTCGTTAGCGACACTGCCGGATCGTTTGCAGGCCCCGATACTGCCTGCCTTGGCTGCGCTTGAGCAGGGGCTTGAAACGGAGCTGCGTGCTGCCGGGAAGTTGTCTGGCAATGTACAGGGAGTGGTGTTACAAAATGAGCGGGAAACCCTGGATGCATTTGAATCCCTGCTGAAATATGCCCGATCTGCAGCAGAGGGGCAGCTATTTGAAGCGGGTCAGTATGCCGCGTTAAGCCACCAGGGGGTGATGTTGAGTTCGCGCTTGGGATTACTGCGAAGTCGATATTTCATTAATCGATCTGAGGCTCAGCTGGTAGCTCTCAACCAACAGGCTAGGCAGTTATCTCAGCTTGCTGAAAAGATACAGGCGCTCCCTGAGCTGGGGATCTGGAAGGTCCTGCCAGTCGATGACTTTGCTTTGGCGATGGGTATGGCGGAAGCAGGCGTTCAGCGAGAAGAGATGGGTGAGGCGCTTAAACGCAATCTTGCGTATTTGACCGGTCGTTATTCTGCCGAATTGCAGCGGACTCTGAGCTGGCAGAACGATGCTCTGGAGGCAAGAGAAAAGGTGGCTGCACGGGTGACCGATCTGGAGTCTGGGCTGGGGCAGGGACGGGATGTTTTAGCCAAGCTGAGGGCTGAAGTTGAGCATCAGGTGATGCTGCTGATGAGTCTGCTGGTGACAGTGTTAATCGGCTCCGGACTGGTCTCCGGTGTTTTGCAGTTCAGTACGTTGAAGGGGATGGGGAGGGTTGGGCGTTACTTGGATCTGTTGGCTGGTGGAGATTTTTCCACCCAGATGACGGATAGGTCGCGGTACGTCGAGATGAAGGCACTACAGTGCTGTGCCGGTCAGCTGCAAGGGTCGATGCAGCGCTTGGTGTCAGAAATTCGCAGAGAGGTGCTAGCGGTGGACAAGGCTAGCAGCGATATAGGCCAGGTAGCTGAATCGATCCACAGCAGCACGGCGGTACAGAATCAGCGTACCGCAGAGGCGGATCTGGCGATTGGCGAGTTGGCGGCCTCTTTTCGGCAGATAGCCAGCCATGCGCTCCAGGCCTCGCAAGCGGCTAGCACGGGGCAACAGGCGGTGGCAGATAGCAGCCGACTGATGCGATATCTGGAAGAGACAGTCGATCAGTTGTCGCAGGACGTGGGTCAAGGGGCTGGGGTGATCGTGCAGTTGGCGCAAGATTCCCGTGCCATCGAGTCGGTGCTGAATGTGATCTTAGCCGTTGCCGAACAAATCAATCTGTTGGCATTGAATGCGGCCATCGAAGCGGCACGAGCCGGTGAGCACGGTCGAGGTTTCGCCGTGGTTGCCGATGAAGTGCGCCAGTTGGCACAGCGTACGGCTGAATCGAGTCAGGAGATCAGAGTGATTATTACAGGACTGCGCCACTCATCTGAGCGAGCGGTTGAGGTGATGGGGGGGCAGCAGTTACAGGCGCAACAGGCAGTAGAAAAAACCCAGCAGGCGATGACTCAATTGCATCGAGTGGTGGATGCGATTGGTCAGGTTCACGGTATGAATCAGTTGATAGCCGAGGTGACCGAGGAACAGGCTAGTTCGGCCGCGTCAGCCAAGGCTAATATCGAGGATATTCAGCGGCACTCAGCCACTGCGGCGGTACAGATCATTGAGGCGAGGCGGCAGAGCGAGCATCTGGCTCAGCTCAGTCGGGATGTGAATCTGCTGGTTGAGCGGTTTCAGATCTGAAGCCAGCACTCGGCGGGTTGCCGATCATACGTCTGCCGCTGCTGAGCGATCAGGTTCTAGTCCAGGAGCCGAGTCGCATGTTGCGGTACTGGCTCGGTGATATCCCCATGACTTTTTTGAAAATGCGGGAAAAGTAGTAAGCATCCTCGTAGCCCAGCGCGTAACCGATCTCGTTGATACTCTGGTTGCCGATATCGAGCAGCTGGCAGGCGTGTTCGATCTTCAGGTTGATGAAGTGGTTAATGGCGCTGGTGCCGGTTAGTTCCTTGTAGCGCTTGGCAAAATGAAACTTGGACAGGTTAACCTGGTTAGCCAGGGTTTCAAGCTCTAAGGGTTCGTGAATATGCGCCTGCATATAGCTGTGGATCAGTTCAAGGTTGAAGCCTGTGCGCTGGCTGTCAGAGCCTCGTAATAGCGCCAGATAACTGAGAATTTGACGTAGTTGGTTGGCGGCATGGAGAAAAGGGCGTAATTGGTAGCCGCTCTGGCGCACCTGTAGCAGGTTTTCAAAGTCAGCAATCAGTTTGGCGTTTTGGCCTACCTCTATCACAGGATAGTCCGGGTCTAACGCTAGGTTGGTGCAGAAATCTAACGCCATTCGGCCCTCAAAATGGACCCAGTAGATGGTCCAAGGGTCGGCGTCATCTGCGGCATAGGCGTGTGCCAGTCCGCGCGGTAATAGCAGCAGTTGCCCGCCCTTGAGGTAGCCGTGGCGAGGGCCAACGGTGAGCAGCCCTCGGCCTGCGATACAGTAGATAAGAAGGTAGTCATCGTGCGACTCACGCTCCATAGCGTGCCCCAGCGCCTGTACATAGTGCCCCATGCCTAATGGGTAGAGTTCGCTGGAGAGCGGGTGTAGATGCAGTCGTTGCAGTAGCGAGCGCGGGACGACGTAACGGGCGCTATTGGGGGGTAGTGGCCAGCTGGAAGGTTTACTCATAAGACCATAGTTTCATCTGAGGTTTAAATGACAAGATAGTCCATCATTGGAGCAACTTTATCAATCCTTAGCGGCTGATGACTGTGCTTAAATTGATCAACTTGATTTGAAAGGTACGGCGCATTGATCAGTGCATTGATCAGAAAGCACTTTGCAATGCTACTGTACTAAGCGCAGTGTTTGAGAATGGGTCGTTTGATAAATCATAATGATTGATCGGCGTAGTCGATTTGCAAGCTACCCTATATGACAATAAAACGGCCGCTTAAGCCGCAGCAAAGGTAAATACCATGTCCAAGCCAGTCCCCCTGTTTATTAATGGTGAGTTTGTCCAGAGTCAGACCGACCAGTGGATTCCGGTCACCAACCCGGCCACTCAGGAAGTGATCGCTCAGGTGCCTTGCACCACCGGTGCAGAGATGGATGCTGCAATTGCCAGTGCCGCTGCCGCGTTTGAAACCTGGAAGGAGACTCCCGTTTCGGATCGGGCCCGGTTGATGCTGCGTTACCAGGCGCTGTTGAAAGAGCACCATGACGAGATTGCCACTATCCTCTCAAAAGAGACTGGCAAGACCTTTGAAGATGCCAAGGGCGATGTGTTCCGAGGAATCGAGGTTGTTGAGCAGGCGTGCAACATCGCCAGCATGTCGATGGGTGAAACGGTTGAGAACGTTGCCCGTAAGATCGATGGCTACAGCATTACCCAGCCGCTGGGTGTGTGCGTGGGTATTACCCCGTTTAACTTCCCGGCAATGATTCCGTTGTGGATGTTCCCGATGGCGATCGCTTGCGGCAACACCTTTATTCTTAAGCCCTCCGAGCAGGATCCAAATACCCCGACTCGTCTGGCAGAGCTGTTTGTTGAGGCTGGCGCCCCTGCCGGTGTACTGCAGGTCGTTCATGGTGGTAAAGAGCAGGTTGATACCCTGCTGACCCATCCGGTGACTCAGGCGATCTCCTTCGTGGGTTCTGTGGCAGTGGCTGAGCATATCTATAAGACCGGTACTGATCATCTAAAGCGCGTTCAAGCCTTTGCCGGCGCTAAAAACCATATGGTGATCATGCCCGATGCACAGAAGAACCACATGATCAGCAACCTGGTCGGTGCTTCGGTCGGTGCCGGTGGTCAGCGCTGCATGGCGATCTCGGTGGCAGTGTTTGTCGGTGAGTCGCGCAAGTGGATTCCTGAATTGAAGCAGGCTATGTCTGAGGTGCATCCGGGTGCTTGGAATGATCCTAAAGCCGGCTACGGCCCGCAGATCAATCCGCAGGCTAAAGACCGGGTGCTTGGTTTTATCGAAGCCGGTAAGCGTGAAGGCGCTACCTGTGAACTGGACGGCTCCAACTGCACCGTAGAGGGTTTTCCCAACGGCAACTGGGTAGGCCCTACGCTGTTTACCAATGTAAATACCTCGATGACGATCTACCAGGAAGAGATCTTCGGCCCGGTACTTTGCTGTATCGAAGTCGAGACCCTGGAAGAGGCGATCAAGCTGGTTAACAACAACCCCTACGGCAACGGCACTTCGCTGTTCACTGCCTCGGGCGCTGCAGCACGCAAGTATCAGCATGAGATCAAAGTGGGTCAGGTGGGAATCAATATTCCAGTTCCTGTACCACTACCTTTCTTCTCTTTCACCGGCTGGCGCAAGTCGTTTTACGGTGATCAGCACGCTTACGGCAAACAGGCGGTGCGCTTTTACACCGAGACCAAGACCGTTACCGCGCGTTGGTTCGAAGACGATATCACCACCGGCTCGAACATGACCATTACCCTGAAGTAACAGTAAGACAGGAGGCAGGCTAAGATCTGCCTCCTGTTTTTTTGGCCTAAACAGCCATTTTCAACCGCGAATAATTATAAGAGTACGTCTATGGACTTTAATCTGAGCGAAGACCAGGTTGCCTTTGTGGATGCCGCTCGGGCCTTCTCCGAGCAGGAGTTAGCTCCCCATGCCGCCGAGTGGGATTTGCAGCATATTTTTCCTAAAGCGGTGATTCAAAAAGCCGGAGAGCTCGGCTTTTGCGGTATCTATACCCCAGAATCTGCGGGTGGTATGGGGCTTTCCCGGCTCGATGCGCACGTGATTTTTGAACAGCTCTCTATGGGTTGTACCTCGACCACTGCGTTTATCACTATCCACAACATGGCCACCTGGATGATCGGCGAGTTCGGTAATGAACAGACCATCGCGCACTGGTGTCCGGGATTGGTGATGGGCGAGCAGCTGGCCTCCTACTGTCTCACCGAGCCTAATGCGGGTTCCGATGCGGCGTCGTTAAAAACCACCGCGCGACGCGATGGCGATGACTATGTACTCAACGGCAGCAAGTGCTTTATCTCCGGCGCCGGTGATACCGATGTGCTGGTGGTCATGGCGCGTACCGGTGTTGATGGTCCTAAGGGGATCTCGGCATTTGCGATCGATGCCACTCTGGCCGGAATCAGTTACGGTCGTAAAGAGGACAAGATGGGCTGGAACAGTCAGCCGACTCGGATGATCACCTTCGAAGATGCGCGAATTCCTGCCAGCTGCCTGTTGGGTCAGGAGGGCGACGGTTTTAAGATCGCGATGAAGGGACTCGATGGCGGCCGGATCAATATTGCCAGCTGTTCGATCGGCACCGCCCAGCAGGCGCTGAACAGCGCCGTGGCTTACATGCTAGAGCGCAAGCAGTTCGGCAAGCAGCTGGCGCAGTTTCAGGGGCTGCAGTTCAAACTGGCCGATATGGCCACCGAACTGGTGGCTGCACGGCAGATGGTACGGCTGGCGGCGTTCAAGCTGGATAACATGGATCCGGACCGGACCACCTACTGCGCGATGGCCAAGCGCTTCGCGACGGATGTGGGTTTTGATGTCTGTAACGCTGCGTTGCAGATACACGGTGGTAATGGCTATATCAAAGAATACCCACTAGAACGGCACGTACGTGATACCCGCGTGCATCAGATTCTAGAAGGGACCAATGAAATTATGCGAGTCGTGATTGCTCGCCGACTGCTGCTCGAACATGCGGCCGCTGTGCTTTAGCGCCACGGCGAACCCAGAGAGCGCAGTAACAGACTTTATTGAGGATGATTCATGAGCGAAATGATTTTGGTTGAAAAGCGCGGCCACACTGCCTTGCTGACGATGAACAACCCACCGGCGAATACCTGGACCGAAGCGAGCTTGAAGGCGCTGAAAGCCACGGTAGCAGAGCTCAATAACGACAAGGATATCTACGCGCTGGTGATTACCGGACAGGGCGAGAAATTTTTCTCTGCCGGTGCTGACCTTAACCTGTTCGCCGGTGGCGACTTTGGGGTGGCCCGGAACATGGCCCGCTACTTCGGTGAGGCGTTTGAAGCCTTGAGCCAGTTCCGTGGCGTATCGATTGCGGCGATCAACGGCTTTGCCATGGGTGGAGGTCTGGAAGTGGCGCTGGCCTGTGATCTGCGGGTCGCTGAAGAGCAGGTGCAGATGGCCCTGCCCGAAGCAAAAGTGGGCTTGCTGCCCTGTGCCGGCGGTACCCAGAACCTGCTTAATTTGACCAGTATGGCCTGGGCCAAGCGATTGATTCTCTGCGGAGAACGGATCAAAGCGGCCAAGGCGTTGGAGATCGGTTTGATCGAAGAGTTGGTGCCGCAGGGCGGTGCTTTGGCCAAGGCATTGGAGATGGCAGAAGTGGTCGCGCAGCAGAGCCCCTCGGCTGTTGCTGCCTGCAAAGAGTTGATCCAACTGGCGCATCAGCGCAACAACAGCATCAGCCTGCCGACGGAACGCGAATTCTTCGTTGATCTGTTCCACACCCAGGATCAAAAAGAGGGGGTTAACGCCTTCCTAGAGAAACGTAAGCCCGAGTGGAAAAACTGCTGATAGCCGTTGTTTAAGGAGAGATCAATGAGTGCGGTGCTATTTACCGAACACCCCGCCGGCAACGGCAAAAAAATTATCCGAGCGAGGCTTAATTCGGAGAAGAGCCTCAATGCCCTGACCCTGGAGATGATTCGGCTACTGGCTCCCAAACTGCCCGAGTGGCAGGACGATCCCTGTGTTGCGGCGGTGATTCTCGACGGTGCCGGCGAGAAAGCCTTCTGTGCCGGTGGCGATATCGTCAACCTCTATAAGGGGATGGTCGGAGAAACGCCGGTGGCTGAAGGCGAGCGGGGTTTCTGCGAGACCTTCTTTATCGAAGAATACCAGCTCGATCATGCGATCCATTGTTTCAGCAAACCGCTGATCGTTTGGGGCAGCGGCATCGTTATGGGCGGTGGTCTGGGGTTGATGGCCGGCGCTAATTACCGCGTGGTCACTGAAAGTTCGCGGATTGCGATGCCAGAGGTGAGTATCGGTCTTTACCCCGATGTTGGAGGAACCTGGTTCCTCAACCGCATGCCGGGTCGGGTCGGGCTATTTTTAGGTTTGACCGCCAGCGCTATGAATGCTGCCGATTGCCGCTATGCAGGCCTGGCTGATCGTTTTATCCAGAGTGATAAACGGGCACAGATGATCGAGCTGCTGCAGGCGGTGGCCTGGGGGGATCAGCTTGAAGCGCTGCATCATGGGGTTAATACGGTGCTGCGCCAGCTGGAGCAGGAGAGCTTAGCGGCACAGCCGTCATTGCAACCTGAATCGCAACTGCTGAAACATTTCGATCAGATCAACGCCCTGATGGACCATTATGCACTGGGCGATATCGTCAATGCGTTGTTAAGCCTGGAAACCGACGATCGCTGGTTGCAGCGCGCTCAGGCTGCAGTCAGAAGCGGTAGTCCGGCGGCGATGGCGCTGATCTTCGCCCAGATTAAGCGCGGCAAGCACCTGTCGCTAAAAGAAGTATTTCAGGCCGAACTGGATCTGTCGGTTAACTGCGCTAAAGCGGGCGAGTTTACGGAGGGCGTGCGTGCCCTGCTGATCGACAAAGATGGCAAGCCGGACTGGCGATTCAAGTCATTGGACGAGGTCGATGCGGCCTGGATCGAGGCGCTGTTTGTAACGCCTTGGCCGCAGCAGCATCCGCTGGCAGCACTGTAACGTTTCTATTTATTGGCTACAGCAACGAACTAGCTACAAAAACTAACAACAAGAACAGGTGAACTTTATGTCAAAAATTGCATTTGTCGGTCTAGGAAACATGGGCGGGCCGATGGCCGCTAATCTGGTCAAAGGCGGTCATGAAGTACACGTATTTGACCTCTCTGAAGCGGCGCTTAAGCATGCCACCGATGCCGGTGCAGTTTCAGCACCGAGTGCCTCAGAAGCGGTTACAGGGGCTGATGTCTTGATCACCATGCTGCCTGCGGGAATGCATGTGGAATCGGTATTGGTCTCGCGTGATGCGCTGCTGGATAAGATCTCCAAAGAGTGTCTGGTGATCGATAGCAGTACCATCGATGCAGGCTCTGCCCGTAATCTTGGCAAGGCGGCTGCAGATCGCGGCATCGAGTTTCTGGATGCGCCGGTTTCGGGTGGCACCGCAGGTGCTGCTGCTGGAACCCTGGCGTTTATGGTCGGGGGCAGCGACAGCGCGTTCGCCAAGGCGCTGCCTATTCTCGAGTGCATGGGCAAAAATATCTTCCATGCCGGCGGCGCCGGTGCCGGGCAGGTGGCCAAAGCCTGTAATAACATGTTGTTGGCGATCCATATGGCGGGTACTGCCGAGGCGCTGAATATGGGCATCAATAACGGTCTGGACCCCAAGGTGCTGTCCGAAATTATGCTTAAAAGCTCAGGCCGCAACTGGTCGCTGGAGGTCTACAATCCGGTTCCCGGGGTTCAGGAGGGCGTACCTGCCTCGCGCGATTATAGCGGTGGTTTTATGACCGACCTGATGTGCAAAGATCTGGGTTTGGCGATGGATGCCAGCCAGGCTAGTCGCTCGCCGGTGCCCATGGGTTCTGCGGCACGCGGGCTGTTTAATCTGCACCAGGCACAGGGCAACGGTCCTTTGGATTTCTCCAGTGTGCTCAAGCTGTATCAGCAAAAGAGCTGATCAGACCTTAGAAAAAGCTCCTTTGCGGGGCTTTTTTGTTAACTAGTATAACGACGCTAAAGGTGGATGTAGGATGTCTGATTCGGTTAAAGCGCTACTCAGCGAGTACCCTGTTCATCTTGAACTGCCGGTACTCTGGGGCAACATGGACGCCTTCGGGCATGTTAATAATCTGATCTATATGCGCTGGTTTGAGAGTGGGCGGATCGCCTATCTGGAAGCGATGGGCAGCATGGGGCCCGAAGCCGACCCAGATCTGGCAGGCATCGGCCCAATTTTGGGGCATACCGATTGCCGCTTTAAGATTCCGCTCGAGTATCCCGATACAATTACCGTCGGGGTGCGAGTTACCGAGATCGGTGAAGATCGATTTACGATGGCGCATAAGGTTGTTAGCCATCAGCACGGCAAAGTAGCGGCCGAAGGTCATGGCCTGATCGTCTGTGTCGACTACAAACGTGGCGGGAAAGTTGCGGTGCCTGCCGCCTGGCGTGAGGCGATTGCCCGGCTAGAAGGTTAGGCAAAGGCATTAAAAAATAACAATAAGAGGGAGTGCAGCATGGGCTATCAAACTGAATATAACCAGTCCGTTAACGACCGGGAGGCGTTCTGGAGGCGGCAAGCCGATGCGATCGCTTGGTTCAAAAAACCCACCCAGATTCTGACCGAGGCTGACTATGGTTCACACCGCTGGTTTGCCGATGGTGAACTCAACACCTGCTACCTAGCGTTGGATGCGCAGGTCGAGGCCGGACGGGGTGAGCAGGTGGCACTCTATTATGATTCTCCCGGTACCCAGACCAAACGTGCGATTAGTTATAACCAGCTGCTGGCCGAGGTGAAGCGCTTTGCCGGTGCCCTCAAGGCGCAGGGGATCGAGAAGGGCGATCGGGTGGTGATCTACATGCCGATGGTGCCAGAGGCGGCTGTAGCGATGTTGGCCTGTGCCCGTTTAGGGGCGATCCACTCGGTGGTGTTCGGCGGTTTTGCCCCCAACGAACTAGCGATCCGGATCGACGATGCCGAACCTAAGATGGTGATCACCGCTTCCTGCGGTATCGAGTTCGATCGGGTGATCGAATACAAGCCGCTGGTCGATCAGGCGTTCGAGCTGTCGGCGCATAAACCTGAGCACTGTGTGGTGCTGCAGCGGCCGATGGCTACTGCGGCGATGACCCCAGTACGCGACCTGGATTGGCAAGCGTTCCAGCAAGGGGTTAGCGATGCCGATTGCGTAGCGGTTGAATCGACCCATCCGCTGTATATTCTCTACACCTCCGGTACCACCGGTAAGCCCAAAGGGATTGTCCGAGACCACGGCAGTCATGCGGTCGCGTTGCTGTATGCGTTGCGCAACATCTACGGCATGAACCCCGGCGATGTCTGGTGGGGTGCTTCAGATATAGGTTGGGTCGTCGGCCACAGTTTTATCGTTTACGCTCCTCTGATAGGCGGTTGCAGTGCCATCTTCTACGAAGGAAAACCTATCCGCAGTCCCGATGCCGGTGCCTTCTGGCGGGTCATCGAAGAATATAAAGTCAATTCTATGTTTGCCGCGCCCACCGCATTCCGCGCGATTCGCAAAGAGGACCCCGAGGCCGAACTAAGCAAAGCCTATGATCTTTCCAGTCTGCGCTGGTTGTTTGTTGCCGGCGAAAAGCTCGACTCCTCTACTTACAGTTGGCTCGACAGTATCCTGGGTGTGCCGGTGATCGACCACTGGTGGCAGACCGAAACTGGCTGGCCGATGACAGCGCCGTTGATGGGTGTGGAGCCGGTGCCGACCCGGTTAGGCTCAACCTGCGTGCCGGTGCCCGGCTATGATATTCAGGTGGTTGATCATGAGGGTCACGAACTGGGACCTGATGAGCACGGTAACATCGTTGCCCGGCTACCGATGCCACCCGGGGTGGCGCAGACGATCTGGAAGAATCCACAGCGGTTTCAAGAGTCCTACCTGACAGCATTCCCCGGCTATTACCATACCGGCGATGGTGGCTTTAAAGACCGCGACGGTTATGTCTATATCACCGGGCGAACCGATGATGTGATCAACGTCTCCGGGCATCGTTTGAGTACCGGTGAGATGGAAGAGGTGATCGCCAAAAACAGCGCAGTTGCCGAGTGTGCGGTGATCGCGGTTGCCGATGAGATGAAAGGGCATGTGCCGGTCGGCCTGGTGGTGCTCAAGCAGGGGGTTGATACCCCCGATGCGGAGATCGAGCAGCAGCTGGTGGCGATGATTCGCACCGAAGTGGGGCCGCTGGCCTGCTTCCGTAAGGCGATCGTGGTACAGCGGCTGCCTAAGACTCGCTCGGGTAAGATTCTGCGGGCAATCCTACGCAAGATCGCCGATGCCGAGACGTTTGCGATGCCCTCGACCATCGACGATGAAACCATTCTCCCGGAGATTGCCCAAACCATGACCGGTGCCGGGTTGGGTCGCTAGGAGCGCTGCTGCCCAAGCATAAGCATAAGCATAAGCATAAAGGATAAGGGGTGGAGTGAAACGTCGATTTGCTCCGCTCCTTTTTTGTTTGAGTTCAAGACAGGAGATAGAAGAGATGCATCAGGATCGTTATCTGGATGACTTCAGCCTGGGCGAGCGTTTTGTGACCCCGGGAATTACCCTCACCGAGAGCGAGATAATCGACTTTGCGATGAAATACGATCCGCAGGCGTTTCATCTGGACGTTAACGCAGCCGCAGATTCGCTGTTTGGGGGGTTGATCGGCAGCGGTTTTCAGACCCTGGCGCTGAGCTTTAGGCTGTTTATTCAAAGCGGCATGCTGGCGGCTTGCAGTATGGGTTCTCCGGGAATCGATGAACTGCGCTGGCTAGCACCGGTAAGACCGGGCGATACCCTGCATACCGAGGTGGAGGTGCTTGAGGTTAAGCCTTCTGTTTCAAAACCGGATCGAGGTATTCTGCGGATGCGGTATGTAGCGATTAACCAGCATGGCGATCAGGTGCTGAGCTATATCATTAATCACTTCCTAAAGCGGAGGGCTGGCTGAACCCCCTGAGTCGGTTTGATGGTTCTCGAACAGGTGTTTTCTGATCGACACGGAACAGGCTGATCACGGCTATTGGCGGCTACTGGAATGGGTTAGAACGGCAGTCTTATTTGCTTTATATCGGCTTTGTGCTGGATGAATTAACTGGTTACCGTACGCTAAGGATAACCCGCTGACGCATGATCAACCCCAGTCGATACCTCTACATCTCCATTCTTGCCAGCCTGATAGTGATGCTGATGCTCGCCTTGGTTTATCACTACAGGCATTTGATGATCTACAAACAGCGCGCCTGAAACTGATCTGGTGATCAGCCAGCATCTTCCAGAAGAGTTATTTTCTATTGCCAAAAAAGCTGCGGCGGAGACTAAGCTGCCAACTGCGTTGAAATTGGAATTAAGAACACAGTAACGGCAACTGGAACTGCGTAGCCGCAGTCTGGATCTACTGGCATTGGAGCTGCTGAACCCCCAACAGCTACCACTGCTGCTGGGGTTGCTGTTTTTCAGCTTGAGCGGGCTGCATCTGTTTCTTCACCAAGGGCTTAAGCGGGATAAAAAAATGTCCAAACGACATCATTTTTATGAGATTGCTGTTGGTAGCGATTTAGACCAATTCGCTAGGGTCTATAACGACACCCAGTGAACGTTTGTCGATCATCTTCTTTTCTTTGAATATTTTGTAGCGGAAAGTCACTTTTTTGCCCGGTTCGATCTCTAGATCTTTATCGCCCGACAGGTAGCTATACTGTTCACCTTCGATGTGGAGTTGGTGCATGTAGTAAGGCGGCATGCCGACCCATTCATTGAAGGGCCCTTCGGTCTCGACGGATTCTAAAACGCCTCTGCCGATCAGTTTTGGTGCGGGTGCCTTTCCACGACCACGCTTGAAATTACCTGCCATAATGTATCTCTATTCGCTGTAAACCCATACTCAGGATTGCTGGAGCGCACTTTAGCAGACTAATGACGGGCTGTAAGTGCTTATACACCTCACTGAGATAACTCTAGTTCCATCATTGATCCAGCCGTGGCTATAATCTAAACAGCTGGGGTATTGGGATCTCTCATAATAAAAGGTGATATTTTGCTATGATTCAAGACCTTAAGGGTGAAGAAACCTGGCGTCTGTTTCGTATTCTGGCTGAGTTTACCGAGGGCTATGACAAACTTTCTGATTTAGGTTTTGCGGTCTCTATCTTTGGTTCTGCCCGGATTAAACCCGACTGCCCCTATTACCAACAGACGGTTGCATTGTCGAAACGGCTAGCAGAAGAGGGGTTCACTATCATTACCGGGGGTGGTCCAGGGATTATGGAAGCGGGCAATAAGGGGGCTCATGATGCCGGAACCCTGTCGGTAGGGCTGAATATTCAATTACCGATGGAACAGCACCCTAATCCCTATCAAAATCGCTCTCTCAACTTCCGTTATTTCTTCGCTCGCAAGGCGATGTTTGTCAAATATTCGGTGGGTTATGTTTGCATGCCCGGAGGCTACGGTACCCTGGATGAGTTTTTTGAAGCGCTGACGCTGATGCAAACACTGAAAATATATCCACTGCCGCTGATACTCTTTGGTACCGATTTTTGGCAGGGGCTTGTCGACTGGCTAAAATCAGGGCCGCTTAAGCAGGGTCTGATCTCCCCGGAGGACTTGAATATTATTACGCTTACCGATGATATAGACGAAGTTATCCGCGAGATCTGTGCCCACAGACAGTGGAAAGAACAGCAGATCATCCTGGCTCAAAACGGGCTAAATACAGGCCCATGATAGGTTTGCACGGATGGAAATCTTATTCTCGACAGTTGCGTTGGCTTCATGGTTTGTTTTGCTCGGTCTTACAGCTAAGTGAGGTTGAAATAGTTACTTCTGTTGCTCTGCGTCAGGGTCGCAGTGGCCGTTTAGGCTAACGTTGCGCCACGCTGGCAGCGGTTGGGACGACAGTGCCGATCGCTGGCGTATTTTTGATCTCCGGGGTAAGATTTTAGGTCAGCGAGTTTTTACCATCCCCTCCCCACCTTCTTTACGCGAAGTTTAGGGCCCGTAATCCCTATATCTGGGCTTAACAGGGTCCAAGTTGAAGCGTATTATACGGCTGATTTCTGGTCTGAAGAGCGCTGTAGGCTCTTAATCGAGAATACTATTCCCGAATAGCAATTCGGGAATAGTATTCTCGAACAGCTATCGAAAATGGCGCGATAAAATCGCAAACAACTATTGAGAGTGCTGCTGACTGTCAGGAATAATTAACCAGACATTTAGACCTTAACGGACACCGATTGATGAACAATGATGCAGATTTGCAGGGCACTATCTCAGCTGTAATTAACCGCTTTAATCACACCCGCTTGCCACGGGTGCTATCGTTAAAAAAGCGGGTGATCAATGGCGAGCGATTGGGCGAGTTTGATCTGCTCTATCTAGAGCGAGTGATTCGTGATATCCGTTACATGCGTCAGATTACTAAGAACCATCCGCGCTGCCAGGCCCTCTTTGCACAGGTGGTAGGTCTGTACGCAGATGTCACTGCCGGTGCCTTGGAGAATGAACGACTGGCCAATCGTTAAGCCAGGGTTAGGCTGGGCAAGGGGCTGTCCATGATCGCTGCAATACTCGAGATGATTTCACACTCAATTGGGGTGATTTGCTTGTCTTGTTTGACGCAGTGAACAAAGCCATTCAGTAAGCGAGATTTCAGCAGCGGTTTGCTGCTGCCAAGCAGGTTAACCGCTTTAATAAAAGCTTGCAGCTCACACTCAGATTTTGGCAGCAGTCTCAGGTTATAAAGACCGATGCTGCCTACGCCTCGGTTAAACGCCTTCTCTGCGTCCTCCTCTAGTGTGTGACCTTGGTGTGCCAGCAGTGACATCACTAGCTGGTACTCGCTACTGACCTGCTGTGGTTGCGTGTGTGTGCCGGTGCGGCTTCGATGTGTTTCAAACTCAGGTGCAAGATAGTGCTGAACGACCTGGAACAGGCACCACTCGAATAGGTCGGTATGCTGGTCCGCTCGAATCACCAGGAGCAGTGCTTTTTTGAAGGGCAGGTACTGCTCGGTCGACATGCATTTGAGCGCAGGCAGACAGAGCTGGACCAGAGGCAGTAGTTGCGCGCGAGGTAGTCGCTGGATCTCCAATTGAAGTTCCCTGCACAGCTCTACCAGTCCCTTGATGGACATCTGCTGGATCCGTAGCAGCTGTTTGCTACGGATGGTCTCACGTTCGCTCAGTAGCAGGCAGAGTACCAATGCCATCGCGCCCAGGGGTTCATGGGCTTGAGCATAAAGGTTGGCGGGTAGTTCATCAATGCCATCGCGAATGGCTTCTAATGACGGCGACTGGGTAGCAAGTAGATCGCTGGGGCCTTCCGCCAGAACGACACCCAGTTGTATGGCGTCAAGGCGTTGTTGGCGCCGCTGCTGTTTGCGCTCCAATTCTAGTTGTTGCTGCACCTTTACTTCGCTGGGTTTCGGATAGATATAGCTGCCATCCCAGTTGGGTTCAATCCGTAAGATACGGTCTAGCAGCGGGGGATGGGTGGCAAAAAGTCCACTTAGGCTCTTAAAGGCGTTGAGGCTTTTGAATGACTGACCAAAAAATAGATGCCTGACCTCGGCGCTGGCAGGATTGAGCAGTTCGCTACCGTATTGATGACCGCCGATCACTTTGAACGCATCGGCGATTCCCTGAGGGTTGCGGGTAAACTGAATCGCCGAGGCGTCAGCCAGGAACTCACGTTGGCGACTGACCGATGCCTTGATCAGGTTTCCAAACAGGGTACCCAACCAGCCGATCAGTATTAACCCTAGTCCCAGACCCAATAATCCCAAATACGCGCTGGAACTTTTGCCCGAGCGTCGTCGACCTCGTGGGCCGAAACGTAGCAGCAATCTACCGAGTGAGCCGATAAAAACGATGCCATTCAGGATCGCTATCAGGCGTAGATTAAGGCGCATATCACCGTTGAGAATATGGCTGAATTCATGAGCAACTACCCCTTGCAGCTGCGGTCGATTAAAACGTTCGATACAGCCCTGAGTCAGCCCTATCACAGCATCGGCAGGGGTGATGCCTGCAGCAAAGGCGTTGATGCCGAACTCATGCGACAGCAGATAAACCGCCGGTACCGGCATTCCCGAGGCGATTGCCATCTCCTCGACAACGTTCAGCGCCTGTTGTTGTTCGCCATTGTCGGTGTTGGGGAGAATGCGTTGACCCCCGAGTGCTTCGGCAACCGCTTTACCCCCTCCCGCTAGTTGTTGCCATTTGTAGCCGATAGCGCAGAACACGACAGCACTGACAGCCAGGCTGATCTGGCCGAAGCGCGTCCAATCAAACTGCGCCATCAACGACCTAGGGCCCTGATAGACCAGGGTGGCTACGCTACCGTCGAACGGACTACTTAAACCCCAGAGGGTCAGCATCACCAGCAGGTTGGTGATACCGATCAGGGCTGCGACTGCGAGTAGAAACAGTGCCACCAACAGGCTGGTATTACGGCGCGCCTGATCCTGTTGTGAGAAGAAATCAACCATTGTTCCTCGCTCTGAAACCGCTTAGAAACTAACTTTTGGGGCTATCTGAATCTCGGCGCTGTCTGCAAACTCCAGCAGTGTCGCATCTTGCTTATGACCGAAGGTAGGGGCGAAGAAGGTCGGTGGAAAGCTGCGGCGAAAGATGTTGTAGCTAGTGACAGCGTCGTTAAATGCCTGGCGAGCGAAGGCTACCCGGTTTTCGGTACTGGAAAGTTCTTCGGTAAGCTGGATCATATTTTCGTTGGCTTTAAGCTCGGGGTAATCTTCCATCACCAGATTAAGTTTTCCCAGTGCTGAGTGCAGCGTTCCCTCAGCCCCGGCGAGTTTGCCGATAGAGTTGGCGCTGGCGGGATCGGCCGCCGCACCTTTTAGCAGGCTTGAAGCCTCATTACGTGCCTGGGTAACCGCCTCTAAGGTTTCTCTCTCATGCGCCATATACGCTTTGGCAGTTTCGACCAGATTGGGGATTAGGTCGTAGCGGCGCTTGAGTTGCACCTCAATCTGGCTGAATGCGTTCAGGTAGCGCTGCTTGAGCGTGACCAGCCGGTTGTAGATCGATATCACGTAGAAGATCGTTGCGACGATCAGCACTAGAAAAATAATTGTACCTATATCCATGATTTTCCTCGGCTCTGTCGGTCTCTATATAAGGCTAGGGAGAGGTGTAAGTGAGGACGCGGCCTCGGTTCAGGAGCCCCTGTATAGCACAGAACCCATGCAGCGTCAGGGTGTCTGGCAGGCCATCGATTGATAATTGCTACAGATCAGCTCAGATCCTGATTGCAGCAGGTTCTCTATCGGTATAATGGCGGGCTTGAATCTTAGGAGGTCAGATCATGAAGTTTGTCGGAGCCCATGTGAGCGCGTCTGGAGGGGTGGAAAACGCGCCCCTTAATGCGCAGGCGATCGGTGCTAAAGCCTTTGCGCTGTTTACCAAAAATCAGCGCCGCTGGGATGCCAAGCCATTGACGGAAAAAAGCATAGAGGCGTTTAAAAGCAACTGTGAGCAGCATGGCTATCTGCCCGGACAGATCTTGCCACACGATTCTTATCTGATCAATCTAGGCCATCCGGAACCCGAGCCGCTGCAGAAATCGCGTACTGCCTTTATCGACGAGCTGCAACGCTGCCAGCAGCTGGGGTTGACGCTGCTCAACTTCCATCCAGGCAGTCATCTGAAACTGCTCAGTGAGAGCGACTGTCTGGATCGGGTGGCCGAGTCGATCAATCTTGCTCTGGATGCGACCAAGGGGGTGACCGCAGTGATTGAAAATACCGCAGGTCAGGGCAGTAATCTGGGTTATAGATTTGAGCATCTGGCGCAGATTATCGACGGGGTGGAGGACAGGTCCCGGGTCGGCGTTTGCATCGATACCTGCCACACCTTTGTCGCCGGCTACGATCTGCGTGGTTTAGTTGCCTGCGAACAAACGTTTGCCGAATTTGACCGGGTCGTTGGCTTTGAGTACCTGCGGGCGATGCATCTGAACGATGCTAAGGTGGATTTCGCTACCCGGGTCGATCGTCATCAGAGTCTGGGGCAGGGGTATATCGGCTGGGACTGTTTTGAATTCATTATGCGTGACCCGCGCTTTAATGGTATCCCTATGGTGCTGGAGACGATCGACTCGTCGATCTGGGCCGATGAGATCCGGGCGCTATATCAGCTGCAGCATGCTGGTTAAAGGTAGAACAGAAACGCTTGGGGTTGAGAGGTAAAAAAGGTGATGTCCCAATTAGTTGTTGGGGAACTCGTCCAGAAGGGCTACAGCCCTGACTAGGTGCAGGTAGTGGACGCAGATCAGGCGGGGTCTTGTGGGAGCTGGGCTCCCGGCGATCTTGCCATTTTTTAGCGCAGCAACGGCTAAGAGATCGCCTGCAGGCAGGCTCCCACGGCGCTATAGTGTCTTGTCATCAAGGTGTTCAAGGGATAGTGGCAACGGTAAGCGCATATCAACAACTAACTCATACATAACATCGAGTAGGAGGCGGGATTACTCCCGCCGTCCTCTCACACCACCGTACGTAC
>CAXBEA010000054.1:0-26818 GCA_963974645.1 uncultured Neptunomonas sp. | reverse complement strand
GAGGCTGCTCTCTGAGATAAACACGATGCTAAACACACTTAAGTTAGTGCCATTCGAGTCTGAAATGGATATTTAGACGGGAGTAAATGGTCAGAAATTACTGACGGACTGACGGACTGACGGAACTATTTTAGGCTTACTGAGCGGAAAGAAGTGAGTTGGTCGCACCTTCCCTCGCCTAGACACATATTTATTTTGCGAGGAAAGTAGATGACAAGTTTCAGTAAAGCTCAAGTTACTCGAAAAACAGTTGTGGAAACAGACAAGGGTGTCGTTTCTTCACAGCATCGCCTCGCATCTGAAGCTGGAGCAAAGATCCTTTCAGGTGGGGGAAATGCTATCGATGCGGCCATTGCAACGTCATTTGCACTAGGGGTTGTTGAACCTTGGATGAGCGGTCCCGGCGGTGGTGGTTATATGGTCCTAAAAATGGCACATGAAAGCCAGGCCAAAGTCGTCAACTTCGGGATGTGTTCTCCCAAACACCTCGACCCAGCAACCTACCCGTTGTCTGGTTCTGGTATTTCTTCGGATCTGTTTCCGTGGCCTTCAGTCGTTGATGACCGAAATGTCGTTGGAGGCGGTGCTGTTGCCGTGCCTGGCCAAGTAGAGGGTATGCGTCTTGCCCATGAAACATATGGGACAAAGTGCTGGGCTGACCTTCTAAAACCGTCCATTGGGTTAGCAAGAGATGGACTACTGGTCGACTGGTATGCCCAGTTAATGATCTCACCCGCTGCAGAGGCGCTATCTCGCTTCCCCAAGTCAAAGAAGACCTTTCTGACTTCTAAGGGCTTCCCTGTAGGTTCCGCATGGACGGCACTTCGGCAAGAAAGATGTTCGATGGATACGATGGCCGATATGTTGACAGAATTGGCTCATGCAGGCCCTCGTTCTTTTTATGAGGGTACGATTGCTGAAAGTCTGGCGAGAGATGTACAAAATGAAGGGGGATCTTTGAGTGTTGAAGACCTGAAAGAGTATCGCGCGACCCTAAGTAATACCTTGGATGTCGAATACAAAGATAGCAAAGTATTCCTGACACCAGAGTTAACCGCTGGGCCTGCGATGTCCATGGCTTTGAAATATCTCGAAGACCTTCCTATTAGCAAGAGCAAACCAGGCCCTGAGACATACGCAGCTTACGCAAGGTCTCTTAAACATGCTTACTCGTATAGATTGGGCAATGTAGGAGATATCAAGGATGATAATAAAGAGTCCTGCACGACACATTTCTCGGTCGTTGACTCTAATGGCAGCATGGTTGCTGTGACACAGACCTTATTGTCTGTATTTGGATCACGGCTCATGGTCCCATCAGCAGGTATCCTGATGAATAATGGGATTATGTGGTTTGACCCTGAACCGGGTCGTCCAAACTCCATCGGACCAGGAAAGCGCTGCTTGAGTAACATGTGCCCTGTGATCGTTAAGACTGGAGAGGATATGTTTGCTTTAGGTGCAGCTGGCGGTCGGAAAATTTTTCCAGCCGTGATGCAACTCACTTCTTTCTTAACAGACTATCGCATGTCGCTAGAAGAGGCTTTTCATACTCCAAGAATAGATGTCAGCGGCGGCGATACAGTAATTGTGGACGACTCTTTGCCTGAAAGTGTCCACGACCTTCTAAGCACTGAATATAGGGTGGCTCGTGCTCCAAGGACGGTCTACCCCTATAATTTTGCATGTCCGTCAGCTGTTGCGCGTGTAAAAAGAAAAAACCAGGGGATGACAGAGATCATGTCTGCTTGGTCGGATTCCGTTGCCGAGAACTAATGTATCAGCCTGTTCGGCAAGCTCGGAGCTACGAGTATGGAATTAGTTCTTAGACTAAGGTCTGCCGGTCGACACAGCGCTCGCTTATTAGATCAAATTTAAAAACATTTGGTTGCTCTTCGAAATGAAGATAAAGACATTCAAGTGCCTACGAAAGACTGGTCGATCCATGCTTTATATCGGTCACTGAAGGAGAACTGACATTTGGATAAACCTCCTAACCGGAAGGGGGGGGGAACGGTTAGGAGGTTGAGTTAAACAGAACTTAGAAGGTGCGCGACACCGTTAGCAATACAGTGTTGTCGTTTCGGAACAAACCACTGTCTACCTTAGTTGCGCTATCGATATCGTTAAATAGATAAGCCGCTGACAGGTCTACTCCCGCAACACTGCCAGAGATTCCGACGGAGAAATCAGAGTACTCACCGATATCAAACTGCTTCCAGTAATCTCCAAAACTTCTTCCGGCGTGGATATCAATATTAATTTGCTCTGTGATCGCCTTGCTATAGTTAAGCGAAAGGTAGTGCCCTTCTTCTGATAGCTGAATCACGTCATCGGCATATTGATAGGCCAATGAGAAATCACCGTAATACAACCCAAACGCAACCTCTGCATAATCGATGTCATCAGCTTGATAGCCGGGGTACTGGTAATAGTAGAGTGTGGCATCGTAGCTCAGCTCTTCCGTAAAGCTCCCAGCATAGCCAACATACCAATCGATCTCTAGGTTAGCATCATCGCCGAAATCAACATTACTTCCCCAAATCCCTGCAAATATGCCGTTCTCTAATGACAGGTCTAAGCTGCCTTGCAGAGCGGTATCACCCGCTGTTTGAGATTTACCCCGATAGCGGTAATCGTTAGCAAAGGTAACAGTTCCTGATACATCGGCAGCATAAACCTGGCTACTGATCACAGTGGCTACTGCGGCTGAGATTAATAGTCGTTTCATGTTTTTTCCTTCTTATTTTTAGTGGGTAAAGCAGTTTTTCACTAAAGTTGGGCGAACGAAGCTGACTCGGTCGTTAACACGACCAAGTACTCACCCAGCAGATGTGATGAACAAACCCCCAGCGGTACTCAAACCGCTGGAAGGAATTAGAATTGGTTAAGCGTCAAGATCATCCATCACCGCGTTGAGGCTTTCGGCAAGCACGTCGATGATGGTGTCGCACTGCTCTTTGGATAGAACCAGCGGCGGTGAAATAATAATTACATTGCCCACGGGGCGAACAATCACACCGCGGTCCTGGCAGTGTTTGAATACCCGATTGGTGATGCCAACGCTGGCATCAAACGAACACTTACTGGTTTTATCAGCAACCAGCTCAACGCCGATCATAAAGTGTGACCCTCGTACATCACCCACTATCGGTAGGTCAGCCAGCTTCTGCGCTTGAGAAAAGAAGTAAGGGCCGACCTCTTTGACATGGTCGCAAATTTTTTCCTGCTCGAGGATTTCAATATTTTTCAGCGCGGCAGCACAGGCTACTGGATGGCCTGAGTAGGTAAACCCATGGGTCAGCAAACCTCCGTCACACTGGGGCTTACTGATCACCTCGTAGATATCATCCGAGATCAGGGTCGCGCCTAGTGGGATGTAACCGGAGGTCAAGCCTTTGGCGATGCAGATAATGTCCGGTGTACAGCCGTAGATCGACTCGGAGGCAAACATCTCACCCAGGCGGCCAAAAGCCGTGACTACCTCGTCGGCGATATAGAGCATGTTATAGCGTTTACAGACTTCATGAATGCGCTTGTGATAACCCTGAGGAGCAACCAGCACGCCGCCAGCGCCCATGATAGGTTCGGCAATAAACGCCGCAACATTCTCCGGACCCAACTGAAGGATGCGGTTCTCAAACTCGTCTGCGAGGAAATCGCAATAGGCTGCTTCGCTAAGATTTTCAGCACCGCGCGGACGACGGTACATGTTTGCAGCAGATACATATTCGATCATCTCATCCGGGCAATCGAAGCTATGCTTGGTGCCCATGATTCCAGTCAGACCCGCTGCCAGATAGGTTGAACCATGGTATCCATCAAGCCGCGAGATGATCTTTTTCTTGCTGTGCTGACCTTTCATATTGAAGTAGAGATGAATCAGCCGTACCGCAGTATCGTTGGCCACCGATCCACCGCAGCCATAAAAAACATGATTCAGATTCCCCGGTGCCAACTCGGCTAGTTTAGCGGCCAACTTCGACGCAGGTTCGTTGGTGCAATGACCGAACGGATTGTAGTACTGCATCTGCATCACCTGTTTGGCGATAGTGTCTGCCATGGCTTTGCGACCGTGCCCAATATTCACACACCACAGCCCAGCAATACCATCGAGATATTCATTGCCTTCACTATCTGCGACATAGGCACCTTCGGCCCGCTGTATCACCTGACTGCCTTCCTCTTTAAAGGTTGAGTAGTCGGTATAGGGGTGCATGAAGTGGTTTTTATCCATTTCCCATACGGCGTTTTTTGTGGTGGTCATAGCAGTACCTCGATCATTGTCTGGTTATTCAAGCTTTTCTTGTTGTGACGGCTATCTAATCAGTCTTTCCACCTGCTTCGAAATCTACCTAAAGGGATATACCTTTTGGCATATATCCCTTGATGAGTTCATGTGAGAAAAGTATCCGTTTCCATCCAACATAGCTGTTTGACGAGGTAGCCCAATGAGCCAGGACACAATAAAAACCATTCGCGTCGACGAAGATCGGCTTTGGCAACGATTAATGGAGATGGCCAAGATTGGTGCATCCCAAAAAGGAGGGTGCAATCGGCAGGCACTGACTTCAGTTGACCAACAGGGCCGCGCACTATTTATTCAATGGTGTGAAGCCGCCGGCTGTACCGTTCGCTGGGATACCATCGGTAATATTTTTGCCCGCCGCCCTGGGCACAACAATGACCTCCCTGCCGTTATTACCGGCAGCCATCTGGATACTCAACCCACCGGGGGTAAGTTTGACGGTGTTTACGGTGTTCTGGCGGGGTTGGAAGTAATCGAAACGCTAAACGACCACCAGGTTGAAACCGAACACCCGCTGGATGTGGTTGTCTGGACCAACGAAGAAGGCGCACGTTTTTCGCCGGCAATGATGGGATCCGGTGTATTCAGTAACACCTTCGATCTGGATGAAACCCTGAAAATCACCGACAAAGCAGGTATTTCAGTCGGGGAGGCGCTGCAACTGACAGGTTTTAGTGGCTGTGACAGCAATCGCCCCACTGCCATCAAAGCCTCCTTCGAAGCCCATATCGAGCAGGGCCCGATACTCGAAGCCGAGCAGAAACAGATCGGCGTAGTATCTGGCATCCAGGGTATGCGCTGGTATGACTTAAGCATCCACGGCCAACCGGTGCACGCAGGACCGACACCGATGGAGACACGCCGCGACCCCTTCATGGGCCTAACCGCTATCTGCGATCAACTTTACCAATTAGCCGAAACTCACGCGCCTTGGGCACGGGTCACCTTTGGTGATATCAAAGCACTTCCCGGCGTACGTAACACCGTTCCTGAAACGCTGGTATTAGCGGTCGACTTGCGCCATCCCGACCAAGCTATATTGGACAAAATGGATAGTGAGTTCCGAGCTATTGCCAAGCAACAGGCGGCACGCTTTGAGCTCACCACCGAGATCCGCGATGAATGGAACCTGCCTGCCGTCAGCTTTTCCAAAGACTGCGTAACGACCGTTGAAGCGGCCGTTGATGAATTAGGCTATGAGTATATGCCGATGTTCAGTGGAGCCGGACATGACTCAGGCTATATAGCCAAAGTCGCCCCAACAAGCATGATCTTTGTTCCCTGCGAAAAAGGCATCAGCCATAATGAAGCAGAAAATGCTAAGCAGGAAGATCTAGCAGCTGGATGCAATGTCCTGCTACATTCTATGCTAAAAATGGCTAAGTGCTGAATAACTCAGAAGCTAGAACTCTCTGATAACGCTACAGGCTAGGTATGTTATGAGACTATATGACGGACTTCACCACAAGGATGTAGCCGACTGGCATAAAGACCTGGCCCTGCTAACAGATTCGCTGCGTCTGGATAATTTCACGGAACTGCTGTGTGACACCCTCGCTAAAGTGGTCAACTTCCAGACTGTAATTTGCATGACCTACAAGAAAGGCCATGCTCCCATCTCAATCTACGATAACTATTCACCCGAACGCGCTAAAGATGTGATCGATGCCTATATCAAAGGGGTCTATGTGCTCGACCCCTTTTACACCGCGGTGATGAACGATATCACTCCAGGCGTCCATCGGTTGGTGGAAATGGCTCCAGATTCGTTTCAGGAGAGTGACTACTATCAACAATATTATCGAAAATTAACCAGTGTCGAAGATGAGGTGGGAATTTTTATCGACCTGTCCAACGACGTGACCTTGATTATTTCTCTGTGTCGCTGGTCGGGTTTAGAAACCCTGACCCGCCGCGAACGCAATGTACTTAACTCCATTTTTCCGATGATCCGCAGCCTGTGCAGAGAGTTCTGGCGGTTACAGGCAAGCCAGTATGTCGACAAACTGAACCAAAACAGCCCGGTTGAGATGGCATTTAACACCTTCGGTGATGGTCTGTTAACTGATCGGGAGCAGCAGATTATCGGTTTAATTCTTCAGGGTCACTCTAGCAAATCGGTCGCTTCGACACTGGGTATCACGCCTGGAACCGTCAAAGTTCATCGTAAAAATATCTATACCCGATTAAAAATATCGACCCAGTCGCAGCTATTCTCGCAGTTCCTCAATCACTTGGCCGTGCAAGCCTCTCATATATAAACGGCGCTACCGGTCTCCCGGTCGCGCCTTATCAGTTTTCTAATTAAGACGACGACTTAATGTTAGTCGAGCCCGTCCAATGCGATCCATGTCATCTTTAACTCGGAGAACTTATCCAGCGCATGCAGCGACTTGTCCCGTCCATTACCTGACTGCTTAACGCCTCCGAATGGTGTGCTTGAATTGCCACCCGCCCAGCCATTAACCCAGACCATCCCTGCCTCAAGTGCCCGACTGCTTCGATGGGCCTTGTTCAAACTAGATGTCCAGACAGAAGCACCCAAACCAAAATCACTGTTATTGGCTTTATCGATTGCTTCTTGCCAACAACTAAAGCTATCAACCGCCAACACAGGCCCGAAAATCTCCTCGCGAACAACTTTCATTGTTTCATGGGTCTGGTCGAATATAGTCGGCGATAGATAATAGCCTTTACCCTGAACCGAAGTGGGTTCCCCCCCTACTAACAGGCGTGCCCCCTCCTCCGCTCCTGAAGCAACATACGCACAAACTCTATCTAACTGCTGGCGATCGACCAAAGGTCCCATATTGGTGGCAGGATCAAGCGGATCTCCCGGGACAAATTTAGCCGCTTCCTGCAGTAACAGTTTCATGAAGGGCTCACGAATAGACTCTTCAACATACAACCGAGAGGTCGCTATGCAGACTTCACCCTGATTTGAGAAGATAGCGTATGCCGAAGTCGCCGCAGCCGCCTCTAGATCCTTACAATCAGCAAAGATGATACAGGGAGATTTACCGCCTGCTTCAAGCCAAACCCGCTTCAAATTTGACTGGCCGGCATACTGCATTAATTGCCCGGCTACGGCCGTTGATCCGGTAAAGGCGAGCACATCCACATCCAGGTGCAGTGCCAACGCTTTACCCACGGTATGACCGTAGCCGGGCAGCACATTGAAGACACCATCCGGAACTCCCGCTTCTGTGGCCAGTTCGGCCAAACGCAACGCACTCAACGGTGATTTCTCTGATGGCTTAAGAATCACACTATTACCCGCCGCCAACGCCGGTGCAAACTTCCAGGACGCCATCATCAATGGATAGTTCCAGGGGACAATGGCGGCAACAACACCGATCGGTTCGCGCTGGATCAACGCGAGCGCCTCGTCTCCGGTTGGAGCTATTTCTCCGTAGACTTTATCTATCGACTCTGCCGACCAACGAATGGTCTCAACGGTTGAGGGCAGATCAAAGCCAAGACTATCAGCAATGGGCTTGCCCATATCGAGCGTATCCAGCAGCGCCAGTTCCTCACTGTGATGCTCAACCAGGTCGGCAAAACAAAGCAGCACCCGCTTGCGATCGGCAGGCGTTCGTTGTGACCAGCATCCACTGGTAAAGCTACGCCGAGCTGCTGATACGGCCAACTCAACATCGATATCACCACAACTAGCCACTGCGGCGATGACCTGTTCGGTCGCCGGGTTGATGGTATCCAGCGTAGCGCCATCGGCAGCAGGACGGTAACCACCATCGATATAAGCCTGAGTTTTGAGTGATAACGCAGCGGCCATCTGGCTCCATTCGTTATAGTTTTTCATCGGCGTGCTCCACAGTGAAGGCTGAGTTTGTTTATCTCAAACCATTGTATGGATTGCGATGACAGGACAGCTATATATCAAAGGGGGTAGCAGGCCTACCGCTACTGGCTACTGCCAATCGGCCAGGCCATATCGACTCAACAGCACGTCCAGTTGACCGTTATTGCGCAGTTTACGGATGCCGGCATCGTACAGATCCGCCAAATGTTGAGCGTCGGGTCTTGCCGGCGAGAAGCCTAGGTAGATAGGTAAAGCATCACCGTAAAAGTCATCCATGGACAGATGCTGCTGGATTCCCAACTTACGAGCCATGTAGAGGCCAACATTGAAATCTTCCAAAAATGTATCGATACGACCTCGTTCAAGCAGTAGAAGGTTACGTTTGACGGCATCCTCCCCTCGCAACCGTAGCACCTTGGTGTTATCAGAATTATCTTTCAAGTAAGCATTCATCTTGGGTCCATAGTCATAATTAGCAACGACTCCCAAGGTGACATCTACGAGCGAGCTATGATCCATATACCTCCATTGATCCCCTTTGCGTTTGATAAAACCAGTCCTGATTACGCCTACAGAGTGCTTGGGTAATACCAACGTACTCCCCGTACCACGACTGGCTCCAATAGCTGCGCTAAAGGTTCCCCGCTCTACCGCTTGCAATGCCCGAGACCAGGGGATGGTCTGATACGCAACCACGTAGCCCGTAGGTTCGTAAATCAATCTTATTAGCTCAACAACATACCCAATTTGCGGGGCATCCACCGCGCAGTTATACGGGCAATAGGGGTCAGCAACAACCTGAATGGTTGTTAGAGGTTCTGCAGCAATCGCAGTCTTAAAGAGCAATACGGCTGCAAAACAGCTTGCAGTAAAAACGTTTTCTACGCATACAAGAAAGCAGCGTAGAGCGTTAGTTACCCCTTGTTTTTTAGACTTTAAAAGTATGATGACACTGCACCTCCAATCATTAAACAGAGAAACTGCTCCCGGTAAACGTAGCCCAAACTCAATTATCCAGGCTCTTTTTTAAGGGCTACCACTTTTGGGATATAGGTTCTTGACAGTCAATTATTCTAGGATAGAAATCATAATCACTCCTTCCAATAATTATAAAAAGGCAATGTGTATGAAACTCATAGCAGCTAAACCCTATCAAACACGTGACTCATCGCATTCAACAGTTACCTCCGCACTTTCATAATATAGCCCCAGGTGCATCCATTAATTAATGGCTAATCTGCCTATATCGATCTGAGAACAAGGTGATATATAAATGCAAAAATCTCTGAGCCCAACTGTTACAGGATACCGCATGCCAGGTGAGTTCGAGCCTCATGATGCTTGTTGGATGTTATGGCCACAGCGTAGTGATGTCTGGCGTTTCGGGGCTAAGCCTGCGCAGCAAGCCTTCGTCAAAATAGCAAAGGCCATCGTCAGCAGCGAACCTCTTTACGTCGGCGTTAGCGATGAACAATACGAAAACGCGAGAGCTATGTTGCCCCCTGAGGTTCATGTCGTCGAGATCAGCTCCAATGATGCCTGGATGCGTGATGTGGGGCCTACCTTTGTCATTGATGATCAGGGAAATCGAGCCGGCATCGACTGGGTATTCAATGCTTGGGGTGGTTTGAACGGCGGTCTATATTTTCCTTGGGACAAAGATAATCGCGTCGCCCGTAAAATTTGCGCGTTGAGCGATACCCCTCGCATAGCAGCTCCATTGGTAATGGAAGGCGGATCCATTCATGTTGACGGTGAAGGAACCCTGATCACCACCGAAGAATGCTTGCTGAATCCAAACCGTAACCCTGATTTAAATCGTGAGCAGATCGAACAATATCTCAAGGACCTATTAGCGGTCGAGAAAATCATCTGGCTACCCCTAGGCACCTTTAATGATGAAACCAACGGTCATGTCGATAATATTTGCTGTTATCTACGCCCAGGTGTCGTGACTCTGCATTGGTGCGACGATCCTCAAGACCCGCAATATGAAATATCCCGCCAAGCACTAAAGGTATTGGAGAATACGCTCGATGCCAAAGGCCGAACTCTTGACGTGATCAAGCTGCCACAACCCAACCCTATCTACATCAATGAGCATGAAGCTGGCGGCATTGATCTAACCGAGGAAAGTCACGGTCGACCTGCTGGTATGCGCATGGCCGGTTCCTATATCAACTTTTACATAGGAAATAGTGTTGTCGTCTTTCCTCAGCTTGATCCTACCTACGACGATGATGTAAAGACGATTCTAGAGCAACAATTTCCGAGCAGGCGAATCATCGGTATAGCCGCAAAAGAGATCCTACTTGGCGGTGGAAATATCCACTGCATGACCCAGCAACTACCCACTCGGAGAGTTAGTCCTACTTAAAAATCAGCAGCCCTTGGCTAGAATGAAAATAATAAGAGAAGGTGATAATAATGTTAAACGAACGAACAGAAACCTTAATACTCCACGACATAAAACCAACGTTAAAAATGCCTATATTGGTGTTTTGCATCGCTGTTGCCGCCGTCGCCCTATTTAGTTACCTCAACATAGGTGCCGTCGGTGGCGAGTTCGGCATACTAAGCCTGTTCCCCACCATTATCGTCGTCATCATGGCGCTGTATACCAAACGAACCATTGAATCGTTGTTCGTAGGTGTTCTCATTGGCCTGCTGATGACCAAGTCATTAGATGGTTTCATCCCGGCATTGGGAAGCAATTTTCTTTCGGTTTTCATGAATGAAACAGTAGCCTGGATCTTTATCGCCTGCGGTTTAATGGGGAGTATGATCTCGCTGATTACCGTGGCTGGTGGTGCAGAAGCTTTCGGTAGCTGGATCTCCAAGAAAGTCAGCACAAAAAAAGGAACCCTGTTTTCTACAATGGGGTTAGGGTTATTAATTTTTATCGATGATTACCTCAATGCATTAACCATCGGCTCATCCATGCGTAAGGCCACCGACAAGGTCAAGACTTCACGTGAATTCCTGGCTTATGTTGTCGACTCAACCGCAGCACCTGTCTGTATCCTTTTGCCCTTCTCAACATGGGCAGTATTTTTCTCCGGTCTGCTAGAGGAGAACAATGTTGCGGCTGAAGGTCAAGGCATGGATTTATTCATCCAGTCTATTCCTTACATGTTCTATGCATGGGTCTGTCTGGTTGTTGTAATTTTAGCCATCAACAAAAACATCCCTCTACTGGGTAAGATGCGCGAAGCCGAGGAGCGCGCCGAGCAGACGGGAGTGGTCCTCGCCAAAGAAGATGCCAGCGCCAATCTTGAGCCAGAAAGCGTTGCCACAGAAAGCCATATGTGGAATTTCTTCATCCCCATCGGTGCGTTGATTTTCTTCACCTGGTACTTCGGCCTAGACATTATGTCCGGTGCTATGGCTGCAATTTTTATTACACTGGGGTTCTACCTTATACAACGTTTGTTACCGTTGCTCGACATGTTCGATGCCGTACTCAAAGGGTTTGTCGGAATGATTGCCCCGCTGGGTACACTGTTCTGCGGGTTCATGCTGGCTGAAGTCAATGATTCGCTAGGGACCACCCAGTACGTGATTGAAGCGGCCTCTAGCTTTATGACAGCAGATTACCTCCCTGCTGCCGTATTTATCACCATGGCCGGTTTGGCATTTGCCACTGCATCTTTCTGGGGCATCTTCGTAGTCGGTATGCCGATTATCATGCCCCTGGCTATGACTCTGGACGCGAACATCCCAGTAGTCGTTGGTGCAATGATCTCAGCATCTGCATTTGGCTCACACGCGTGTTTTTACGGCGACTCAACCGTACTGTCTGCCAAGGCCTGTGGCATTACCCCTATGAACCATGCACTGACTCAGCTCCCCTATACGCTTATCGCAGCAGCTATTGCGACCCTATTGTTCTTGGTCGTCTAAATACAAATCGAAGATGAAAGTAAATGGACGAATGCAGCGATTGTTTGCATTCGTGCCATTTACATATCTACAGCTGGACTAAGGTTGGCCGCCTCGGGACGACCCATTTTCTGGATCAATCCGCTATTAGGAGCTACGAAGCTGCCCCCTGACTCGTTATATATGACTGGCACAACCCAAGAGATTATCGCAACAGTACAACAACACTTTATTTAAACCCCCAAAACGGTAGGCACCCTATGACTCTAACTCTCAACAACAGCGCCTTACTCAAGCAGCAAGCTTTTATCAACGGCGAGTGGAGTGACGCGGCTAGCGGAAAGCGTTTTGGGGTAACCAACCCCAGCAACCTCGAGCTGATCGCCGAGGTCCCCAACATGGGTGCGACCGAGACACTCGCTGCGATCGATGCTGCCCACCAGGCGCTTCCTGCCTGGAGCGCTCTGACCGCCAAGGAACGCGCTAACCGCCTGCGCGCCTGGTATGACCTGATCCTGGCTAATCAGGACGATCTTGCCCGTATCCTGACCACCGAACAGGGAAAACCACTGGCTGAGGCCAAAGGCGAAGTCGCTTATGGCGCTTCTTTTATCGAATGGTTCGCCGAAGAAGCCAAGCGGGTCTACGGCGACGTGATTCCGGCCCACGGTCCCGATAAACGGATCATCACCATCAAGCAACCGATCGGTGTCGTTGCCGCAATAACCCCGTGGAACTTTCCGATTGCCATGATCACCCGCAAGGTGGCACCGGCACTGGCTGCAGGCTGTACCGTTGTGGTCAAACCTGGCGAAGATACTCCGTTATCGGCGCTGGCGCTGGCCGAGTTGAGCGTTCAAGCAGGTATTCCGGCGGGCGTGTTCAATGTCATCACCACGATGGATTCTCCGACCGTCGGCAAGACCCTGTGCGATGACAGCCGGGTTCGCAAGCTGTCGTTCACCGGTTCGACCCCGGTTGGTAAGCTGCTGATGCGTCAGTGCGCCGATACCGTTAAGAAGGTGTCGTTGGAGCTGGGCGGCAATGCGCCCTTTATCGTCTTTGATGATGCAAATCTGGATGCGGCAGTGGCCGGTGTCATGGCCTCAAAGTTCCGCAACGCCGGTCAGACCTGTGTCTGCACCAACCGCATTCTGGTTCAGAATGCGGTCCACGATACTTTCGTAGCCAAACTCAATACCGCCGTCAAAGCGCTGCAACTCGGCGACGGCTTCGGCGAAGGAATCACCACCGGCCCGCTGATCAACGCCAAGGCGGTGAATAAGGTTAAACGGCTTGTCTCCAACGCAGTCAAGGAAGGTGCACAGCTGGTTTTTCAGGGTGAAACCGATGATCTGAGCGAAAACTTCTACGCCCCCACCATCCTGACCGATGTTACTCCAGAGATGGAGATCGCCAACGAAGAGATCTTCGGTCCGGTCGCCACTGTGTTCCGGTTCAATGATGAAGTTGAAGCCGTACGCATCGCCAACGACACCCCATTCGGCCTCGCTGCGTACTTCTACGCCCGTGATATCGGTCGGGTCTGGCGTGTCGGCGAGCAGCTGGAGTACGGCATGGTCGGTATCAACGAAGGCATCATTTCGACTGAGGTCGCACCGTTTGGCGGCATCAAAGAGTCCGGTATTGGCCGCGAGGGTTCCAAGTACGGCATCGAAGACTTCGTCGAGATTAAGTATCTATGCATGGGCGGCATCAACTAACAGCAGGTTAAAACCGGCTGGTTCACTTTCAAAACAAAAAAAACGAATTCGAGGAACCCCCTATGAACAACGCATCATTGAAACAACGTAAAGAAGCCGCTTTTGCCCGTGGTCAAGGCACCCTGACCCACGCTTATATTGAAAAGGCCAGCAACGCTGAGCTGTGGGATATCGAAGGCAACCGCTATATTGACCTGGGTAGCGGCATCGCCGTGGTCAATACCGGCCACAACCACCCCAAGGTGCGGGCAGCAGTACAGGCGCAGCTGGAAAAGTTCAGCCATACCTGCGTCATGGTGACCCCTTACGTTTCAGCCGTTGAACTGGCCGAGAAGTTGAACGCGGTCGCGCCTGGCGATACGCCGAAAAAGACTATCTTCGTCACGACCGGTGCCGAAGCCGTTGAGAACTGTGTCAAGATCGCCCGGGCCCATACCGGCCGTTCTGGCGTAATCGCCTTCAACGGCGGTTTCCACGGCCGCACCAACATGACCATGGGGTTGACCGGCAAAGTGGCACCTTACAAATCTGGCTTCGGCCCGTTCCCTGGCGAGATCTACCATGCCCCGTTCCCAAACGCCTACCACGGTGTCTCGGTCGAGCAGTCACTGACGGCGCTGAACAACCTGTTCACTTGCGACATCGAACCAGGCCGAGTAGCGGCGATCATCATCGAGCCAGTTCAGGGTGAAGGCGGTTTCTATCAGGCTCCCGCCGAGTTTATGCAGGCACTGCGTGCACTGTGCGATCAGCACGGTATCGTCCTAATCGCCGATGAAATCCAGACCGGTTTCGGCCGTACCGGCAAGATGTTCGCCTGCGAGTACGCCGGCATCGAACCGGACCTGCTGACCATGGCCAAAGGGATCGCCGGTGGTTTCCCGATTGCAGCTGTGGTCGGCAAGGCCGAGATCATGGACGCACCGCTGCCCGGTGGACTGGGCGGCACTTACGGCGGTTCGCCATTAGGTTGCGTCGCGGCGTTGGCGGTACTGGATGTGATTGAAGAGGAGCAGCTATGCCAACGCGCGACCGAAGTCGGTGCCCGTATTGTTGAGAGCCTCAAGACGCTGCAAAATAAGTACCCGCACAAGATCGGTAACGTCCGCAATCTGGGTGCCATGATCGCGATGGAACTGGTTAATGAGGGCGACGTAAACCGCCCAGACGCCGTGCTGACCAAGGCGATCGTCACAGAAGCAGCACGCAACGGTCTTATCCTGTTGTCGTGTGGCATTCGTGGCAATGTGATCCGCTTCTTACCGGCACTGACCATCACCGATGCGTTGATCGAAGAGAGCATGCAGCAGCTGGATAAAACCTTCGCTGCGCTACTGTGATCGGCTAACCCAAGCACTACGGCCGGTACCCTGTCGGCCGTCTTTGAATGCGTTTCTGGCACTAGCGTTTTACTGCCAACTTTTATGCTCTCAATTATAAAATCAGGTCGCCAGAACCCGGAGCCTTATCATGTTCGATCCCCGTCAACTAAAAACAAAACAGGTATTGGATCAACTCGCCGAACTAATTCGGCAACGCCAACCTGCCCATCAGGTCGATTTACTAGTCGCCTTTGCTCGTGACTACCAGGCCGACAGACTAACCGAGTCACTAGGTGATACAAATCTAGAAGACATATATGAAAATTTACTTAGCTGTTGGCGCTTTATCGAACGCCAACAAGCTAGTCAAGTTAAAACACCACCATGGGAACAGTCGCTAGGCGATGGCGCTCGGGCCTACCGCGGCGCGTTTCCAAGCACCTACCGTGACCATTTCTCGACCGCCACCGCGCAGCAAGACATTGATCTATTGGATCAACTCAGTGGTCAGGATGCTATTAGCTGTGGTTTCTCGGACTCTACCGATCAAACTCCAGGACGATTACATTTCAAGCTCTACACCACCCAAGACTCACTGGTGCTGTCCGACGTCGTCCCTATTTTGGAAAACCTGGGGATGAAGATAGTTGGTGAGCACCCCTACGCGATCAATCGAGCCGATGGGCAAAGTTTCTGGATCCATGACTACACCCTGGCGTTTCACGATCAAGACTACGATTATCTGCAGAACCCCTCTTCGTTAGCGCTGGATGCGGACGGATTACACCAGTTGTTTCAGCAAGCGTTTATCAGCACTTGGCACAATCAAGCGGAAAACGATCCCTTTAACAAACTGGTCATGAAGGCAGGACTGGGCTGGCGCGAAGTGGCCATGCTGCGCGCCTACGCGCGCTATTTTCGCCAGAGCAGGTTTGGTTTTAGTCAGCCGTTTATCGCCGAATCACTGACCAAACACATAGCCATCACCCGCATGCTAGTGGCGATGTTTCAAATCAGATTCGACCCTGCGGATCAGCAAGACGTCACTTCTACTCGTGCACTGGAGGCGGAAATTCGCGAGGCGCTTGAGGCGGTCGAAAGTCTCGACGAAGATAAAATTCTCAATCGTTACCGGGAACTGATAAACGCCACCCTGCGCACCAACTTCTACCAGCAGGACAGTAGCGGCAACCTAAAAGCCTACTTCGCCTTCAAGCTCGACCCTGAGGCGATCAGTGACCTGCCCCTACCCCGACTAAAATACGAGGTATTCATCTACTCACCGCGAGTCGAGGGGGTCCATTTAAGAGCCGGTAAAGTGGCGCGCGGCGGTCTGCGTTGGTCTGACCGAATGGAGGACTATCGCACCGAAGTGTTAGGGCTGGTTAAGGCTCAACAAGTTAAAAATTCGGTGATCGTACCGATGGGTGCCAAAGGTTGCTTTATCGCCAAGCAGTTACCCGTCAATGGTGATCGCGAGCAGGTCCAGGCAGAAGGGATCGCTTGCTACCAGATCTATATCCGTGGCCTGCTCGATATCACCGACAACCTTGTCGATGGCACAATCACCCCGCCCCGTGGCGTAGTCGTTCACGATTCTGATGACCCCTATTTAGTGGTCGCGGCCGACAAAGGCACCGCTACCTTCTCCGATATCGCCAACGCGATCGCCGAGGAGTACGGTTTCTGGCTTGGCGACGCGTTCGCCTCGGGCGGCAGTGAAGGCTACGACCATAAGAAGATGGGCATCACCGCCAGAGGCGCTTGGGAATCGGTCAAACGCCACTTCCGCGAGCGTGACCTGAATACCCAGACGCACGCTTTCACAGTTGTTGGCATCGGCGATATGGCGGGCGACGTGTTTGGCAACGGCATGCTGCTATCCGAATCGATTCAGTTGGTGGCTGCCTTCAACCATCAACATATCTTTATCGATCCTAACCCAGATTGTGCAGCCAGCTTTGCCGAGCGCAAACGATTGTTTGAACTGCCACGCTCCAACTGGAGCGACTACGCCAACGAACTAATCTCCCAGGGCGGCGGCATCTTTTCGCGTCGAGCCAAATCGATCAGCCTGACCGCCGAGATGAAGCGCCGCTTCGCCATCGATGCAGACCGACTGGCCCCCGATGCATTGATCAATGCTCTGCTCAAAGCGCCTGTTGATATGCTCTGGAATGGCGGTATCGGCACCTACGTCAAAGCCTCCAATGAGACCCACAGCGATGTCGGTGACAAGACCAACGACAACCTACGCGTCAACGGCAACGAGCTGCGTTGCAAAGTGCTCGGTGAGGGTGGCAACCTAGGTTTCACCCAGTTAGGCAGGATCGAATTCGGCCTACAGGGCGGCGCCTCTAATACCGACTTTATCGATAATGCCGGTGGCGTTGACTGCTCCGACCACGAGGTCAATATTAAGATCCTACTGAACGAGCAAGTGACGCAAGGCACTATCACGCTGGTACAGCGCAATCAATTGCTGCGTCAGATGACCGGCCAGGTTTCCCAGCTGGTATTGAAGAACAACTATCGTCAGGTTCAGGCCCTGAGTATCGCGGAGAGCCATGCACGCAAGTCGATCGATGAATACATCCACCTGATCGATAGCATGGAAGCCAGCGGCAAGCTCAACCGCGAGCTCGAGTTCCTGCCGAGCCGTCAGCAACTACTCGAGCGGCGTGAGCGCGGCGACGGTCTGACCCGCCCCGAGTTGTCTGTGCTGATCGGCTACACCAAGATCGAACTGAAACAGACGCTGATCAACTCCTGGATCACCGACGATCCCTATCTGGCTCGCGAGATGAACAGCGCCTTCCCGGCGAAGTTGCTCGAAATCTTCCCGGATGCGGTGCGTAATCACCGTTTACGCCGAGAAATTACCGCGACCCAGATCGCCAACGACCTGGTTAACCGGATGGGCATCACCTATGTGCACCATCTGCGCCTAGCCACAGGTGCTGATCACGCTCAGATCGCTGCGGCTTACCTGATAGCACGCGAAGTTTACGGCATCGACGCCCGCTGGAGCGCCATCGAGTCGCTCGATTATCAGGTGCCCGCTGAGATCCAGCGCGCGATGATGAAAGAACTGATCCAGCTACAAACCCGGGCTAGCTGGTGGTTATTGCGCAGACGCCGTAATAACCTGGATATCCGTGCCTGCATCAACGCATACCAGCAAGGCATCGAACAAACTGTTTCCACTCTGAGTCGGTTGCGACAAAGCATCCCGTCGCAGGATCTTTGGCAGGCTAAATTCCAGCGCTACACCGAGCTAGGCGTGCCTGAGCAACTATCGGCCTACACCGCGGCCAGCGAAGGGCTCTACTGGTTGCTAGATATTATCGAAGTAGCGGCGGAGCTAAAACGTGAGGTGGGTGAAGTGTCGCCACTCTATTTTAAGCTCGGCGAACACCTCAACCTGCCTTGGCTGGACCGTCAGATACAGACTTATCAGGCCACTAGTCATTGGCAGGCGTTGGCCCGTAACAGCTACCGTGACGATCTCGATGCCCAGCAACGGGCGCTGACTATCAGTGCCCTGCGAGGCACCAACCCGGATCACCCTCCGAAGGCGGCCATCGATGCGTGGCTGGAAAAGCACAGTGGCTTCATAAATCGTTGGCAGTCAGTATTGACCGATATGCAGAGCAGTCAAAGTGTCGACTGCGCCATCTTTACGGTGGCCATTACCGTACTGCTAGAACTGGCCTAACGCCTAGCCACAGCTGCGGGGAGTCACGCCCCATACCGAGTGGGGACTCACACGGTAGGGGCTGCTTCCCGGCCCCCATAGCTAGGCGTTCAGCGATGGTTACTATCAATAAGAAAACCAACCGTCGTCCCTCGCATTAATTAACAACCTGCTCAGTGTTAGGTGTTCTGACCATGATGAGACTAGCCACGAATAGCCGCTAGCATTGGTAACCCGAATTCGGACCTCGCATCGAAGATACCGTCTCCGACCGGAGGAACGTTTTTGGCAACCTAGAACTAGCGCTCGTTAACCGACGGCTGATGCAGGAGCAGCAACAGATACGCGACCTGCGTATCCAAGCATTGATTCCTAGCAGCTGCAGCTCTCCAACAAAAACCCCAATGGAGTCCCTATGTTAGAAAATCAAGAAATTAAAATTCACTCGCAAATTCCTATCGAGCGGTTACTAAAATCCCAAGCCTATATCAGCGGCTTATGGATCAATTCCCAGACTCAGGTGAACGTTCGTGACCCCCACACCCATGCTGGATTGGCCCGGGTGGCGATATTCGATGAACACGAACAACGCCAAGCATTAGAACAGGTTCAAGGGGGATGGCAGGTGTTGTTGCCCGAACAACGCAAATTGGCCCTGTCTGCCTGGCTGGAACTGATCGGCAACTGCCAGAACGCCCTGGCCTTGATCCAGTCATCTGAACTTGGATGTAGCTGGGATAAAGCTCGGGGAGAGATCACAGCCGTGCTATCGGATATTCAGCAGAGAAGTGTCCTTGCTAACAGCCCCGACCGAGCTAGCACGAAGTCGGTTTTGATGATTGACGGATGTCCTCAGTCCCCCCTGAGTTCGATCATCGCCCAGGCCGTGCCAGCGTTGATCGCGGGCAGCGCGGTTGTTGCCAAACCACCCCGTCAAACGCCTCTGGGCACGCTCGCTCTGGCGGCCATCGCCGAACAGGCGAACCTTCCTTCCGGCGCCTTTAATGTCGTACCTTTTTAGTGCTCATGATGTCCGCAATAAAGAAAAAGAACCGAGATGCATCGGAATGTTCTAGCCCCTCTAAAACTTCCGGTCTGGGTGCATCTACGGGAGTCGGATGAACTAGCAGCAACCATCTACTATTGAGATGTAAATAACCCAAACACCTATCTTCAGATTGAATTTTATTCATGCTGAGAGACTCATATCGAGCGGCTCTGCTACCGACTATTCCTCCAGGCTGAGGGCCGGTTAGTCGCAGCTCTTGTCGTTTTCGGTCACTGATTAAGTGTCTGCAATGGGGGCAGCAAACGACCATCAGTGCCACCATGTGATTTAAAGAACATTTTTCATCTATAGGTTACTGATGAGTTTCGTGGCTTTCGGGCGACACAAGCCATTCCACTGTCGCTTAGAATAGGCGATTCCAATTGATTGATGACCAAGGCTTATAGCGGCTACTATGCGCCCTCTGCAACCCGGGTATCGGATCAACGCCCGGCTAAAATACCAATAAATCCAGGGCACACTGATGAACGTTGATTCGACTGATTTTTCAAAAGGCGCCGCTTTTGTTGATGGCCGGTTGGTTCCTATTTCAGAGGCGAAAATTTCCATCCTCGATTGGGGATTCCTGCATTCGGATGCCACGTATGATGTTGCGCATGTTTGGAAAGGTAAGTTTTTCCTGCTCGAAAGCCACCTCGATCGTTTCTTTGCGGGGATGGGCAAGCTACGTATGGCCATCCCACATAGTCGTGAGGGGTTGCGGGCAATTCTGATGGATTGTGTACGGGCCAGTGGCATTCGTGATGCTTATGTAGAGATCATCTGTACACGCGGCTTACCGGCGCCGGGGTCGCGTGACCCGCGCACCTGCACCAACCAGTTTTTTGCTTTTGTGGTGCCGTTTGTCTGGATATCACCTCCCGAGAAGCCTGGGTTAAATCTGGTCGTGAGTAGCCGGCAGCGAATATCTCCAGAGTCTATCGACCCAACCGTCAAGAACTACCATTGGCTGGATCTCGTTATGGGGCAATTTGAAGCTTATGATCGAGGCGCCGAAACGGCGGCGGTTGTTGATGCGCGTGGAAACCTGGTCGAGGGGCCGGGGTTTAATATCTTTGCTGTCCATGGTCGCACCCTGACCACGCCAGCACGAGGCATGCTCGAAGGCATTACCCGCCGAACCGCCATCGAACTGGCGCTCGAACAGGGCTATGAAGTCGTAGAGGGCGAGCTGGCTGCTGATAAAGCGCGTAGTGCTGATGAGATCTTTGTTACCAGTACCGCAGGGGGCATCATGGCCGTTTCGAGTATAGATGGGCAAACAATTGGTCAAGGCGCAACGGGTGCGGTGACACGGGAATTACAACAAAGTTACTGGGCGCGCCATGATGACCCTCAATACACGCTTGCTGTGAATTATGAGTGATTGAGTCAAGCAAGCGTGCCCTACCTTCTAGCTCGCGATGGCGGTATGGCCAGCGGACTCGTTACCCATAGGAGAGGCTTGTATCTCCTTTGCTTTCTAGTCGGGCAGGCTCGGCAGTGACTTCATTAAAAGGCACCCCTTGTGAGCCAACAGGTATTACCTTTTGCCTGTCCGGCCCATCGGTTGAGAGTCCATACATTGGGGCCAACTACTGACGTTAGACAAGTTCTTTTTAAGTGGCGGCCTAGTGGCCGACAGGAGCCACCCAGAGCATCAGGCAGCGAACGTCCGGTTTGTCGCAGCTCTTGCCATAAACGGTCACTGACAAAGCGTCCGGTATGGGCTGTGCTGACGATGGACAAGATCTTTTTTCCTTTCTTGTTTTCCTATGTTCTGTTTAGGCGTTGATCCTGAACTAAGCTATAGGAAACCCAAGAAATTATCGGAGGTTACTTATGAAACAGGTCGATTTTAACCAGCTGACTCTAGCCACCGACTCGCTCAGCCCCAGTCAACGACATCTGCTCCTGGAACGATTGCAGCATCCAGACGCAATACCTGCAATCATCGAGCAGCTGGAGCAGCAGCTACAGTCCGATCTTCGATGCCCTACGTGCAACCATGATCAAATTCATCGCTGGGGCACCCTCAAAGAGCTGCAGCGCTATCGCTGCCGAGCTTGCCACAAAACCTTTACGGCCTTGACCGGTACGCCGCTGGCTCGACTACGGAAACGCGAACTGTGGATGGAATACGCAGACTCCATGCTTAGCTCTGAAGCACTGAGAAAAGCAGCGGCGCGGTGCCACGTTCATCTGACCACATCTTTTCGCTGGCGCCATCGTTTCCTGGAGCTAGCGGACTACCTCAGCGCTAAGGAAGCTCACAGTTCCCGCGAGTAATGTACACTGATCGATTCTCTTTTCCGTAGCAGTTTTTGGTGAACCTTGAAACCGAGCTTATCCCTATGGGTGTGACTGCCAGTAACGTCGCAGCTCTTGCCATAAACAGGCGCTCAGAACAGTAAAGTCAGCGTCCGCTTCAGCGGCCCTCATGAGCAGAGCCGATCGCAGAGTTCGAAGACGCCAAGTGACGGCTCAGGGCCGTATTTTGCCCCCTAGTGTCTGATGCCCCAGGGCGCTTGCCGACACTTTGCTGTCGCTTAGCCGTGGCCTTAGGGATTGCTGTTGGAGCCTCGGAGCTCCTGATAGCGGTAACCACACTAAACGTGATGCCAAAGCAGGGGTATCTACAAAGCAGACGAGACCACTATGGTCGCTGGATGCGACAATGTATGGACCCCTCCCTCCCAGCGAGACGCTAGGCTTAGTGTCTACCAAACGCTAAAAGAGAAATCTACAGTTAGAGGAAATACGTATGAGCATGCATCCAGAGAAAATAATTCTGTTTCACAAGCAGTTGATAGCCCTTAAGAATGAGCTCATTGGGGCTATGGCCACCACTGCAAATGACATCAAACCAGTGGTCCTAGATCAGGCCGCTGTTGGTCGCGTTTCGAGGGGCGATGCCATGCAGATGCAGCAAATGGCACTTGAATCTTCGCGCCGTCGCGAACGTCGATTAATCAGTGTGGATCAGGCGCTAAGTCGATTGGAGAAACAGATATATGGAATCTGTGTAGACTGTGACGAAGACATCAATGTCCGTCGTTTGGAAATCGATCCAACTGCCGTTCGGTGTATCAAATGTGCAGAATATTTTTCCAAGTGATAACTTCTAACAAGGAATTTTCATGCGGAAAACTCGTTCTGCTCCGCGCCGCAAAATCCCGCTGAAATGCGACGTTAGGAGTAAATAACACAATGATATTTCAAAAGATCCTAGAACCTCGTTAACATGCCTATTCTTGAACTAATACTTCTTGTTTTCGTCCTTCTGACTGTCTTATCCATTGTTTGGAGCACGCTGCAAACCGGCATCTCCCCAATGATGAGCTCAGGCAAGGCTTGTCAAGCCATGCTTGCTTCAATAGATAGGCCTGCAAATGGTCCTTTAATTGATCTCGGTTCTGGTTGGGGAACGCTCGCTCTCGCCCGTAAGCACCCAGGTCAACAAGTGATAGGTTACGAACTGTCATGGTTTCCATGGTTGGTCTCAATGATTCGGAAATATAGCTTACGCCTGGATAACCTTACGCTTTATCGCAAAGATTTCAATAATGCTGAACTCAGCAATGCTTCTATTCTATTCTGCTATCTTTTCCCTGGAGGTATGGTCGCTCTTCATAAAAAACTGAAACGCGAACTATTAAATGAGATTCTCATTGTGAGCAACACATTCGCTTTACCTTCGTATCAACCCACAAAAGTCATCAGACTTAAAGATTTCTACCGAACTCCGATTTACTTATATTATTGGAGGCCAAAGTACTCTTTTACCTCGCGGTAAAATAATGACGATAAGCCTTATTCACAAAACGAGGAAAAACACCTAATCAGTCATTCAACCCGACCGAAAAAAGCATTGCTTCGCAACCATTTTGCGGCCGGTTAATGAAGTGTTAGCTGTCCCCAGAGAATATGAGTATGGATGAAGTTACATCACCTAAAAAAGCATTGGTATTATATTTAATACCTGTTGTTTTTCTAATGTATTTCGTTGCTGGTGCATTCACCGGAGAAATTAGTTTTCCTGGCCGCACTGGCATTCATGGTTTATCGGCGTGGCTTGCGTGTGGTTTTCCCGTTTTATGGCTTGCAAGTAAAGCTATTCGCCACGAGCCAAAGATTAATTTGGAAGACAATACTCGTACAGTATTGGCCCCAATAATAATGGCTGTTGGTGTAGGTATATTTTTCTACATCATCTATGAGGTGTAATCGTGCTAAATACAGCTAACAATTCAATCAACGACCGCCAGCGAACTGGCTCGGATCTCCAAAACGCTACGCGTTTTTTCGGCCCCATATGTTGGCGTTATATTTTTGAAGAACATCTATGACTACTATCATTAAAATAATTGGTGCCCTAGTGGCTGTCGCTGCAATATCAGGGCTATGGATGACATTCTTTACTGATTTATCCGGGCCAGGTGGTAAGGCTGCTTTAACTAGTATGTATGCGTTCCAATTAATTATTGGAGGTTTTCTAATTTATGGTGCACACTTAAAAAAAATCGGAAGTGATTTAGCCCAAAAAATATACCCATCTAGCATAGTTGCATTGGTTCTTTTTACAGCTTTTGCTTATCGTTGGTTCAACCATGGAATTTAAACATAACAAGGCCAGCCAGCCTCCCCTCAACAAGTTGGGGCTGGACCTCGTTTCACTCGGCAGGTGCTGGCGACGCAATATCAGCAACCTCTAACGGTCCGGTTTGTCGCAGCCAGCGACCATACAGGTCTCGCCTGCTTTGGTCGGCAGCATCTATGAGTCTGACTTTAAAACTTTGTTGTTTTCATTTATGACTACCGTCACACATTGGTTGTGATGCCGTTAGTTTACAGCCACATAAAAATACTTTTTTAGACTCTGTAGCGGTAAATCTTACTGGCGAGAATTCAGAACCTTTATGAGAGCCATCACAAAAAGGTTGTTTTCCACTTTTACCACAAGAACACCAAGAGTAATTTTTACCTTCTTCAACGTTCACTCCAAAGGGCGTATCAGATGCTCGTACTGGTTTAGTCATGATGCTGCTCCATAATTTTTTATAAAAATAACAATTATTATTGTGAATCTGTCACGTTTGATGAGAGGTCTTGTGTGGAGGTGTGTAGTGACATAGCTTTTGTTGCCAGACATTGTCCTTGTCTTAGGCCAGAAACATAGCAGGTCGCGTCTAGATCAACAAATATCATCCGATGTCCGGAATGTCGCAGCAAGCGACCATACAGGTCTCGCCTGCTTTGGTCGGTAGCATCAACCAACAAGACCTGGAATCTAGGTCTCACTAGGTTCTGTATTTGCCCCAAACCGGATGTCGGCGATAACCCTAGGTTGGGTATAAGACGCCATAATGATTGAGAGGCTCTCGCTACTTCGACTCAAAACCAAGGCTGCTGTCTTCTAACTCGAAGATTTTGTTAAGGGGCACCGCGGCCTCTTCATCGGAACCGATGATAGGTAATTTATGCTGAAGACTACTCAACTCGTCCAAGTGCTCTTCTGTGATATCGGTAAAACGAAAGATAATACCAACACGGCTCAGATCCTTTCTAAGCCTGCTGTAGGTCACTTTAATGTCATGGATGACAATTTCAGGAGCATCTCTGGACAGCAGCGTTAGCTTTTTAAATACCGTTGTCCGTCCGTCAGGAAAGATCTTGCCGATATCTTGCTCGGTGATCTGCTCAGGAAGATAAAGACAACCACCACGGATATTGAGCACCAAGTAGCCTTTTTTAACGTGGCCATAATTGGAATACGGGTTTCTAACAGGGAGAACGATCTCGCACTCTGCCAACACGCGATTGCCACTTATTTTACGTTTATCCATCCTTGCATTGCTTCTTACAGCATCCACTATAAAATTCGCAGTCTACACATTGCGATATTACTGACACCGGTTTGTACCAGCAAGAGCAAGCACCGACAGAAGCGTTCAAAAGCCCAGAATAGGAAGCAGCTACGTATTTTGTCCCAGGCTTAATTGATCAGCCACTATTAGTAGATGTGTTCAAAAAGCCTAGCGGCCAGTAAAGTTCTACATAGCGGCTGCTAGATTCTTTGGTTGAGAGCTACCGATCTGTCGCATCTAGCGACCATTGGTCTGGATGGCTCCGTGCCAGTGCTGTGGACACTCTTGGGAGTCTAAGATTCAAAGCTAATCCTGTTCACAGAGGCGATATTTAATCTATAAGAATGGGTAGGCCAAACGCAATATCTATCCCTCTGTGCTAAGGGCACTAGACACTTCTATAACTAACCAACTGAAGGAATAAATACAATGAAAAGTAATCCAGTTGTATGGTTTGAAATCTATGTACAAGACATGGATCGCGCCAAAGCGTTCTATGAAGCGGTGCTCGAAGTCCAACTGGAAAGAATGCCTGCTCCAACAGAGGAAATGGATATGGAAATGTGGAGCTTCCCCGCTGATAAGGACGATTCCATGACTACCTACGGAGCATGTGGAATGCTCGTAAAAATGGAAGGTTTTCCCTCTGGGAGTGGTGGCACATTGGTCTATTTTTCTTGCGAAGACTGTGCTGAAGAAGCTTCTCGGGTTATCAAAAACGGCGGCAGCATTATGAAGGAAAAAATGTCTATTGGTGAGCACGGATTCATCAGCCTTGCGCAAGACACTGAAGGTAACATGATTGGTTTTCATTCAATGTAATGCCTAGGAAAACGAAAACAATGTAGCAGGGTAGTTGAAGTGCCCAACAAGCTCTTACCATCGCTTAATACGGAGCTACTGGGATTAATCTTGTCTCCTTTAGTCGCATCCAGCGACCATGCTGGTCTCGCCTGCTTTAGTCGGTAGCATCTACTTTGCGGTCACCGGCTCTGACTCAATGTCTGAGACGCAATATGAAAAATTTTCATAGAGTGCTTGCCGACCAGGATGTCATTCTCTATTTCTAGCAGGCAGGTGCTACTGTAGATTGTTCGGCGACAATTAGGGTGACCGGTTGACGACAATTATCTTGGCCGGTTGGGT
>CAXBEA010000053.1:0-27607 GCA_963974645.1 uncultured Neptunomonas sp. | reverse complement strand
GCATTATCGAACTTACACCGAGCGGCATTGTCGAAATATAGGCCAGAAGCCGCTGAGAACTCTTCGGATAGCGCAGCGCGGGCGAGAATTTCAGCGCCTATGCCTAGATCGTTGCCCGTCACGCCAAACCCTTCCTTCACCATCTTGCTGCCGAGCATCGACCCGGGATTGACGGCGATAATCGCTGGGCCTTTACCCGATTGCGCATGGGCCATATGGCGAGACCACATCGTCAGCGCCAGTTTACTTTGTGCATAGGCCGCAAAATCATCGGCTAGGTTGAGACGGCCTGCCAGCGCTTCGATGTTGACCGGTGATTGTGCCGCTGATGACAAATTGACTACCCGACCGGACGACCCAAGCAGCGGCAATAGTCGCTGCGTCAGCAGGTAAGGGGCAATTGAATTGACGACGAAGCGGACATCCAACCCTTCCTCGGTGATCGGTTGTGGGGTGCGGAATACGCCAGCGTTGTTGATTAATACATCCAACGTGCTGTGCTTTTCGGCCACTGCATTGGCTAGCGCTTCAACCTCATCCAGGCGGGATAGATCAGCGACATAGGTTTCAATCTGGCCTGTATCAGCTACTAATGACACCACCTGCTGAGCATCCGCGAGTTTCGCCTGATTACGCCCGTGTAGCAGCACATTGTGGCCATTAGAGGCTAGTAGTTTGGCTGTTTCCAGACCGATGCCATCGGTTGAGCCCGTTACCAGAATAGTTTTTCGCATGCTGTCGTATCCCTCACTCAGAGAAGTTTGATTACCTTTAAGCTAAATCATCCTTGCCTTCGATCAGAAAGTGGTCACTGATCGAACCGGCAGTACGGGCTTTCAAATGAGGCACGTATTCCGGGTCGTTCATAAAAGCGATAGCGGCATCCTTCGAAGGCCACTCAAGGATGATGCGTAGAGCAGAGTTTTCGCCGTCACCTTCTAAACGTTCGTGACTGGCAGTGCGGGCCAGATACTTGCCGCCGTGCTTGGCGACAAGTTTATTCGCCGGTCCGATATAATCAGGAACCCACTCTTCGCGGGTCGGTGTAACTGCTAGTACTGAATAATAAGACATAGTCTGTGCTCCAGTCATAATTGGGCAATAGCTGTGAATATTGCTGTTGTTTGTTATCGAGCAAAGCCGCCGAAAGGTTTGAGTAGCTTTGGTGCCAAGGCCGAGTGACGTTCACGTAATTCATCGGGAAGATTACCTAGGTGCACCATGCGAGTGGCGGGCGCGGCAGTAACCCAGCGCTCTGAGTAGTTGTCCCAGTTGTTGATATGGATATGCGCCGATTCAACATTAGCGAAGCGCTCGTAAACCAGCACGTCACCTTCATCAGATACGTAGTACTGATAGTTCAGCGTGCCGCCCTCTTTTTGCGTCGCGGCAACGATCTCTTTCATCACCGCTTCAAATTCATCACGTTTGCCGTCTTTGATCTTGGCTTCTACGATCCAACCAATATTTTCAAACATTATTAATTTCCTAATTCTTTTTAGTTAATTTCGCGCTGTTGAACTGAGGAGCTCTGTCTAACCACTCAAAGCATTCACAACGTGGGAAGATCATAACAAGGCTTTTTTGTATTGATAATTGAGCAGAATGTATAATCAATTTATAGAAAATATTGATAATAAGATTCGGTGAGGATGAAGCTGTTGTCGATGGGCTTTTGAAGGTTTAAGTCGCCTCGTGGGGGTAGGTGGTAGGTTGATTGCTTGCAGGTGGCTGGGTAGGCGGGCGGGAGGTTGCAAGTTACCTGGCAGCGCAGATTCAGACGGGATACAAAATCTTCGATAAAGGCTCCAGCTCATTACACCGGCTAACAGGTTGCCGGCCATCGCACCGATAAACAGGCCGTTGAGCCCGGCCAGTTCTGAACCGATCAACAGTAATGGCAAGTAGCAAGCCAATAAACGTAGTGCAGAAATGATCAGTGCCAAGCTTGGCATTCCCATCGCACTACTGACTGACACCATGATCATACAGATGCCTAGCGCGCTATAGCTTGTGGGTACCACCCATAGGAATTCACGGAGAATCAAGGTGACGGTTTCGTCATTGGTTAATATTTGGCTCAATGGGATCGATGCGCTGTATAGAATGGCCGCAACCATCAATTGCCATACAGCCACGAAAACCACCGCAATTTTGACTAGAAGGCGAATCTGATCAATATCGCCATTGCCGCGCAATCTTCCGATGATCGGCGGCATCGCCATGGTGAGTGATAACACCGCGATTAGGGAGAAAAATTCGAGGCGGATTGCCAAGCCCCAGGCGGCAACGGCTGTGTCACCATAGAAGGCCACCAGTGCAGTCGCAATCATGGCCGATAGCGGGGGGATAAATTGGCTCAGCATGGCTGGAGCCGTAAATGAAAACAGGCGTCGTAGCCCTGCGGTTATCGCCATCAAGCTTTGAGGTAGGCAGATCAATTGCTGCTGTAGGATCTTCAGATACAGCAACAAACAGCCAGCCGCGAACGCGACACAGGTCGCCCAGGCAGCCCCGGATAAACCCAGATCAAGAACGAAGATAAACACAGGATCCAGCACCAGGTTGATCAGACTGGTTAGTACCATGATCATGCCTGGCGTAAAGGTTTCGCCGTGGGCTCGAAAAATGCTGTAACCCAAATGCAGCATCGCGCCTAACCCGCAGCTGATCAGCCAAGGGAACCAGTATTCACCAATCAACGGGTAAAGCTGTGCATCGGCACCCAAGGTCGAAACGATAGACTGCTGAAACTGCCAGAGCAGCAGACAGATGATAACAATCAGCACCAATCCGCAGCCAATGACCAGTACGCCAAACTCTTTAGCGTAACGCTGCTTATCCGCCCCTAAGGCGGTGGAGATTATGGTTGTAGTGGCGATGCCCAGCCCGACCTGGATACCGATGATCAGTTGATAGACGGGAATGCTGAACCCCACTGCTGCGAGAGGCTTGGCGCCCAGCTGGCCAATAAAAGCACTATCTACCAGTTGGCAGCTCAGAATGGCTAACAGACCGATCAGCATCGGCCAGGTCATGCGAAATAACTGTTGGCTAAGAGATGCCACTGTCGATGTCATGGGTTACCCATTACTAGATTGAATTTGAGTACCCAAAACTTGCAACTTAGCCTGAGGTTGGGCCTGTGAAGGGTGGACCTGTGAATGGTGGGCCTGTGAATGGAGAGTGAGAAGCCGATGCCATAGGCAGCGGCTTCTGGGCTGCTTTATAAAAACAAGAAAGCCTGTATCGGAGAGCCTTTAACTCATGGCGCTTTGTAGAAGAGAGCCTAGAACCAGGAGACGACCTGATCCATTTCCCGCCGGGTTTTAGCAAATGGTGGTTCGTCGCTGCGATAACCGAAGGCAACCATCACCGCCGGTTGGTATACCGTTGGGTCGATACCGAAGTGTTGTTCCAATACAGCGGCGGTCTTGTCCATCTCAAATCCTTCGATCGGGCAGGAATCGACTCCCATCAAGCTAGCTGCGGTCATCATATTGCCCAAAGCAATGTAGGCCTGACGCGCCGACCAGTCGGTGACCTGGCGCCCGCCTTCGATATGGAAGTCATGCTTCTGGAATTTTTGGAAGGCACCATTGATAAAACCAATGACGTCGTCTGGCAGCTGCTTGACCTGTTTCATATGTTGTTGCTGATACGCCGAATGATGCTTCATCGTGGCATCGGAATGCGCCAGGAAAATAACATAGTGACTGGCGGTGCCTAGCTGGCCAGCACTGCCGTTAAAGGCGCCATTGGCGCCCCAACAAAACTCGCGGAACAGCTCGCGCTTCTCCGGTGATTGAATCACCAATAGTTGCCAGGGTTCCATGCCAAAGGAGCTGGGCGATAGTCGTGCCGCTTCTAAGAGGGTGTTGAATTCGCCATCACTGATCTTACGCTCGGCATCGAACACTTTGGTCGCGTGACGGAAATTAAACGCGTCGATGATCTGCTGTTGGATATCGCCGTTTTGAGTTTGTTGTGCTTGTTGAGTTTGAAGGGTGGCTGTCATCTTGACGATTTCCTATACCAGGTTAACTTGATCTGTTGCTAGCTATGTTAATGGCGTTGATTACCTCTGATAAGAGTGATAAAAGCAGAATTACTTTCTCATTATTTTTGATAATCAAGAGTTTTGATAAACAAGAGTTTTGATAATGCTGGGCTTTGTGAAGCTAACTCTGTCTGACGGATTCGTACGCATTGCTACCAGGGTGAAGTCCCCAGTAGGTCCTGCTGGGTGATTGGATGCGTGGCGATGTCTGCTCAATCTTGCTCAAGAACAGTTGCTGGAACTCTGGCAATTGTCCTCGCATGGGGGTGATGTTATTGCCGTGATCGCCCCAGTAGAGGGTTTAGAAGTTTAGGTGTTGCAGCAGGTACTTCTCCTCCTCAAGAATCTGCAAGGGAGATGGGATGACGAACTCGCCAGCGGCTTTGGCTTTTGTCATGCCCTCTAACGCTTGTTCGGGGGTCATGCCTTTTTTGATCCGCTCGAGGATAACAGGGTCGCCTGACTCCAGTCCGGCATAGGCCATGGTTAACCCGGCCTGCTGCCGTTCGGTGAGTTCCTCGACAGATTTACGCCTGAGATAATAAACTATTGGCTTCTGTCCAGGGTCGGTAGATTTTTCCTTCGTAGTGCATAACGTCTGTTCTCCAGATTAGGCCATCCGTGATGTTCCCAGGTTGTTTCGCTTTAGAGATTTAGCTCCGCTAGATGGCAGGAGGCAGTTTAATAGCTGACATCAAGGAGGTTAATCAGGCATGATTGATAATCACTTTATAGATTTTGTTGATAATTAAAGATGAATGTTGAACACCTCAAACTATTTTTACGGTTAGCCACAACCCATAACATCAGCCAGGCGGGGCACGAATTGGGCTTGTCTCCTGCCGTAGCCAGTGCGCATATCAGCAAATTAGAGGAGGGGCTTGGGGTACGGTTGCTCCACCGTACGACACGCAAAGTGTCACTGACCGAAGAAGGCGAAGCGTTTCTGCCGCATGCCGAAGAGGTGTTGGCCAGTGTAGAGTCCGCGCGTGCATCGGTGGGGGCAGGAAAAGCGGCTCCCATGGGAACGTTGCGGGTTACCGCACCTGCGTCGTTTGGGCGTATGCACTTGGTACCGGCGTTGAAAGGTTTTATAACGCGCTATCCCGATCTTGCTATCGATCTGCGCTTGACCGATACGGTCGTCGATTTGGTTGAGGGTGGCTTTGATATCGCCATACGCAATTCAAAACTCAAAGACTCTTCCTTGATCGCCCGTAAGCTGGCGACTGACCATCGTATCATTTGTGCATCTCCAGATTACCTAGCGAGCAATGGTGAACCTCGCTCTCCCGGTGATCTGAGTAATCATCAATGCATCAATCTGATGGGGCTGGAAAACTGGGTGTTCGATAGTGCAAATGGCCAGCTGAGCATTAAAACCCACGGGCGCTTTCGCACCGATAATGGTGAAGCCATGCGTGATGCCTGTGTCGATGGCCTGGGTGTGGCGATAAGCTCTAGCTGGAGCGTCTATCAACATCTGCAGCGTGGTGAGTTAGTGCAGGTACTGCAGGACCATCCGTTGGCGGCCGATACAGCGATCTGGGCCGTTTACCCCAGTTCACGGTTGTTGGCCCATAAGGTCAGAGCCTTTATTGACTATTTCGCCGAGTATTACCGCAGTCCGCCCTATTGGGATAAGGCGGACTAAGCCATATGCCTAGCTCGTCAGCATTAAGATCAAAGGTGGTCTGTTACGTCGAGCGTTTCACCATGCATATTTCCGTCGACAGCAAGCGCATAGACCTTGGCGGTGTCTGCCGCGGAGATGCCAGTACTGCTATCCATGCCCATCATCTCCATAGTTTCTTTCACAAACGCGGGCGCGACGATGTTGAGGCGGAACTGATCGAGCTCCAGCGCTGCTGCACGGACGAAACTCTCCAACGCGCCATTGGCTAAACTGACGGACGCACCACCAGCCATTGGCTTGCGGGACAAAATACCTGAGGTGAGGGTAATTGAGCCTCCCGTGTTGACGAATTTGTGACCGATGCGCACTAGGTTCACATGGCCCATGATTTTGTTGTTCCAGGCTAATTGATAGTCATCATCGGCTTGCTGATCGAGCGGTCCGAAACTGGCCTGTCCAGCGGTTGAAATAACCGCGTCGACGCACCCAACCTGGTCGAACATGGCCTGAATTGAGGCTTTGTCACTCAAATCCACCCTCACATCACCACTGGAATAGCCCGCGCGGATGATGTCGTGATCGTTGCTTAAAAGTTCGGCGACGGCCTTGCCGATAGTGCCGCTGGCACCAATTAATAGAATTTTCATAAGCGTTTCTCGTATTCGGGATTTAATGGTTGAGGAAAGTTTAACCAAGCAAGTAAGATAGAAAAACAACCTAAATGAGAACTCATTATTCTTATGAAGAGAAAAATAGACTTGGTCAAGGCGATGCGCACCTTTGCGTTGGTGGTCGAACACCAGAGTTTTAGTGCTGCCGCGCGCGAACTCGATTTAGTGAATTCTGCCGTCAGTCGCCAGGTGAAAGACCTGGAAAATCATTTCGACTGCCAGCTGCTGTATCGCACCACCCGTGCCATGCATTTAACTGCCGAAGGGCAACATTACTTGGATCAGTTTCAAGATGTACTGGTACGTCTCGATGGACTTGAATCCCAGTCGCAAACTAGACAAACCCAGGTAGCAGGGCAGTTGCGAATCACCGGTCCTCTACACGTTGGACGCTTGGGAATTCAGAATACCGTGAGCGATTTTTTGAAGCAGTATCCGGACGTTCGTTTGTCTTGGTTATTGGTCAACCGTTATGTCAACTTAGTAGAGGAGGGGGTTGATCTGGCTATTCGAGTGGGAGAGCAGGATGACTCCAGTTTGATTGCTCGCCACTACTCAGAACTTAACGTTGTATTTGTCGCCAGTCCTGACTATTTAGCTAAACAGGGTACGCCCAGCCACCCCAAGGAGTTGGTGAACCATCACTGTCTGATTGACAGTTCCAATTCCCGGCCTGGGCGTTGGTCTTACTTAGAGGGTAAAAGGGAACGTCAGGTTCGGGTGAATGCAGCGATTGAGGTTAACCTTGGGCACCTAGTTGCCGATTTCGCCGCAGCTGGCCACGGTATCGCTCAACTACCCGATTTCTTAGTTCAGAGTTACTTGGACTCGGGTGAGTTGGTTACAATCATGGAGCCCTTCCAATTACCCACTATACCTTTTTATCTGGTGTACCCCTCTAACAGGATGGTGAACCCTGCGCTGAAAAAATTGATTCAGCACCTATTGGATAATCCACCGACGTCAGGTTCTGGTTAAATTCCAACTTTGCAAGACAGCGTTCATATGGTCGACCGCTTAGTCGCATCCAGCGACCATACTGGTCTCGCCTGCATTATTTACAATGTATGGACCCCTCCCTCCCAGCGAGACGCTAGGCTTAGTGTCTACCAAACGCTAAAAGAGGAATCCACACATGGCTAAAGTAAATACCATCGGCGTCGATCTGGCAAAAAATGTTATCCAGTCTTCAGTCATCTCCCCCTTTGGAAAAGAACTCCAGAACAGAGCGGCCATCGGCACAGACTCTACAGCTCCTCCTAATTATGAAACTTATTCATCGAATGGTTGGCGACCACAATGCCATGTGCGATTTCTAATAGGAGCTCCTTTGCAAGACCCTAACCCTGTAGCTGTTAGCTTAAATCGGATTAAGCAACAGCCTAAAGATTGTCAGCATCGGTACCCGTCACATCAAACCTTAATATAGGTAACCTCAAAAGCCTTACAGGAACGCTGCTCCTGCATCCGGTTAGACAGCTGAAAAGCATCGTTCATGTCGTAGTGTTGGAAGATATCTAGGCCTCGATCTAGAGAAATCTTCCAGCCTGTATCTGTAACGATATGGCGGGCGTGTTGAGCACCTGAGTTATCGAACGAGTAGGCAAACTTAACTCCAACGCTAAACATCGAACTCTGGATTTGCTCAAGCCATTCTCGTTGCTGCTCTCCCTTGAATTCATCTTCGACGGTGACCAGGCTAACGACAACTTCGTCTTCTTCAGCCTTACCCTTCACGATAGTTTCCAACAGTTCCATCAGATTTCTTGCTTGATAGTACAGGCGTATATAGGGGTCTGTTACCGTTATGTGCGTTGCGCCCTTCAGGTAAGGTCCAAATAGCGCGTCGTAGCAAATGCCTCGCTGGTTTTCCATGATGGTGAGATGGTGTTCTTTTAGCTCTGGCTCAGCGGCAGCTTGTGCGGATGTGGCATTAGATGTGGAGGCTACATCGATGGAGCCATCAACAGCCTCATCATCCCCTTCGCCAACGGTCTTATGGAAATAGTTGGGATACTCCTTCTCCTCCAGTGTGGCAACCGCAATCTTGGTGCCGGCATTGTTGGTATAACTGAAGTCGACATCTGCGTAGGTAGTGTCAATGCGGAACAGCTGGTCTTTGACCCGCTTACGCCCCTCCATCGAAAACTTCAGAACCTCTTCGATCTCTTCCGGCGTTGCTCCACCTTGCGGGAAGAGGATTTTCATCAAACCAGAAAAGGTTTTATTGATCGCGTCCCGGTCACGAGTGGATATATCACTCGATAGGCTAAAGTGTTCTTTGTACTGATCAGAGAAATCCTGATTGCGCAGATGGCGCAGTATTTCCGCCAGGTAATCCACCACAAAGCCGTAGCCATCGGAGAACATCTCCCCACGGATAATGTCCACCTCCCAGCCGGGGATGTAGCAATGGAGGCGATCCAAGAAGGCCGAGTCGTAGAACTTTTCGGGCAGGGCATCGAACAGGTCGGAGTGCTTGAGCATATAGGGCACGCTGTGCTCGGTATTACCGACAAAAACCATTGAGGCATCAGCCCCTAACGTTTCTACCCCTCGTGAGAAGGACTTGTTCGCCATATAGTTTTTCATGATGTCGACAAGGGCATTATCGACCTTCTTTTTCTTGCCTGCGAACTCATCAAAGGCCACTGTATCCCAATAGCCAACCAGTCCTATCTTGCCGGAAGCGTTATTCACAAACAGTTTCGGTACAGTGACTTCACCACCGGAGATCAAAATGCCGTGGGGCGAAAACTCGGAGTAGATGTGGGACTTACCGGTACCCTTGGGGCCAAGCTCGATCAGGTTGTAGTTGCGCTCACAGAACGGGATCAGGCGTGTAATCTGCGTGAGCTTGCTGCGGGTGCCAAAGTATTCCGGGTTAAAACCAATGCTCTGCACCAGTACGTCAATCCACTCCTCTAGGCTGAATTGCTTACGCGCTGCTATGTAGCCTTCGTAATCGAAGTGTGACATCTGGATGGGCTTCAGAGTGCTCAAAATCCAGGGGCTGGAATCCTTGTCTTCCGAATGCTCGTATTCAATATCCGCGATACACCAGACACCTCCGACCAGCAGCTTCGGGTGTTTTTTAACCGTACCGGAATCGACCAGTATCTTTTTGATACCCAGGTTGGAAAACTCCGCCTCGTACACATCCTTTTTATCGTTAAGTGCAACGCTGACCTTATCGATGACCTTGTGTCGGCCCTTTTCCCGGATGGTAGAGCGAATAAGCCCCGCCTCGTTACGGTGCACATAGTGCTTGGCCAGGATCTCCTTCACTGTCTGAATGCCTGTTTCAATACTGGCCTCGTCATTGGTGGCGCAGTACTGTCCCAGCAGATACTCCAGTACGTAGGAGGGGACGATGGCGTTCCCTTTAACGGTTTTTACCAGATCCTTTCTGACCACCAGGCCTGCAAAGATGTCACAGATCTTTTGATCAAGTGCACTCATGTTTTGACCTTGTTCCATCGTTCTCTCCCTAGCCTCTAAAAGTCAAAGTCACTGGTGAAGGAGCGACGTATGGTGTAAGTCATTGTCTTGTATTCCTTAAAATGGCTGGTACCAGAAACAGGTTCATCAAGCCGCAGCTGAACCTCTTGACCGTTTGCGGCGTCGGCCTCCTGTGTTAGCACAAAGCGCAGTTTCATCTCCCGCTCCCTGGGACTCTCTGCCGTTAAATCCATCACCACGTCATGCACGTCTGAGATGAGCGTATTGCCCTTTGTGTAAATACCTACACGCAGTGCTCGCGCCTGGACCTTTTCCGAGTTGGGTTCAGACTGGTACAGGGTGACAGCCAACTGGCCGGAGGTAATCACCGATGAACCGCTCCGCAGGATATCTACACCCACAGATGAGGTGTCACTCTGGCGCTTCTTGTTGATCTTGATAACGGGCACCACCACCTCTTGCAAGCTGGCTCCACCGTGAACAAACCGGCTACCGGAGCCTTGCAGGCGAAGGCGCTGAATACCTTTGGGGATTAAAGCACCCACATCGCCACCAAGTCCCAGCTGCTCAGCCGTAAAATGCTTGAATCCATCTCCTGACGATAACTCTTTTCCTAACAGGAAACGCCGATCCCGATACAGCACATCCCCATGGGCCTTGTCGTCGAGGAAATCACTCTCTTCAATGGGACGGTTCTGGTACAAAAAGCCATGATCGGCGGTGATCAGGATATTACTGGCGTTTGCATTGGTCAGTTTCTTTATTAGGCGTAGCAGGTCATCAAAAGTTTTTTCGGTCGCTTCAAAGGCTTCTCCTTCAGACTGCATCTTGTCACCGGTGTGATCAATACGGTTGTGGTAGAAGTACACAACATCGTTGGCCTTTAACAGCTCCCTGCTTTCGGCGATGGTCATCTCCATCACATCTTTGGCCAGTACTGCTGAAGCGCGTTCGCTGATGGTGTGCTTTAACCATTTATCGCGGTTTTGGGTACCCTGGGTCGACTGCTCACCATAGAATGCCGTACCGGTCTTATCGTTTGCCAACCTAAGTTCAGTGCCGAGATCGGTTTTCGATCCCTTACTAGGTAACAGCGATGCCATCCCCAACTGGGTGTAGCTGGGCAATGCAGATAAGGCGCATTCAAGTTCAGCGTGATAACGATCCTCCTGAAGAATACGCCCCAACATTTCATTACCGGCCTCATAGCGGAAAGCATCGGAGATGATGACGCAAACCTTCTTGTCCTTATCAAGATACCCTTCCTTCACCCATCGGCTGTAGAAGCGCTGCTGCGGATGGATATCCGCCACTCGCCATTGTTCCATCGCATCGATATGGGCCTGCCATTCATTGTTGAGTGGCAACAGGAAGCGATTGGTGTACAGGCTCTCGACCTGATCGGTCAGGGTACTGAGCAGCGTGGTCTGGCCGGAAACCTTTAAGGCAAAAATATATTGGCGGTATAGCTGATCAACTTTGTACCAGTGACGGGTATAGTTTTGCACCGCGTCTGTCGCCGTTGGCATGCTGAGCTGCAAGACATCCAGTTGGGCAAAGAATTGGCTAGCCACATCTATAGCATCGTAGAGGTGCTTAAACTCCTCATACCAGTGGCCCATACGGCGCTGGCGGCACCACAGCGTGACATCACCCGGGGATAGGGTTCGCGCCCCTACCTCACGTACCAGACCGCTAATCACCCGCTGATCAATCAGCCGGAAGTAATCGATCTCTATTAAATCCGCTAGGTCCCGCTTATTCAGGTCCGTTTCGATATTAAGTATCTCAGCGGATTCTTGTGATAAAGCTTCGAAGGCCTGTTGATGAGCGCGACTGTCTTTCCAGCGTTTCAGGAATACCAATGAGTCCCCACCCACGCCGTTTTGCGCGGTACTGGTATAGCTCGGGTCGACGCCCAGGGAATAGCAGGTCTTGAACAGTTCGATCACAAAATCTTTAAGGCTGGGCTTATCCCCATGGTAGCCATAGTGACGGGCCATCAGCTGCCAGAAGAAGCCGTCCAGCTTGCAGCGGCTGACCAGATTAAAGGCGGTCCCTTTGCCTTTGGCCAGCTCGGCTAATAGCTGCTCAAGAATATTATCAACCCGGGGGTCCGCACCTGCACAAACAGACAGCATCTTCAGGCGTACTGCACTGAGGGTGTCATCAGATTTAAGCTGCTTCTTAAGGGCGTCTTTGCGTTTGACACTTTCAAAGAAAACACCGTGCTGCTCAACGATGCTAATAAACTCCGAGGGCAGCTCCAACTCGCTGAGCCAGATGGCCGATTGATCGGTACGAAATTCGGCATTGGCGAGCTGTATATCCAGCAGCCAGTTGTTAACTGTCTCTGGCTCAGGTCCTTGTTTATACAGCAGGAAGTTCTGTTTGGGCTGTTCGCGCAGTAGGCGGTGCTTCAGAGTGAACTCATCATTGGCAATTTCACACTTCTCAACCCCGGCAATATCCAGCCGGTCATAGTCAGCACGCAGCTCTTTTTTTGCGTCATACCAAAATACAATCCGGTGCTTATCGAATAAGCGGCTTAGGGCCTGTTTTATACGGTCTTCAGTCATTGGTTATCCGCTCTCAAAAGCCTACGACAAGCCGGGAATTTTTTTCAGTGCTTTGCCAAACAGCGGGTAGTTGTGCTTTACGCCATTATCCAGGTCGATTTCACGATTCTCGCTCGCCAGCGGGTACAGAACATCCCGCTCATAGTCGTTGACCTCATCAATGACCTTGTTGATCTTCTCAATAGCTCTAATAGCCTGGGTCTTCTCACCTTGGCTGGCGGAGGCGCTGATCTCAACCTGCTCGTAACTGGCCTTGCGCGCTTCCAGTTTGGTGCGGAACTCACGCAAATAGTCGTTAAGCACGACACTGACAGTATCCGGCCGGTAGCGGTGCATATAGATCAGGGCGTTGAAAGAACCTTTGGCGCTGGAAAATAGCCAATAGATAGGGCGTTTTTTGTAGCGCTTTACATGGTCAGCGTAAAAGTCCTTCAGGAAGAATTTCCTAATGTCTTTACCAATGGCCTCTTCAATAAAGGCAAGATTTTCCGCAAAGTGTTCTGCACCAAAGGATACTTTAAGGAACTGCTTGAAGCGCTCACTGATTTCATCCTCGAACCAGTCGCCGTCAAAGTCGATAAGTGGAATGACATTATCGTCATCGGGTTGGAAAGTCGGATTAGGAGCTTGTTTTAAATAATCTTCTAATGTGTCTCCTTGATTAGCTAGGATTAATCCTTCTTTATTTAATGAGTATCGACCAAACATGCAACCTACAGCATAAGAGATAAACTCACGCATGGTGTCAGAACGTAAAAGTTTATTTCCTTCATATTCATTTGTTTTTAGTTTATATCGATAGGAAGGATTGCATGTCAATGTGACGTCATTCAAAGAAATCACTGGATTCAACTCATTATTAAGCCTATATGCGTCAATAAATTGCTGATTGTTGTCCTCCTCTAATTCTTTAGTCTCCGCAATCATCGAACGCCAAGAAGTAAGCAAGCTTTCATAACTATCATTCAGATAATTAGTTCTGTATTCATAAGAAAGCAATGGATGCTTTTTAAAGTTCCAGGATATTTCAAAAGCATCCCAGTCAGTTTTTGCTATATCTACTAGCCTCGAAGTTCTTTGCTCACTCTCTTTACCCCAAACTTTTTTGGCATATGGTAGCTTTTGATAATATCCAATATGGAAGTGTATAGTTGGGTTAATTAACCTTGCCAACTTTGTAGTAAATTTGTTATTGCAATACGCCATGAGACATAGCTTCCATGAGTCATCTCCTGCAAATTCTGAATGCCCTACTGCATCGTGAATGAACCCTGCAGGGTATCTACGAAATGAATTTGCTTCTGTCGTGATATCACACCAGCTAACAGAGTCACGGAAATAATAGCTATCATTTCTTACGTATGTTCTCTTTTCAGCACTAGGGTCACTAAGGATTCGAATTTCTCTCCCATCGTTTTCCCAATTAACATAATAACTTTGATTTCCATACCACTTCCTGAACTCCCCCCCTTTGTTACAAGGAAACCACTTTTTCCTAGACTCCTTTGCTGAGTGAAGATCAAAAGCCTCATGAAAACTATTTTCTTGTGAAACCTCATGCCAATTTCTCAAGAAGCGGTCATTATCGCTCGTCTGTAAACCAACGCGTGCATCAGAGACGGATAAAAGGGGTTCTTCTGTCTCAATAATTCTGAATTCATGATCGCTTAACCAATAGGCCAAAGGGCTCCCCGGTATTTTACTAAAATCATCAGCTGAAGCGGTGTAAAAAAAACTATTATCACGATATCGAATGGTCTTAAGTAACAAAGCCTCTTTTTCGGCCTCGGATTTTCCATTTACTAACCGGACATAATAACCTTTAAATTCAGCATTAACTCTATTTTCTAAAACATAAGCTGTTGTTGATACGACTTCACCACCTATGGAATCGAATGCCCTAGTGCCAAGGTGAATCATTGAGGAAATAGTTGAAAGTCGAAGTGATTTTAAACGAAGCTTTTCGAATGAAGATAAAAACATCCAACTTTGCATATTAATCATGGCTGAAAAGCCCGACTTTACCGCCAACTTAAGATTTCTTTCAATAAACATCGCAAACAAATCCGACCTGCTATCAGGGTAATTATCCTTCGCCCACTTCGATAATCTGGCATTCATACCCTTGCCCCCCATATAAGGGGGATTGGCAACTACCACATGATATTTGGGGCTCAAATAATCAGCTTGATCCAATGCTTTCAACACTGACTTGTGTGTTTCATATAAGAAAATCTGTCCGGATACATCTTTAGCTTCGAGTGCTGCCAAAGCCTCTTCCGGTGTCTTAAGTGTTGGCTGAATCAGCGATCCAAAATTATCAGCCTCTTCAAACTCCTTCAGTGTAACTCTTAGATCTTGTGTAAATAAATCTCTACCGGCAAAGTCGACGTACGCATCAAGCTCATCATCTGTGAACGTGAGCTTTTCTAGACGACAGATATTAGGCCTGACAGGATTACGGAAGAAACGACGGCGATTATTACCCTCGTCCTGCGGATTGCCCTTTAGCGCTTTCATCGTGAGAGCAAAGGCAGCTAGTTCTGCTGCACGTTCATCAATTTCGATACCAAACAAATTGTTGGTCAGAATCTTCTCTGGGATATCAGCTGAGTCGTAACCTGCATCCATATAGATGGCATAGAGCAAATCATAGGCATAGGTCAGCATATGGCCAGAGCCACAAGCGGGGTCGCAGATTTTTATTTTTTCAGGACTACTGATTCTCAAAAAGTCCTCATCGCCTTCAACTGGCTGAATGTAGTAATCCATCAGTTCGATGACTTTGGAGTTCGGATTGTTCAGCATCCATAGCCGGCCCAGTGAGTTCTCCACCAGGTATCGCACGATCCAGTGCGGGGTAAACAGTTGCGTAGCGGCTGGGATATTCTCTGGCGTGATCTTTTTGTTCTTCTTCAGACCCTCAAAGACTTCATCTTTCTTCTCGGAGATATAGAACTGGTAAAGCCAGCCAATGGACTCAACTGACTCACAGGCCTCTGGCGTCATCGCCTCGCGGGTATAGGCCAGAATAGAGTTGCCCGATAACAGATCATCCGGCATCAACAGCTCGGTGTAATCTTCAATACGCTCAAACAGATAGGGCATGATACGGTGCAGGTCATTACAGACCGCCACAATCAGTAAACGGAAGGCTTCCGATTGACCATCGCGGCTGGCAATAGAGCCACTTAACAGGCCAAATACCTTCTTACGAGTGGGCTCATTGACGGAAGATTCATCAATATGCCCCGCCTTAGCCTCCGCTAGAATCTCCGGTTGGAACTGGCCCGCTAGCGGCGAGATCACCATGATGCGGTTATATTGGTTTACATCCATAAAGCGGAGCGCACAGAACCGGTTAAACCAAAGGTAGGCCACCTGCTCGACTAACTGGGACTCCCCTAGCTCTTCCCGCTTCTTTTCAAGATCACTTACGGTATTTGGATGCTCACGTCTGGCCTGGCTTTCTGTAGCCAACACCAGCTTTAACTTGCTTCGAACCTGCTCAATCAAGCTGCGTCGAGCGTGCTGAGCGAATTTTTTCAGTCTGGATGTTTCCATTAAGCCGCACCATCACTAATTCGGCGAACAGAGTTCTCACCAAATTGTCTTTTATATTGTTCGAGATTAAGAATCACACAGCTCTTCGCTGATGGAATAGCCCAGTCATTGTGGTTAAGCGGAAGTTCTCTATGTAATGCATCTTGCTTAGTTAGCAGTAAAGCGGGCTCAAGAGAAGACATTGAAAGTAAAACGACATAATGCATCTCTTTGTTACCTTTATTGGCTAGAACCCTAAACAGCAAACTATCCCGATACTTTCCAGCCAAGCTATTGATTAAAATGCCGCTTCTTAATTTTTCTAGTATTCCCTGAGGGTTTGATGCCGCAGGGTCATCAGGGTCTTTTACCTCAATAAATCGATAGAAATTTTCATACTCTACGACAAAATCAACACGTTTCATTGAGCTGCTACCATGAGTTTGATTGTCATCAAACTGGACCGCCTCAACGGCATCACTAAAATCAAATTCCAAATCTAGCTCTATTAACTTAGTCATTTGGAACCCCCAAGTGATCGCTCTATTTCTGCATCGTAGAGCTCAGCATAGGTATCTGAAATTGCTGATTTACTTACAAGAGAGTAGTCGTCCGATGACTCACAGGTGACCTCGCCTGTAACAGGATCCTTACTTAGCAAGTGATACCGTATGCTGTCACCAAGCTTCTGATGCTGGTTTGCAAGAAGGTCAAACCACTTTAGAAGCACGTATTCATGAGTTGCTATAAATACCTGCTTACCATTACGAGAAATATCCAGCAGCGACTTAACGATCATCTTCATCAGCTTTGGATTTAGATTTGACTCTGGCTCGTCCCAAAATAACGGACTTTTTGCCGAGCTATTAATGCCACCATTTAGAATTAACTGCTGAAGCATACCTATTTTTCTGTAGCCTTCCGCCGTCATAGTAGTTGATAGTTCACTACCAGGTACTGATTTAAACCAGTATTCATCCTTTTTGTCTTTATACTCTTCGTACTTTCCAGCAACGAAATGGTGATCTTTATCTCGGTAGCGATATTGACCGCCCACATTTTCACAAAGTAGCTTTAACACATCACCCAATCTTTGATTTGTATTTAAAAAATTCTTTTCATCTATCGCTTCACCTTCAATGAACGCCTGGCACAAATCTACGACCGTTCTATCGAATAATGCACCTAATTGTTTTGAGTTGACTGCGCCGCTTTCAACTGCAGGAAGAAGGGTCAAGACCTCTTTGGTAGGAATGAATACACCAGCTTCGACATCAGGTGTTTTAGAGGAAGTCAGACTAAAATCTGGAGTGTCTTTAGCCTGAATACTTAGTCCAAAAGAAGCATCATAGCCATCCTTAATAGTTATTTTGCAATCTTTGGCTACATCTCGATTGACCAGTCCTCCTACCATTCTACTTCTGGGTTTAAACAGGCCTGTTAGCAGCCTCTTTATTTTTTCTTCAGAATCTTTTTCATCTTTGATTGCTGCAATCTTACTTAATGCATACGCTGCTTTTAAAATCTGAGTTTTGCCACAGCTGTTCTCACCAACGACAATGTTTATTTGCGAAGAACATTTTAATTCTACCTTTTTGAAAGCAGAGAAGTTTTCTAATACGATTTTACTTATCATAACTGCACCTGCTTTCCTTGCTTGATCGCATCAATTAAGGCTTCTTTATAACGTCTCGTGTAATCGTTGACATCCTGTTCCGATTCAAGCCAAGGCTTTGAAAAGGGCACTTTGATCTGTTTTGCTTGCACAGTCTCAATAGGTTTTGGCTGGGGCTCCTTAACTTCCGACTTAGGAGGCGTCGTGGCTCCGGGCGTTGCCGACTTTGGTTCCGGTTGCGGCTCAGGCTTCGGTTGGCTCCACACCATTAGCTTTTTAACCAGCTCGGAATAGCTCTCATCTTCAAAGCGACGCAGATCGTCACGGATGACTGCTACCAGACTTTGCGACTGTATTCTTGTGGCTGTGCTATCAAAACCGGTTAGTAGCTGCTGTTGCTGATCGGCGGTCAGTTTTGCAAACTGCTCGAAGCCTTCCATATTAGCCTTAAGCTCATTCAGGCTGATCAGCGCCTTGTCTTTTTCTTGCTCTATGATCGCCTCTAAGCCCTGCTGTATGGCTTCAGCATCGACTCTGAGCTGTTGAACTTTGTTGCCCTTATAGATCTCTGGGTCTAGCAGCGCCGATTCCAGCAGTTGATGTTTATTGGCATCGATATAACCTAGATTATTCTTCTGGGCATTCAGCAACTGCCTGGCCTCATCGAAGGCTTGTTTTTGTGGACCTTTGATGAACTTCCGGATGGGGTCGAAAATCTTGTCTTTGTGGTCAAACCATTTCTCTTCCTGGTTGATCAGCTCGCCAATAAACCAGGTGTAGGGTTTGGGCGTTAGTTCATTCAGCTCTGTGACAATCGGTTGTAGCATGCGCACAAAGGGATACTGGGCAGAGAGTGCTGAAATTTTTTCCAGCTCTAGCGCCAATTGTGCAAAGGCTGTTTGAACCTCTTTAGCGAGTGCTTTGGCCTCAGTAGCGGAGGTCATACGCTCGAAGAAATCGCTATAGAACTCTTTGACCGCACGCATCTGTGACTGACTGTACTCCACCTGGGGGTCGAGAATCAGATTGCCGTGGGTGGCTGTATTACGCAGGGCTTTAGCCAGATCGCTGTCATCCAGTAAGTTGGTGGATTCTCTGACTTCGACCTTTCCGCGCCCGCAGAGATAGGTCAATGAGCACAGAACCGCCGCATAGGACCAACCATAGGGCTTGCTTTCAAACTTATCGAGCATGGATTTCACGGTGGTGCGAACGCCCCCGCGATTGTTGGCTTGGATAAATGACAACATCTCTTGCTCATGCTCTGGCAGTGCCGCGTCGTTACCAAATAAGCCTTGCCCAGCCTCACGCAGGATATCGGGGATTTGGTTTTCACTAAACTGCACCCCACGGAGCATTTTTAGATTGGGGTAGGTGTGCTTGATCAGCTCATAGAAACCCTTGACCATTTTGTTTTGGCCATCATCACCACTGAACTCTAACTCCTGGCCGGCCACATAGAAGCAGGCATTGCCTACGAGTTTGCGACACAGGGTTTTTAGCTGTGTATAACGTTCGGAATTCAGGGTTCCTTTTTCGCTGAGAATACGTGCCCTGGACTCCTGCTGGGTGGTTCGGGTTTCGTGGGCTACATACTTTTCAGTGCGCTTGTACATCAACAGATCGCGTACTAAGCGTTCACTCTGCGGCAAAAAGACGATCAGTTCATCTTTGTAGACGGTATCAACCTTAAACTTTTCTTGTGCACCAGGTTCATGGGCAAAGTCGTGGAATGAGCTGATGATGTTGATGGACAGCTCATGCTCACGACCGGTTAGGTTGCCATCCAGGCGGCGGCTGAAGGGGTAGTCCTGACCATTTTCATCCCAGCGGATTTTGCGGGTCTTTAGTACGCCGTCATAGATCAACTTTTCCAGTTCATCGGCAACCGCCTTGCTATCGACGTCGGTATCTTTAATCTCCTGCTCGATATCCTGCTCTTCATCGGTGAGGTATTCATAGAGTTCACCGCTGCGCTGGATATAGGTTTCTATTTCCAGCAGGTTAAGTGCTTCTTCGACGTCCGTTCGGAGGCTAGGAATATCACGCTCAAAGCTGCTGTGCATTAGCACGCAGAGGTTGCGTATGGTGGGCTTGAACTCTTTTACGTATTTGACTAAGAAGAGCGCTTTTAGCAGGCGTATCGCAAATTGATTATCTAGGTGTTTTTCGGCTTTCAGAATCGACTGCTGTATGGCGGTTTTTAAAGCCGTACGGATACCTTCAAACATCAGATCAAAGGTGGCCAACTCACCCAATTTTTGCCCTTTAATGGCTATGGCGACCTGCTGAAACACCCCGAGCATAGAGCGTTCGCCCACCGAGCTGTGCTTACCTTCAAAAGCACTGTGGGTAGACAGATTTTGGATGGCCGACTGAAACAGGGCGAACTGGTAGGGGATGAACGGGTAGCTCTGTATAAAGTGCTCACGATCTTTGAAGTTGCGGTAGTTTTGGGCACCGTCGGCAAAATCAAACAGGGTTTTGAAGTTGTTCTCCTGCGCGTGGTAGAGGTCAGATAGGGCAGGAACGAACTCATCTTTTTTGTGCAACAGTCGGTGCTGGATCACCTCTGCCACGTCCTGACTGGTCAGCTTCATGCGATTTTTGAAGCGTGCCTGGATTTTTGTGAAATCGTTGCCTTCCTGTTTGCCGACTTCACCTACAACAGTTTTCATCTCTTCTTGCGCAGTGACGATCACCCAAGCCTGACCATTACACTTGGTTGCCAAACTCTCGGCAACGGTCTGCAGATTAGTCATCAGCTTGACGTTGTCGGCGACATATTGGCCGACTTCATCCACAAAGAAGTTCAAACGGAAGTTCGCTTCTTTACTATCGATGTAGGCCTTTATTTGTTCGGCAAAATCTTCGATTGAAAGGCGGTAATCCGCACGATATTTGTCCAGAATGTCCTGGCTACTTTGCCCGCTAGCACTGTTGTAGGCCGCATCGATTTCACTGGCCATGCGTTTGGCGCGGGTGCGCCCCCACTCCCAGTCTTTGCCAGTATTTGCTTTAAAGGCATCCCTAAAAGTGCCAAACAGACCATCACTTTCCAACTCGCGCTCAAACTGTGCAATGTAAGCTTGTTTGCCGTAATAGCCGCAATGCTCGTCAAAAACCTTTACGAATACGGCAACAAGCGCATCGAGTTCGGTTTTACTGATGACGTCCGCTTTCTGGTCAATGTTGAATAGAATGCTTTCTGAAGGAATTTTAACGGCTCGGGTCAGGTCGCCCGCAAAGATTTCATCGCCCTTGCATTTCGGTTTTTTCAGAAAGAGTTCTAGCGCTGAGGTTCCATCGATGGTTCTGTTCTCTAACAGCAGAGCCATTATTTTTAACAGGTGCGATTTACCCGAACCGAAGAAGCCTGAAATCCACACGCCGTTTGCGCCGGCGTAGCTATTGTAGGCATCGAGGAACTTATCCAATCGCTTACCGACCTCATCGGTAATCACGTATTCATCGAGTTCCTGCATCAAACTGGCATTGTCGTCGGCTTTAATGACGCCTTCTATGGAACGATCAACACTCTTTTCAAATAAGTTTTCTAATAGCATGGTCACTTCTCTTCCTACGATCCTTGTTAAATAGCTCTATCCAAAATATTGAACGCTCTGTAATAGCCATCCGGTAATTGGTTAAAAAGTACCAGCTTTGCACCTTCATCCAGGCTGTGTTGATACTGGCCTGGAAAGAACATCAATGTTGGTTTTTCTTTGGCGCATTTCTGTAAGTTATTGAGGATGTTATGTGAACGGATATAGGGAAAGACCTCACCGACACCGGTAACAAACATGACATCGAATGCCGCACTCTCCATACGCCTCACCATCTCTGGTGTGATGACGCTCTCTACATCCAGGACACCTTGCAGCTCTTCTTGAAGCTCATCCTTACTCATGGTGGCCTCGTTCTCCATCAGCCAGTCCCAATCGTCCTCACGTTTGAGAATATCGACGACCATGTCATAGAGGTTGATCTCAAGGACGGTCCTGCCCGCATCAGCCATGTAGTTGACGAGTTGTCTGACTAGCTGGGTCATCTCACTTTGTAAGGAGGGATGAAATGGACAGATATGAAAGGGCACCTCATTGTTGAGCCCCTGATTGGCCAAGAATGCATCGCTGGCAACAACATCGCTGAGGTGCACATAGACCTCATTCAAGTTCTTCTTGGTTATCCCGCCACGTAGCGCTTTGTTTGGCATGACTAGTAATCTACTCCTGGGAAAACTCTTAGGTCCGTTGGTTGTTTTTCTTTCAAATAATCATGCAGTTGTGGGTTGAGCCGCTGGGCCATTATTTCACTCTGCTCGTTGATGAGCCCGCACTCTCGCAACATCTTGAAGACGACTTGTCGCGCTTTGCTCTTTGTAGTGGATGATGCTTCGTCCAGGTTGCCGTGCCACTCGGCTTTTTGGTGATAGAAAACATCGTAGTCGTCATGGGATAGCAGGTACTGCGACTTACTGTAATTGTGTGAGAGCACCTCAACGGCAAAGTTTGCGATCAGCTTGTGTCGCCTGCAGATGGAGAGCCATATTAATTGTTTCTGTTCTTGCTCCGTGATGTGGGCAGAAAGGCTGATCTCTTCGTCACTCAGTGTTTTCAATCTGGAGCTAATCTCTCGATATAGCTTTTTCAGGGTGCTCTCTGTTCGGGCCTGCAATAGGTTGGTTGCCAGAACCTCAGTTCGGACCTGATCCCAATCTTTTTCTTTGTTGTACAGGTCAGCCAGCAACAAGGTCTCTGAGAGCAATGCGGCTCCAGTTGTAAATGAGAGTGTGTAGGGAGGTGTTGTCATTTCTACTTGGGGTCTCCACTCTCTTCCGCGGCTCCGCCATCACGCACCCAAGCGTCCACTTCTTGTGCTTTGAACTTCCAAAACCTACCGACACGATGAGCAGGCATACCCTTATTGGCACGCCAGGCATATATCGTGTCCTTACTGACGCCTAAATATTCAGCGATTTCTTCTACAGAGAGCCAGCGATCAGTCATCTGTCACACGCACCTTGTTGGCTTTGATTTTAGGTGACATCTTTCCACAGTCATGGATGGGAGTAAAACGGAATAGGGATGAATAGGCCGGATAAGCCATGATTTGGTTAACCTTCAAGCTCCTCAAGTTCTTCCTCGAAGTAGAGCAGTGTTGCGGTATATCCTTTCTCCATGACAAACAGCTCTTCCTGTAGCACCTCGGGCATTTCAAAGTATCACCAGTTGGAACCGCGTTAACTATCGACTGTAGAGCGCAAGATACCCCTAACGTCCATCTCCAGGTTGAATTTAGTTCATGCGGAGAGACCCAAGGCGAGCTGATCATCGACCTAATATTCCTCCAGGCTGATGGCCGCTTAGTCGCATCAAGCGACCATTGATCTGGCAGCCATACTTCAGTTCTATCCATATACGGAGGAACTAAGCCATGTATGCTACCGATCACTATAGCCACCGAGCTAAGCCTTGGAACAAGGGCAAACTAGTTGGCCAAAAGCGACCTCTGAAACTTAAGGAAATCTGGGGGATCAGAATTCGACTCCAGATTGCGCAAAACCTCAGAGAGCTAGCCCTTTTCAACCTCGCCATAGATAGCAAACTACGAGGGTGTGATCTGGTGAATCTTCGGGTTCGAGATATTGCGACTGGAAGCGAAGTTGCATCAAGGGCGAGCATTTTTCAAAGTAAAACAGGCCGCCCTGTCCAATTCGAAATTACGGAGCAAACGCGGGAAGCTGTCAAAAACTGGATTACTAGTCAGCCAGCTGAGTCTAGGAGACTATGTATTTCCTAGCGCCAAGGTATACGGATCACATTTATCCACCAGGCAGTATGCGCGGTCTTTAAGCTAACCCGCCGCGAAGAGACAGTGCTGCAGCAATTGGCACAAGGCGGCAGTAACAAACAGATCGCAAGTAACCTCAGCATCAGTGTTCGCACCGTTGAAACCCACCGCCAGAACATCAAATCCAAACTAGGCATTGACACCGCTGCCGGCTTAGCCCGATACGCTATCGAGCATGATCTGCCAGCGCAGCGAATGGGAACCCGATGGAGAAGAAGTTTTAGGCATGCGCTCACCGCGTCACTGATGACCGCTCACTTGGATCGGGGTCAGGGTTCACTGCCGCCATTATCGCTGATGCCAGAGAAGCTCGGAACGACGTATTCACATAGCTCATCAAGCACCTCAGCGACCGGTCGCGAAGAAAAGCGAAGGTTAAAGCTGACGTGATTGACACCGATATCACACAGAGCCTGCAGATGAGACTTCAGCACATTTCGTCCCAGCCGGTAACCCAGGTGAATTGGGCTTGCCAGAGTGTTCGGGTCATCGGTCAGGTCAATATATAACGACTGAGAGAAGGGTTTCCACTCATACCCAGCCGCCTGAACAGCGTGCCGCCAGGATGTCACCACCTCGCGCTGCGGCTCAACCGGGCGGGGATACATCAGCCAGCCATCCGCATTAGCCGCGATCCAGTCTAACGATTGGCGGCTGTTGCCAGTGACCAGCAGCGGAATATCACCAGAATGCGCCTTGGGCAACAGTTCAACCTGTTGCGAACCGGCGGCATGCTGGTTGCGCCAACTAGCTGAACGGTGTGTTGCGGCTCGTATGAAAGCGAAAGTATCACGGAACGCCTGATCCCGCTGGGCAAACGGCACTTCATAGACAGAATACTCGACCGGTCTGTCGCCTGAAGCGACGCCCATGATCAACCGCCCGCCGGATAACTGATCAACTGAAGCTGCCGCTTTGGCCAGATCAACAGGCCGTCGCAGTGGCAGAATGATAGAGCCTGTAGCCAAAGCAATCGTCGTAGTCTGTGCGGCGACATATCCCAACCACACCCAGGGGTCATAAATTTGCCCTACATCTCCGAAAGAAGGGTCAAGCAGGGGCACATCGCGCGACCAGAGTGCGGCGAATCCGCCTTCTTCCGCACGCTGAGCTAGCGTGATCTGATGCTGCATATCGGGAACGGGGCTGGAGTAGGCTTCGATTGGGAAGTTCAATCCCAGGGTCAACTCTCCTTCGTGATAGACCGCGTTGTACGCTTGCCCAAATTTGCGTTCATTCATAGTCGAGCTCACTCGTCAGGGACAAAATCGATGTGGATGTGGTTACCGTCCGGATCCCAGACATGCATCTGGATCTGTTTGATTGGGGCCAGATCAACCACGTCATAGCACATATCCATCGCTCGCAGTTTTTCTTTAAATGCAGCCGCGCCTGTCGCCTTAAAAGCAAAGTGCTCAAGCTTCAGATCAGCCTCAGAGCCTATGGCCGGTACGCCAGCAACGCCAACCAAATGCATGACTGCCGTATCGCCAGCATAGAGCCAGACACCCGGAAACGGAAAATTCGGGCGCGGGCCAATACACAGACCCAGAACCTCGGTGTACCATTTCGCCATCGCATCAACCTGGGTGGTGCGGATGTTCACATGGTCGAGTTTGGTGATATTCACTGTAATGCCTACCTCTTGATCGTGTAACAAGTGGAGGCGACCGGCGAACCGGCGGCCTAACAACAGGAGGAGGCTTCAAGACCCATGAAACGCCAGGGCGCTAGACTCGCACACCCTGCTGTATCAGGGCTTCAACGTCAGGATGAAGTACTCTTTATCACTGCCATCCACACCGCCGTTCAATGCCGGGTGGGTGTTGAGCTGGTTCGCGGTGACATACAGAGTGCCATCAGGGCCGAAGGCAAAGCCATCGGGCCAACGTAGACGTTTATCGTCCTGAGCGAGGGTCTTGATCCCGTTCGGACCGGAACGGGTGATAGCAGACGTTTCGATATCGCCCGAGATCACGCGGCCCTCAGCATCCACGATGAAACCATCGTTGGGACGCTTGTCGGCATAGCGCTCGATCATCGTTGCTAACGCAGCATCGCCCTGCGTCTCATCAGCCAACGCGGCTGCAGCAATGCGAAAGACATCACCACTGTTGATTGAGCCGAAATAGACATACTCGAACGCCGGGTCGATAGCGATCGCGTTAACGGCAAGATGCCAGGGCTGGGTTGAGCCATCCTCTCCTTTAAAGCCCATCAACGCGCCGTTGATCATCACGTCATGTGCGACCGGCATCAAGCGGCTTTCGCCCTCGAGCACACGGCGGGCTAAGCCACTTTCGATATCTACCACCACGAAGGCGGGTTTCATAGCAGAGGCTGGCGCGGTAAAGGTCATATCGGCGATGTAGATCTTGCCGTGTTTCTCATCAAGCACGAAGTCTTGCAGGAACGAGATCGGCTGCCTTACATCCGCAGGGATTTTAATGACTTTGTGCAGTTTGTCAGCCTTGCTGTCCCAGGCTACCAGCTGCGCAGGGCTGTTCTTCCCACCCATGTCCAAGATCCAGACCACGCCATTGCTGGCGGTGGTGATGCCGATGGTGGCGGCGATGCCGACCTTGCCCTTTTCCGGGCCATCAGCCCAGTCCAGGGTCGGGAAAGGTACCTTGCTGCCATCTGACTTTACTTCGACCACCCGCAAGGACGGGCCATCAAGCGGCTGCTGAGTGATAATCACGCGGTTGTCGGGCGTAACCGTAATATTGCCAGGCCGGGTATCGGAAATTTTGGCATAGGTCGTCAGTTGTTGGGCAACCACCGAGGTTGCGGCGGTGCTCATTGCAAGCGCAGTCAATGCAGCAACGATTTTAAGCTTCGAAAAAGTCATGACACTTTCCTTTAAAAAATCTCGTTTGTCGACGCATCTGCAAGCAGCAGAGATGCAGCGGGTATGGTTTATCATTTCAATCAGTGGAACGCTGACGCAGTAGGTCTTTGAGGGTGCTTAGTTGGGTGTAGAGGCAATCGGAAAACTACTGCGCTCGGTGATACGGCGTTGAAACAATCCTGCCAAAATACAAAGTCACACGCGGAGAGTAATAGGACCCCAGCCGCATCGACGACTACACGTCAGCCAATTTGAGTCATTTCGGATAATATAAATTCGGCCACGGCTCCGTCGGTAGCGACCATATAAGCGGCCAAGTGTGGCGCGTTCATGTGGGTCTGCCAAAGCTCACGCGATTCCCAGTTCTCATAGAAGGTAAAGTGGGCGGAGTTATCGTTGTCCTGATGCAGGTCGTAATTAATGCAGCCCTGTTCAGCACGGGTGATCTGGATCAGTTTTTCCAGTTCAACCTTAACCAAAGCAATCTTGTCAGGGTTGGCATAGATGTTTGCGACGATGGTAAGTTTGCTCATTGTAAAAATCTCCGGTGTGGGTGATGTGACCATCGTAGTACCTTGACCCTGCCGGATAAACGACCATAATGCGAAATATCAATCCGGGAAATCCGTATAATGCTACTCGATAACATCGCCCTTTTTTTTAAAATTGTAGAGTCCGGCAGCCTAACCGCTGCAGGGCGCGAGGCTGGACTGTCCCCTACGACAGTGTCAGAAAGACTTGCTGCGCTAGAAGCACATTACGCGGTGGTTCTCTTGAACCGTACAACCCGCGCCATTAGTCTGACCGAAGAAGGTCGAACGCTGCTCGAAGGTGCTAAAGAGGTCCTCGATGGTGTCGCAGATCTCGAAACACGTATCCGGTTTGGCGCGCAGACGTTGACCGGCCCCATAAGAATCAGCGCCCCCAGCGATCTGGGTAGAACACTGGTTTGTGATGCAATACAGAGATTTCTCGAGGATCATCCAAAGATCAAAATCGAGCTCCTATTATCCGACGGGTATGTCGATATCGTTGGCGAAGGGATCGACATTGCCATGCGTTTTGGCACCGTCGACGACAGCACCTTGCGGGTGAAAAGCCTGGGTATGAAACGGCGAGTACTTTGTGCCGCCCCCAGTTATATCGATGCCCGAGGTACTCCGAAAGTGCCAGCCGATCTGAAAGACCATAACTGCCTGCTGATGCGATTCGGACAGAAACTAGACAATTCCTGGCGCTTTGGATCCAACGTAATGAAACAGATAGTCACTGTCAGTGGTGACCGGGTTGCCAATGACGGTGCTTTAGTCCACCAATGGTGTCTTGCAGGTTACGGG
>CAXBEA010000052.1:0-28237 GCA_963974645.1 uncultured Neptunomonas sp. | reverse complement strand
TCGATCACCGTCGCGAAGGCTTGTAACTGGCGATAGTCGAGCATCTAAGCCTCTATAGTATTAATTATTCTAATTCATACTAAATATTATTAGTTTTACTAACAAATAGCGATCTCATAAGCTACTCATCTTGGCTCTCGATTCCTATCTCTAAAAAGAAGCCCTTAAAAAAGCTCTTAAACCAAACGTCTGAGGCCAGGCGATAAATACCCAGACATGAAGCCCAAACACCCAATAGTTGATGAGCAACACCTATGACCGGCAACCTACCCGCTCTTTCCGCACATTTTTCAGCCCCCTTTATTACCGGGGCAGTCACCGGCGCCGGGCTGATCATAGCGATCGGTGCTCAGAACGCTTTTGTCCTGCGCCAGGGTCTACGCCGTGAGTATCACTGGGCGATTGCGGCCGTATGCAGTTTTCTTGACACGCTGTTGATCATATCGGGCATCCTCGGCATGGGGGTACTGATCAGTGACTCGCCGCTGCTGTTAACTCTGGTCACCTGGGCCGGGGTGCTGTTCCTGATCGCGTACGGTGCCAAAGCACTGTACGCGGCGCTCCAGTCCGAGACTCTGGAGATTCAACAAGGTGGCCTGAACTCACTCCGTTCGGCGCTGTTAACAACCCTGGCATTAAGCCTGCTTAACCCCCATCTCTATCTCGATACAGTCGTATTGCTCGGCAGTATTGGCGGCCGCTATCCGGACCCTGAGCGCTACTGGTTTGGCGCAGGCGCGGCGCTGTTCTCGTTTATCTGGTTTTTCGGTTTGAGTCTGGGCGCGCGCTGGTTGGCACCACTGTTTCGTCGACCGTTAGCCTGGCGAATACTCGACGGCCTGGTCTGCCTGATGATGTGGGGACTGGCTGCACTGCTGATCAGCGGGGCTGTTTAATAAAGAGGATTCAGTACAGGCTGTACTATTCGAGTGCGAGTGCGAGTGCGAGGGCGAGGGCGAGGGCGAATTCGACCGCCGCCCGCGCGTGGATCCTGCCAGCTCACCCCCCCCCAACAATCCGGTCGTTTTCATCCGCGCGGCAGCTCACCAGGGTATGCAATATGCTGCTGCAGAATCCGTTTTAGCGGCTCAGGGTCCTTGATCAGCTGCTCGCCCTCGTACTGATTTTTATCTAAGCGGTGCAGGCTGATCAGCCGCGATAGCCAAAACCGCATCGCGGCGGTCCGGATCAATACCGGCCAAGCGATGTATTCGCTAGCCTCAAACGGCCGTACCTGAGCATAGGCCCGCAGCAGCGCATCAAGTCGTTCAGGATCAAACTGACTGTCGGCGCTGATGCACCAGTCATTGGCGACGATCGCCAGATCGTAGAGCAGGTAACCACTGCAGGCGTTGTAAAGATCGATAATGGCGCTCAATCGATCCCCATCAAAGAGCGCATTATCGTGAAATAGATCGCCATGGATAATCCCTGTGGGCAGCGCCAGCGGCTGCTCACGCAGCGCATCAAACAGAGCAACCTCCTGCTGCAGCAACGCGGCATCTTCAGGGCTCAGCCGTTCCGCAACCCGCTTGGATTCTCGCCGCCACCAAAACACCCCCCGGTGGGCCTGACGACTCATGAAGAAGTCCTGCCCAGCCAGGTGAAACTGCGCCAAAGCGGTGCCGATTTGAGCGCAGTGATCAGGGGTTAATGCCGAAACATGACGCCCTCTGAACCGGGGTAACAGCAACGCAGGTCGCCGCGCCAGGTTTTTCAGTGCAATACCGTTACGATCCTTAAACGGCGCGGGCACCGGCACACCGCGTTCGGCCAGATAGCGGGTCAGCTCGACAAAAAAAGGTAAATCATCTATCGAGAGTTCTTCAAACAGCGTTAACACGAACTGCTGTGACAAAGCCTCTCTCTGGGTATCAACAAACTGGGTATCGACAAAATAGTTGGTATTTTCGATACCGCCGTCGATGCCTTGAAAGCCACTGAGCCTGCCCAGATCAAAATCAGCCAGCAAGCTATCAAGATCAGCGCTACTCAGTTGGGTATAAACTGCCATGGTATGTATCCAGGTCTAAAGACCTTTGGTAAATATCAACCGTCGCCAGGACGGGGTTTATAGAAACGGCCTTACCAGCGAAACAGCACCCACTTAGGGATCAACATCTGGCTACCATCCATACGGATATACTGGCCATCCTGACTGTCTGAGGGCACCAGATAATAGGGTTTACCTATTTTCGGCACCACCCGAATCTCCTTAATCGCGCCGTTGATTCGGTACTCATAGTAGAGTTCACCCTGATCACCAGGACGGATAGTGATAGCGTCTTTGGCGCTGGAGCGCACCTCATCGGCCAACAAGGGTGTTACCGGCAGAGCCAGCATCGGGATCAGAAATAGCCCCAAACAGATATTCGCGAGTGGTTTCATGCGTCTCTCCTTAAGCAGTTAACCTGTGCCTATTCTAAACCCTGTTTGGAACGCTCGACAGCCGCTCTGGTGTTATTGAACGAATTCTTTATCATGACCCCTCCAATCCCCCTGATCCAACCGCGGAACTTTTTCATGACCGATTCGGCCAGCACCCAGCCCCTGATTCTCGTTGATGGCTCATCCTACCTATACCGCGCCTTCTTCGCCTCGCAACAAGCAGATCTGCGCACCTCTTCCGGGCACCCTTCGGGCGCGATACGGGTGGTTACCAGCATGCTGCGAAAGATGATCAAGGACTACCCGGGTAGCCCTGTTGTGGTTGTCTTTGATGCCAAGGGCAAGACCTTCCGCGATGATATCTATCCTGAATACAAAGCGCAGCGACCGTCGATGCCGGATGATCTGCGGCTACAGATAGAGCCTATTCACAACATCGTCCGCGCAATGGGATTACCGCTGATCGCGGTAGAGGGGGTTGAGGCCGACGATGTAATAGGTACCCTGGCGGTGCAGGCCAGCGCGGCCCAGCGCGACACCCTGATCTCGACTGGCGACAAGGATATGGCACAACTGGTCAGCGACCACGTCACCCTGATCAACACCATGAACGACACCCGGATGGATCGCGACGGAGTGATCGAAAAGTTCGGCATTCCGCCCGAGCTGATCATCGACCTGCTGGCGTTGATGGGCGACAAGGTCGACAACATTCCCGGCGTGCCCGGGGTCGGCGAAAAAACGGCGCTGGGACTGCTCCAGGGGCTGGGCAACATCAATGCGCTGTACGCGAACCTGGACAAGATCGCCACGCTTGGCTTTCGCGGGGCCAAGACGATGGCCAAAAAACTCGAAGAGAACAAAGCCAACGCCGAGCTCTCCTACCTGCTGGCAACAATCAAGACCGATGTCGAACTGGCACTGAGCATCGACGACTTTAGCGCCCCCCAGCCGAATACCGAGGCCCTGACGGCGCTCTTTACCGAGTTCGAGTTCCGCAGCTGGATCAGCGAACTCAACCCTGAGGCTGCTGGACTGCCCACAACGACTGCAGATGCGGCCATGCCAGCCGTTCCGGCTGAACTCGACTACCAGACGATTCTCGATCAGGTAACGCTGGATAACTGGATCGCCCGGCTCAAGGCCGCGCCGCTGTTTGCCTTCGATACCGAAACCACCAGCCTTAACTATATGGAAGCCGAGCTGGTCGGGGTCTCCTTCGCGATCACTCCGGGCGAAGCCGCCTATGTGCCGCTGGCGCATGACTATATAGGCGCACCGGCGCAGCTCGACCGCAACGCGGTCCTTGCACAACTCAAAACGCTGCTCGAAGACCCGACGCTGGCCAAGGTCGGCCAGCACATCAAATACGATATGAACGTACTCGCCCGCTACGACATCAAACTCCAAGGCGTGGCGTTCGATACCATGCTTGAGTCCTACGTGCTCAACTCCGTCGCCGGACGCCACGATATGGATTCGCTGGCGAAACGTTTCCTCGATGTCAGCACCCTCAGTTTCGAAACGATCGCTGGCAAAGGAAAGAAGCAACTAACCTTCAACCAGATCGATCTGGCGCAGGCCGCCCCCTATGCCGCCGAGGATGCCGATATTACTCTGCGCTTGCACCTAGCACTAAAAGCCAAGCTGGAGCAGGAACCCCGGCTGTTGGCGATCTTTGAAGAGCTGGAGAAACCGCTGATTCCAATACTGTCCAAAATCGAGCGGACCGGTGCCCGGGTCGATGCGGCCATGCTCGGCCAGCAGAGCCTGGAACTGGGCAAGCGTCTGGGCGAACTGGAGCAACAGGCCTATCAACTGGCCGAGCAGGAGTTCAACCTCGCCTCACCCAAGCAGCTGCAGGAGATCCTCTTCGAACAGCTCAAACTGCCGGTGCTGAAAAAAACCCCCAAAGGGGCTCCCTCCACCGCCGAAGAGGTATTGGCCGAACTGGCACTGGATTACCCGCTGCCCAAGCTGATTCTGGAACACCGCAGCCTGAGCAAGCTCAAGTCGACCTATACCGACAAGCTGCCGCTGATGATTCAACCCAGCAGCGGGCGACTCCATACCTCCTACCACCAGGCCGTCACCGCTACCGGCCGGCTCTCCTCCACCGAACCGAACCTGCAGAATATTCCGGTACGCAGCAGCGAAGGCCGGCGCATCCGCCAGGCGTTCGTGCCGGCCGAGGGTTATAAGCTGGTTGCAGCAGATTACTCCCAGATAGAGCTGCGGATCATGGCCCATCTATCGCAAGATGCCGGGCTGCTGAACGCCTTTAAACAGGGCGCGGATATCCACAAAGCCACCGCTGCCGAGGTGTTCGGGGTCGAACTGGACCAGGTCAGCTCGGATCAGCGCCGCAGCGCCAAGGCGATCAACTTCGGTCTGATCTACGGCATGTCTGCGTTTGGCTTGGCCAAGCAATTGGGAATCGGCCGCAACGACGCAGCCCAATACATCAAGCATTATTTCGACACTTACCCGGGTGTTGAACGCTACATGGATCAGATCCGTGCCAGCGCTGCCGAACAGGGCTACGTTGAGACCCTGCGCGGTCGGCGCCTTTACCTGCCCGAGATCAACGCCCGCAACGGCATGCGCCGCCAAGCCGCCGAGCGTACCGCTATCAACGCGCCGATGCAGGGTAGCGCTGCCGATATCATCAAGCAGGCGATGATCGACGTTCAGGCTTGGCTGGATGTGTCGAGATTGGATGCACGGATGATCATGCAGGTCCACGATGAGTTGGTATTTGAAGTGCGTGAGGCCGATGTAGAGCCGTTTTTAGCCCAGATCACCGAGAAGATGGCCGCAGCGGCTGCCCTGGACGTACCCTTATTAGTCGAAGCGGGGAGCGGCGATAACTGGGAGCAAGCGCACTAGACTATTGATTCATAAGTTAGTGCTACGCCACCACCAGAAGCCAAACGCCTGCTTGAGCTGAAGTCTGCTGAATAATTAAAATTTATAATGGACTTACTGAACCTTCAAACAGACTTAAAGTCCCAAGTATATGAGAGCCAACTCATTCTCCACTTTTTATTCATTATCGCTGGCTGTCTAAAACACATGCGTTAAGTCCTGGTTTCACCCCCTTCCGAAGCCAGGACTGCTTTCCTTAGATCCGCGTTGTGTTTTCCTTAACCCGGCTTCGGCCGGGTTTTTTTTGCTTAGGTTAGCAACAACATGAGCCAAGCATCAGCGCCTGCATCCGTTCGTTTCCTGACTACCAAAGAGAAATTACAGATAGTTAAATAGCGACAGGTTATTAACCCGGGCAAAGGTCTGCTGGGCGGCCTGCAGCGCGACCTCCTGGAAACTGAATTTGGCAATTGCCGAGGCATAATCCAAGTCTTCTAGGTTCAACAGGGCTGTCTGGGTAAAAATATCATAGTCCTGGTTCACGGAGCTCTGGTTTTCCAGCGTTACCAACCTTCCCCCAAGCTGGGTTACAGCTTGACGCAAGCTATCCTGCGAGATCCCTATCTCATCCATCACTCTTGCCAATTTTGCGCCAGACTCTTCACGACTCGCCTGATCGGTAATCGGCGTTTTCAGCGCTTCGATCAGATCCTGTGCGGTGGTCAGGATCGAGCGTTGCGGAACTTCAGGGCGCAAGGTAACCGCGGACACAGGAGGTACCACACTGGTATTTGGTGCATCAAGCAAGGGGCTAGGCATAGTAAAACTGATGCCTAGCGGGTCGGTAAGATCCACTGTAGCCCCTGCCACAGCTGTGCCAGAAATCGGATTATTATTACTATCGTTAACTGGTAGATCCGCGCTATCAACCAACGTATATCCACCACTACTCGTCAGTTTAAGGGTTAGATCCGTACGACCCTTGTCGTCCAGGTAATCTCCTAGCAGACCCACCTCGTTCACACTTACCGTTAACCCCGCTGGTGCGTTTAGCGGCTTCAGAGAGGGATCCCCAGGCACTACCTGGAAGATATCTCGTCCCGCATCGGTACTCTGAATCAATGCAGAGGGGCCGGTCTGAATAAAACGGACCTCGGTATCTCCGGCATAGCTGAATCCGTCCTGACCATCAGCAACAAAAGGCTGAGTATCGCCCTTAGCGCCTGAAAAGAGATATTCACCCTGGGCATCTTTGGTGTTCATCAATCCCAGCACGAACTGCTGAATTTGCTTAGCTTCCTCGGCAATACCGGCACGGTTCTGATTGTTCAGGGTGCTATTGTTGCCCTGAATAGCCAGCTCTTTGAGCCGATCGCTGGCATCGTTAATCTGCTGCAGCGTCAACTCTTCAAGTTCGAGCCGCCGCTGCGAGACAGTAATATTCTCTTGATAGGTCTCGGTGGCAGCCAATTCACGACGGTATTTGAGAATTTGCGCGGCAGCAACAGGGTCATCCGAAGGCCGGTTGAGATTTTTACCGGTGGAGATCTGCTCCTGCGTCTTGGCCAGTGCGGTCTGGCCTTTTTGCATATTACTAACGCCAGTGTTAAAGATTTGCAAACTTGAAATACGCATGATTTATCTCCTATCCCACCGATGACAGCAGGGTATCAAACATGCTCCTGGCGGTATTGATCACCTGGGACGCAGCTTGATACTGCTGTTGGAATTTAATCAGGTTAGCGGCCTCTTCATCAAGGTTGACGCCGGACACCCCATCACGAACCGATCGCGCACTCTGCATAATCGCCTCGTTGGCTTGAAGGCTGATACTAGCCACCTGCGCCTTGGTGCCGACCTGCTCCACTAAACGTCCGAAGCTATCCTGATAGGTCGCACCATCGACCAGCTTTAACTGTTGCAATCCTGAGAGTTTTAACGCGTTGCGGTTGTCACTGACTGCCTCGCTATTAGCCTTAAATGAAGCTTTATCTCCGGGATCCGGATTACCGCCAATGACTACCTCGAAACCGTTAAAGTTGAGTGTATCGCCTGATTTAAAGAGTCTATTAGCTGCTGAACTGAGATCATCGAACACATAGGGCTTTGGATTATCAGGATCAGCAATATCGAATGTGTCGTAACTACCGCCGCTATTGAATACTATCTGAACCGGTGGAGACATAGATACCGCTTCCCCCTGGCTACCAAACAGAACCGGGTCGGTAACTGTAAGTGCGCCCACTGTCAGGGTTCCGGTATTATCCTCCGCCGCTTGCGCGCGAACCGGCGAAGCAAAAGCCAGCTCCCGACCCGAACTCAACTCCACACTCATCAGTTCAGCGCCCGTTCGTACCGGCTGCACCAAAATTCGGTCATTTTTAGCGAAAGCCACGCCACTGTCGGAGCTAATAGTGATATCCAAGCCATCTAGATTCAGCTTCAACTCGTCGGTCGTCTGTAACGCTGTGCCGTCCTCATAGCTAGCAGCAGCCAAGGTCGCCGTACGAGGCTGAAAATAGTCTTGGGTAAACAGCTTGCCGTCAGTCTCCCGAGTGACCGAAAAATCACCATTCTCACCGAATTTCACCACATAGTCGCTAGCTTTAAGCAGGTTACTATCGCGAATAACCACATCGGAGGTCGATGACATTTTCACCGCATTGCTACTATATGCCCGTATATCACCGATATTAGCCGGGTCTCTGAACCAGTTTTCGGCCATATTGCCATCCAGATCCACACCCTTGGCCTGTTGCTGGTTGACGCTGTCGGCAAACACCACCGCTAGCCGTCCCAGCTCATTCCAGCTCGGGATCAACACCTCATTACGGTATTCAAGCATTCCGCCTACTTCGCCGGAACGAATCTGATCACTGACACTGATCTGCTTGCCACTTACTGAAACGAAAATATCGACATCGTTGATATCAGGATCACCTTGACGTGCCGATAACTGACTCGCTTTGCCGCCCACTACCAACGGCTGGCCGTTGCCGACAGACAGGTTGATGTCGCTACTACCTGTACTGGTCTGCACCGAAACACCGATTTTTTCACTGATCGACAGGATCAACTCATCGCGGTGGTCCCTCAGTTCATTGGCAGGTTCTCCACGCGCTTCTGATAACCGAATTTTGTCATTGAGTTGGGCAACCAATCCTGCCATCTGATTGGTTTCATTGACGGTACTTTCTAACTTGGCGTTAACCGCCTGATTCTGAGCACGCAACTGCCGATCCACTTCAACAAACCGAAGCGCCAAGGCTTCCGACTGCGCGAGGATGAGTTCACGGTTAGGGATTGATGCAGGATCATCAACGCCTGCCTGCAAGGCCGCAAAAAACTGATCCGTTACCGCCGAAATATTGGTATTGGGATTAGCCAGCAGATCATCTGTCTGACCGGCAAAAAACGAATAGATGTCGGTTGAAGAAAAACTTGCCGTACTGGACCAGAGCTGTTGATTTGCAAACGCATCCGCGACCCGGCTGACATTGAGAATCTCAACTCCCTGCTCAGGTGCCGCCCGCGACGACAGCTCAACCTGCTGGCGTGAATATCCTGGTGTATTCACATTAGCGATGTTGCTGCTCGAGGTTTGAAAACCTTGCATCGCGACGTTAAGCCCCTGCAGGGCAATGCTTATTGATCCAGCCATGTGAACCTCCTAGAGATGTTCTTGAGTTAAGCGGCGCAGGCGGATACAAAAACAGCACCTGCTTATCGGCCACTTAACTTCCTGATAGGTTGCCAAGGGCGTTTTGCAGCAGATCGCTGTCAAGAATGCCCATAATCTTGTTGCTGTAGTCCGGATCAGTTGCGTAGCCAGCCAGCTGCAGCTGCTGGGTATAACTGCGCGGGTCATGCGCCTGCTCAAGTGCGGCTTGGTAGCGAGGGCTCTGACTCAAGAATTGAACATAGTCCTGCATGCTCTGCTCATAGGAGCCGTAAGCACGGAACGCTGCTTTTTCGCGCTGCGCCAAGCCATCACGAAACTCCAGCGTGGTCGTAGTGACCCGCTCACCACTCCAGCGTTGATCGGCTTTTATGCCAAACAGGTTATGGCTGCTGCTGCCATCGGTATGACGCGGCAAATATTTGCCCCAGCCGGTTTCCAATGCCGCTTGTGCCACCAGCATCTCCGGGGCGACCCCTGCCGCTGCGGCTACCCCTTCGGCGACGGGCATCAGCTGCTGAATAAATTGCTCGGGGGAGTCGAAGCGATCCTGAGGTATTCCGGCAGACGCCGTCTTGCCGCTTGCTGTAACCGGAGCAGCCTGAGTTTCAGCAGCCTGCTTTATCGAAGCCTGCACCGCCAATGCGGTGCTCTGCTCCAGCAACTGGGTCAAACCTGCGCTGGCTTGATCGAGCGGACGCTGTAGCTCAATGACCTTCTCAGCATCAACCTGTTGCGGCTCAGAGCCCTGCGATAACTGCCGTATTAGCACGTCGCGCAAGCCGATGCCGCTACCCGATGAGAGCGACAGACTCAGCTGCTGATCCATCATGTCTTGATAGAACTTACTCTCGCTGCTATCGAACAATCCGCCCTCAGACAGCCCCTCATTAGCCTTGCGCATATTCTTCAGCAGCATATTGAGAAACAGCGATTCGAACTGTTCAGCAACAGCGGCCAATGCTTTAGGCGCCTCATCACGGCCCGCCTTTTTAAGCTTATTCAGCTCATTGAGGTCGGTATAGGACTTGATGCTGAGATCATTATTCATGCTAAGGGGCTCCGTAAGCGGCAACAAAAGTCCGCTCAGCAGATACCATGCATAAGGAGTGCCAATGGCAACTATTATCACCCGCTGCTGGGACGCCAGGCTAAATCATAGACGCCCGGACTGTGAGATCAGGCGCGGTCTTGTGATCGCAGGACTTGTGGGAGTCTGCCTGCAGGCGATCTTTTGGACATCACAAAATCGCCGGGTGCCCGGCTCCCACAAAGCAGGCTCCCAGTGTGCTATAGGCTGGGTTTTGTCGGCGCTCATGCATCGCCTTTAAATAACGACCAGTTCAGCACGCAGGGCGCCCGACTGCTTTAAGGCTTCGAGAATCGCCATCAGATCTCCCGGTGCCGCGCCGACCTGGTTCACCGCTTGGACAATATCGTTCAACGAAGCCCCTGGCTGGAAGGTGAACATATGCCCGCTGTTTTCATCCACTTCGATACCTGAACGCGGCACCACCACCGTATTACCCTGGGACAGGGCGCCGGGCTGGCTGACTGCAGGATTTTCCAAAATAGAGACCGTCAACCCGCCATGGGTAATAGCAACGGCAGAGACCCGAACATTTTCACCGATAATGATAGTGCCGGTGCGCGAGTTGATGATCACCCTGGCGACTTCGGCGGCAGGTTCTATCTCCAGGTTTTCCAGTACCGACAGGTAGGTCACACGCTGATCTGCATCCCGGGGTGCACGCACCCTAATCGAGGTTGCATCCACAGAGGCGGCAACATCCGGTCCGAGCAAAGCATTAATCCGCTCGGACACCCGCCTTGCCGTAGTGAAGTCCGGGTGATGCAGGTTAAACACCAGATGATCACCACGAGAAAACGGTGAAGGCACCGAACGCTCCACCGTGGCACCGCCAGGAATCCTGCCAACACTAGGAACATTAATAGTGATACGCGAACCATCGGCCCCCTGCAAACCCAGCCCACCGACCACGAGATTACCCTGAGCCAGGGCATAGATCTGCCCATCCGCACCCTTCAGAGGCGTCATCAGCAAGCTGCCACCGCGCAAACTGGACGCATCGCCGATCGAGGAAACGGTGATATCCAGCGCTTGACCCGGCTTGGCAAAGGCGGGCAGCTCGGCATGAATCGACACCGCGGCAATATTCTTCGAACGCGGATCCACCCCCGGCGGCAGGGTGATTCCAAACTGGGTCAGCATGTTTTTCAATGTCTGCAAGGTGAAACCACCCTTACTCGCCTTATCCCCGCTGCCACTCAACCCCACGACCAGACCGTAGCCGACCAGTTGGTTGCTACGAACGCCCTCTACATCGGAGATGTCCTTGAGTCGCTCTGCCTGCGCTACACCACTGCCGATCACTAAGCAGACTGCAACCAATGCCGATACTAACTGTTTGGTACTAGACATGATGATCAACCTCATTAGAACGGCCAGTAGGGGCTAAAGAAAAAGCGGGAGATCCAGCCCATACGATTGCTATCGTGAACTTCACCGGTACCGCTGTAGGTAATGCGGGCATCGGCCAACTTGACTGAATCTAGGGTATTGTCAGGGTTCACATCCTGCGGCCGAACCAGCCCGCTGACCCGAATATATTCATCACCATTGGTCAGGGTCATCCACTTCTCTCCGCGGACCCGCATCACTCCATTGGGCAGGACATCAAAGACCGTCACTGTGATGCTACCGCTAAGACTGTTGCTCTGGTCAACATCGCCGATACTGGTAAACGTACGCGTGCCACCCGCCAGACTGGCACCCAGCGTATTACCGCCAATCGACACCGGCGATCCAAAAATTGTCGGTGTGGCGACCTCTATATCACTGTCTTTTTCAATATCCGTTTCGCTGGATTTGGTGGCCTGGGTACGTTCGGTCAATTTGATGGTGAGGATATCGCCCACCCGGCGCGCCTTGGAATCCTCATACAGCGACAGACTGGAGCCGGCATGAAAGATCGCGCCATCGACAGGCTTAGGGGTCGCCATTGCGGCCGGCGGCACCGGGGCGAAATAGGGATTGTCCGGCTTCGGCGGAGCCTGGATGGCACAGCCTGCCAGCCCTAGCAGCAGCAACCCAGAAACCACAGTGACGAGATGTTTAATTCGCATAACCCTGTCCATCCTAGCCGTATCCAACACCACGAAGCTCCGCTCTATATCTGCTGAGTCACAAACGACAGCATCTCATCGACGGTCGAGATCACCTTGGAATTCATCTCGAATGCACGCTGGGTTGAGATCATATTCACCAGCTCCTCCACCGAGTTGACGTTGGAGTTTTCCAAAGCCCCCTGGATCGTCCGACCAAACTCGGCCGTATCCGGATTGCCGGTGGTGGGCGAGCCACTGGACACCGTCTCCTGAAACATATTGCCCCCCATCGCCTGCAATCCCGAGGGGTTGGTAAAGCCAGCCAGGGTCAGCTGGCCGACCTGAGACGCGACCGTGCTGCTCGCCTGAGTCACAGATACGGTGCCATCATTGCCGATAGAGATCGAGGTAGCGTCCGCTGGAATCGAGATCTGTGGGTCCACCAAATAACCCTGCGACGTGACTACCTGGCCCGTTGAGTCGAGCTGAAACCGACCGCTACGGGTATAGGCGATTTCACCATTGGGCAGCGCAATCTGGAAAAAACCCCGACCCTCGACGGCGATATCCAGGTTCTGATCGGTAATGTTCAGAGTACCCTGAGTAAACTGTTTTACCGTTCCGGCGGTACGCACACCCGTACCCAGCTGCAGACCCGAGGGCAGCTCGGTGCCCTCGGCAGACTGGGCACCCGGCTGACGCTTGATCTGATAAACCAGATCCTCAAACACCGCCCGATCACGTTTGAAACCATCGGTACTGAGGTTGGCCAGGTTATTCGACACCACCCGTAAGGCGGTGTCCTGCGCACTCAAGCCGGTCTTAGCGACAAATAAAGCACCGTTCATCCTGTTTTCCCTCTATCTGGACAGCGTCGCTGTCGCATTTATCTAGCGTTATCGGGGTAGATCCATCTAGCGGAAGCGACGCTCCGGCTAGCCGATATCCTGTAACACGCGTGCGGCAGCCGTAGCGTTCTCTTCCGCGCTTTTCATCATCTTGATATTCATCTCAAACCGTCGCGACAGGTCGATCAGCGAGGTAAGTTCGTTAACCGCATTGACGTTGCTGGTCTCGACATAGCCGGATTTAAGCCGTACCAGCGGATCGATCGCCGCATCCGCACCGCCATTAACCCGCAGCAAACCATCTTGCCCCTTACTCAGGGTTTGCGGATCGGGATTAACCAGTTTGATCCGATCCACGACGGCCAGTTCACGTGCCTGGCTCCCCTCTACCCGCACGGTTACGGTGCCGTCGGCGCCGATCTCAATTTTAGAGCTAGGCGGCAAGACGATCGGCCCGCCGTCGCCTAACACCGGCAATCCGCTGCCTGTCCGCAATTGGCCGACGGCATCCACATGCAGCTCACCGGCACGGGTATAAGCCTCACCACCATCGCTGGCCTGGACCGCGATCCAGCCTGATCCCTGAATGGCAACATCCAACTCCCGCCCCGTAGAGTTATTCGCCCCTGCGGACAGATCGGTCGCAGGACGCTCGGTCATGGCGTAAACCCGTGACTGAAAGCCGGCACCGATCACAGGCATGGCGCGGGCTTGAGCCAGATCTGACTTGAAGCCGGTAGTGTTAACGTTAGCCAGATTGTTAGCGTGCGCCGTCTGCGCCAGCATGCTCTGGGTGGCCCCTGTCATCGACAGATACAGTAACTTGTCCAATGGCTATCTCCTCGTTGCTGGTTCAGATGGTGAAGTGACCCCAGCGCTGCAACGGTTAAGGATGCTGTTCTTAAAAAAGTTATAGCAAGTTAGGTGCCACTTTTATAAAGACGTAAAAAAGCACGCTCAGAATCACTTCTGAGCGAGCTTTAAAGCGCCTTTTTAGAAAGTATTTTTTAGAAGGTAACTTTTAAGACGATAGCCTTTAAGACGATAGCCTTTAAGACGATAATTTTTAGATCAAAATTAGCTGATCTGCAAAATCGTCTGGGTGATTGAATTTTCGGTCTGCAAGGTCTTCGAGTTCGCCTGGAAGTTCCGCTGCGCCTCGATCAGCTTCACCAACTGCTCCGATAAATCGACGTTAGACTGCTCCAGGGCTGCCGAACGCAACTGGCCGTTAAGACCGGTACCTGGCGGGTTAAGGATCGCTTGACCGGAATCCAGGGTTGCGGTCCAGGCGGTGTCACCCACCGGCTGCAAGCCGCTCTGGTTCTCGAAGGTAGCCAAGGCCACAATACCCAGATTCGAGTTCTGGCCGTTACTGAAGCTGGCGACCATGGTGCCGTCAGAGGCGAAGGTCACTCCGATCAGGTCCCCCTTGGTATAACCATCCTGGGTTGAGGCCTTGACGATCGAGTCGGATGCAAACTGGGTTGCGCCGCTCAGATCCAGATCGATGCTATTAAGTGGGTTAGCGGGATCCGCACCGATAACCGTCAATCCGGGTGCGGAGCCATTGGCACTGACTAAAGCGCCATTAACCGTACTCAACAAACCGTTACTGGTATCAAAGGTAAGCAATATAGGCCCCTCTTCCGTAGAGGTAAGACTCGAGCCAGGTTGCGGTGTCCGACCTATATCCAGCGCCGCTTCACCATTAAAGAAGGCGTGCATCTGATACACCCCCTCGTAGGTTTTATCGCCAACTTCAGCAAAAAACCCCTTAGGAGGCGTACCATTTGCCAAAGCAAGATCTTCAGTCAAACCGACAGCCGTGCCATTATTCACGGCCACTCCGGGTGTATCACCCAGTTCCGGCTTATAGGTGATAACCAGATCACCTGTAGCACTATCCTTACCCAGGGTATCGATTTCAGGGTGCGCGGTCAGAATCGCATTAGTGCTTTTAACAATCTCATCAACCACCTGACTGGCGGTCATGCCATTACTCACCCCAACCTGAACCGAACCTACGGTAACAAAGGTATTAGTACTGGTGACGGCACCACCAAAATCATAACTTTCAACCTTATTAGCAGCAAAAAACGGATCCTGAGCGTTGGCAGAGACGATGTCAGTCGCCGTTGTACCATTATCATATTCAATAATAATCGGACGGGTATCGGCGGCGCTCGCCTTATAGGTGACGATCAGATCGCCTGCAGAATCTACACTCATAGTGCTGATATTGGCATCCCAGCCATTTTTGGCCTGTAGATTACCCGCTGTAAACTCAGCCACGATAGCCGCAGCAACCCCTGTCTGGTCAAGACCTACCGCCGGGGTGAAGCTTGCTCCGGCAACATTTATTGATTCAGCACCTGTGGCCGGGCCAAAGTTGGCAAAATCGATTTTTTGCCGCTCGCGCCAGGCACCTTGCTCGATAAAATCGAACTTGATCGTATTCTCGTTACCCAGGCTGTCGAAAGAGCGACTGGTAGTACTGAAGGAGAAGGTTGCCGAATCGGCCGGATCATAGGGCAAGTTGACCGCATCGACGCGTGAATCTACGTTGAAGGATAGATCCATAATCTCTGTCGCCTTGGGCGGGCTCTCTTTCTGGGATACTGAAAGATCTCCCACAGGCTGCATATTGCCTGACGCATCAAGCCCAAAGCCCTGCAAGAAATTGCCGTTTTTAGACACCACCTTGCCGTCTTTATCCAGCTCAAAACCACCGGCGCGGGTATAGCTGATTCCGCCTTGGCCATCATTCAACTGAAAAAAACCGCTGCCATCGATCGCCAAGTCCAAATTGTTATTGGTGAACTGGATAGTCCCGGCGGTGAAGTCCTGGGCGATATCCGCCACGATAACCCCTGAACCTGCGCTGTTGGCGCTACCCGAGCCGACTACCACGGTGGAGAAGATATCGGCAAACTCGGTTCGACCGGTTTTAAAACCAACCGTACTGGCGTTGGCGATGTTATTACCAGTAACATCCAACTCGGTTGTCGAGGCCTTAAGCCCCGTAATCGCTGTACTAAAGGCCATGGTTACACTCCAATCTGCTTGATCTGGTCGAGAGTTACAGAACCCCCAGCAATATTAATTTTCATCCCTACGCCATTCTGGCCTAGGCTGACGCTATCAACGTTTCGGCCTAAATACGCCTGCACCGGGACGTACTCGCCCTCCCAGAGCGCCTCAGCATCGAGTCGATATTCTCCAGCCCCATACTCGGGCGGTAACTGCAATGAGAATTGACCATCCCCTGCGGCCTGAGCCCCCAATGATAGGTTGCTGACCAGTTTGCCGGCGCTGTCATAAACATTAACGCGCACGTCGGAATGACTGGTCTTAAGCTCCAAGACCCCATTAACCAGACCATCAGCACCCACCTCCGCAGTTTGGGTCGGCACATACACGGTCTTGCCAACCATCGAAGAGGCTTGCAGTGCCGTCTGGCTCGACAACAAACCAGACGAGAGGCTCTGCATCGAGATATTCATGTTATTAATGCTTTCGACCGTGCTCATCTGCGAGATCTGATTCATGTAGTCTGCCGTATCCGCAGGACTGCTCGGATCCTGATTCTGCATCTGTGCAATCAGCAGCTTCATGAACATATCATTCTGTTCCTGAGCTGCTGACTGCGTCGTTTCTGTTTTCTTATTCAGATCCAGAAACACATTGCCCGAGTTATTTACGCCATTAACATCACTCATCATTCACCTCCTCAGGCAATATTCGCCCGTTTATTCCCGGTTTCGGCTCAGCCATCATCACTGCCCCAACTGGAGTACCCGCTTCATCATGTCTTTAGCGGTACCCATGATGTCGGCGTTGGTTTGAAACGAGCGTGATGCTGACATCATATTGGTCATCTCTTCCACCACATTGACGTTGGGGTAAAAAACATACCCCTCGTCATCAGCCATAGGATGGTTAGGTTCATACTGTTTACGCAGCGGCGCATCACTCTCAACGATTCCAGTCACTTGAACACCGATACCCGCCCCGGAGACCGATTTATTATCCCCTGCCATTGCCGCCATGACCTGCTCTTGGACCATCGCGAAGACCGGCTGACGCGCACGGTAGGTGGCATCCATACTGCTACTGACGCTATCCGCGTTAGCAATATTGGAAGCAACGGTATTGAGGCGGATACTTTGCGCACTCATGCCGCTGCCGGCGATGTTAAATATGTTTGTTAGAGACATCTGGGGATTCCTTGTTTAACCTACTCACCTTTAATGGCGGCCATTAACCCTTTCATCGTCTTGTTTAAGAAGGTGTAGCTGGCCTGAAACGCCAGGGCATTCTTGGCATACTCAGCCTGTTCTTGCTGCACATCGACAGTATTGCCATCCAGTGACGGCTGCAGCGGTGTACGGAACATCATCTCAGCTGCAAAGTCGGGACTTATGACGCCGGCCTGATGCCCGGATTGGGTCACTTCCAAGCCCATGGCCCCTGAGCCCTGCTTCACGCCATTGAGGATGCTTTTAAAATCGATATCGCGAGCTTTGTAGTTCGGGGTGTCGGCATTGACGATATTGCTGGCCAGGATCTCCGCACGCTGAGTACGTAACAGTAAGTTCCGCGGAAGAACACCCAATGCTGATTCAAAAGAGATGGCCATACTGTTTGCTCCTCAAATTCTTAATGAGGAACAAAGCAATATCAATGCCAATAACATATATAATTGTTTTTTATGGTTTTTTTAAAGTTATTCGCAAGTCGCACAGGTAAAGCGGCAAGCCCTTACCGCTTCGGCGGCAAGGGTGGTCAGAATAAAAGGGGAGAGGAAGATGAAGTGGATCAGGTATAGATCCATTCATCGGCAGAGACTATTTAGCCCGGTAGACAATCCCAGGACTACAGTGAACCATTTCATAGATGTCATTAAGCGGCCCCAGCGACTCAGAAGCCCCCAGCAACAGGTAACCTCCGGGTTTAAGCTGGGCATGAATTTTACGGAGGATCTGCTGCTTGAGCTCGGAGGAGAAATAGATCAACACATTACGACAAAAGACTATATCAAAACTACCTAGAACAGAATAATTTCCAAGCAAATTCAGAGATTTAAACTCTACGCGAGCCTGAATATCTCTATTTATCTTCCATGACCCGGTCGTCGATTGAGAAAAATACCGCATCAAATGGTCTTTCTGCAACCCTCTGCCAATGGCCAGCATATCGTATTCACCGCGCCGGGCATGTTCGAGCATGCTCGGCGAAATATCTGTAGCGACAATTTTTTCACCCGCTTTAATTAACCCCGGCTTAAGCCGGCGGAGTTCATCGATAACCATGCTCATCGAGTAGGGCTCCTGTCCTGACGAGCAGGCGGCAGACCAGATCCGAACAGGCTTAGGACCCAACTCAGCAGAGACCTCCGGCAACAATCGGTCACGCAAAATGGCATAAGGATGAATATCCCTGAACCAAAGAGTCTCATTAGTGGTCATCGCATCGACTACCTGCTCTTTGAGACGCGGGGTAGTCTTCATCTGCGTTACCAGCTCATCCAGACCAGAAAAACGGTTCTCTTGCATGATTGAGTTCAAGCGACTGCTTACTAGGTACTCCTTATTGTCCCCTAGCAAAATACCGCAGGCATCCTGAAGAAAATTCCTAAAAAGAACAAACCCTTGCGGGGTTATTTGGACTCTTGCATTGGAAAACTGTTTAGTCAAATGAACATACTCATTGTGAGCCGAAGCAGATTAAAAACCCTATCTCTTACTTAACGCCAAGAGATTCCATACGGTCTTTCACTCTCGTTGCCAGCTCGTCAGGTTGGAACTTGGCCAGAAAATCATCTGCGCCAACTTTTTCCACCATCGCCTTATTAAACATCCCGCTTAACGAGGTATGAAGCATGATATAGACACCCTTCATCCGTTCATCTGAGCGAATCGATGCCGTCAGTGTGTAACCATCCATCTCTGGCATCTCAACATCCGAGATGATCATCAGGAACTTGTCTTCAATATTTTCTCCAGCGTCTGTCAGCTGCTGTAGATATTGCCAGGCTTCTTGACCGTTATTCTTAAGTGTCACCTTGACATCCAAACCGACTAGGCAACGCTGCAGCTGCTTACGCGCAACCACAGAATCATCGACGACCAAGACATGCCGGTTTTCTAAAGAACTGGAACGAACGACGCTGGCTATGGATTGATCAACCTCTTCTGACCGCGGCGCCACCTCTGCCAAGATCCTTTCAACATCAATGATTTCAACCAGATGTCCATCCAGCTCGGTCACCGCGGTCAGATAGTTGCCCTTGCCTGCACCCCTGGGTGGCGCATGAATTGCGTCCCAGTTGGTATTAATGATGCGTTCCACTTTGTGGACGAGAAAACCCAGGACCTGCTGGTTATATTCGGTGACAATAACGAAGCTATCCGCCATCGCTTGCTCGCTGATGGCACCTCGGCCCATAGTCGCGCCAAGGTCCAGCACCGGTAGCGCGCTGCCGCGAATGTGAGCAACCCCTCTCACCCCGGCTTTAAGCTTGGGCATCATGGTCAATTTCGGACAACGGATAACCTCTCGGACCTTAAACACGTTCAGTCCGTAGATCTGTTCGCCATCAAGCCGAAACAACAACAGCTCCAGACGATTCTTGCCAACCAGCTGGGTTCGCTGATTCACACTATCAAGAACACCTGCCATGCTCAGCTCCTAAACTTGCGTTATGCTGAAATAACTCATTAAATACTGGAAAACTAGTGCATCGATCTACCGACAATCTATCGCATCAGTTACAAAACAGCCCAGACAATGGGAAATCATAGGGTAATTCCGTGTTCAAAGGTAGCCTAATCCTCAGCTCTTGGTTGCTTTTCGGAGCTGTATCTGACCCAGTGCAAGGCAACACTCACTTGCTAGAGGCTCAAGCCCGATCCTTTCTCCAGCAGCAATTACAAACCCAAATAGACTCCGGCAGCCAGCTCAAAATCTTTCTGCGCGCAGCCGATTCAAGATTACAGCTAGAACCCTGCGGCAACCCCGTCACACTCAGCTCCGGCAGACCTATCAAGGCGGGTAGCTTCACCCTTAAAGCCCGCTGCGACTACCCGCGTCGCTGGACACGCTACCTACACGGAGAGGTTAAAATATTGCGCGAGGTCTTGGTCAGCGCCCGGTCGCTTAGCAGAGGGCACCGCATACAACCGCAAGATATACATACTGTAGCGGTAAACCAGGACCGCTTAGGAGATGGGTTCTATACCTCAGCGCAACAGATTTTAGGTTTCGAACTCAACCGATCACTGACAGACAACACCCCTCTGAGCCCCAAACTACTTACGGCACCGATGCTGATTCAGAAAGGCGATACTGTCACTATACAGGCAGGCAGCAACGGTATAACGGTTGAGATGGCAGGCACAGCCTTAGAGGCAGGCAGCCTCAATCAGCTAATCGAGGTAAAAAACAACAAGTCCGAGCGAGTCGTCAAGGCCAGTGTCACTGGATACGGCCAGGTCAAGGTAATCCACTAACGCGACCCGTGCCTGTCAAATCGACTCTGTACAGAGGATTTCAACAGCTGACTAAGCTATAATTCACCCGTCTCAGCTTGGACAGGAATAAGCAACTAATACTTTTTTTGCTAAAGTTTATTACTTCGCTGTCGATACATTGATCTAGAAGATGAATTTTCAATTTGTGAGGTATACGGGATGGCCATCGATCTTCCAGGCCTGTCATCAATCAATGCGGGCACACGCAGCAAAGTAGGCGGCAATACAGCAAGCCCCAAAGATGCCGTAGCTGACAATCCATCAGCGAAAAATACTCAAACACAGCCTGAAACCGTAAAGTTTAGCTCAGAAGCACAAATGCTGAGCAAGCTTGAAGATCAGTTAGGGCAACTGCCTGATACCAACCAGGAGCGTCTCGCAAGTATCAAGCAAGCGATTCAAAATGGCAGCTTTTCTGTCAACCCTGAACGCATTGCTGAGAAACTTACCTCCCTAGAAAGTCGACTATTCAGCTAAATATGGACGCCAAACTAATTCAGGTTAAACTCTTTTGTGAGTTAATAGACAAGGGTAGCCAAACGTTAGCTACCCTTTGTCGTTTAAGCGATGAAGAAAAAAATGCCGTGGTCCAACTCGATGCCTCTGCACTCCAGAACTGCGTAGCCCAGAAGCAAGAGCAGCTTGAGCTGCTGGCTGAAAACACTCTGCAACGAAACCAAACCCTGGTTGAATTAGGCTTCAGTGCTGACGAAGCTGGATTCAGTCAGCTACTGGAAAGCCTTACTCCCGCAATAGCTCAACAAGTCTCCGGTCGATGGCGCACGCTGACAATGGAACTCAAGAAAGCCAGCGAGCTAAACCAACGTAACGAGCAAATTGTTAATCGCAGCCAGCAGAATCTGTCCCGCCTATTAAGCATACTTCAGGGGCAAACAGCCAAGACCTCGATCTACAATGAAGCAGGCCACAAAGGCAATTACAGCGCTCAAAACACTCTTGGGAAAGCATAACAAGCATAGGCTTCTATCGACTTATCATCCCCGAGCCGATAGAATCCCGCATCGCAGCCTCCCCGTAGTTCAACAGGATAGAATAGGGCCCTCCTAAGGCTTAGATCGAGGTTCGAGTCCTCGCGGGGAGGCCATATCGCGTTTTCAAAACCCAGGCCTCATCAGCACCAAAGGATCAACGGGTACTTCTTTTGTCAAACCAGCCAACAGCTCAGACGTGAAGTACTTAAAGACGCTGAACGCCATCCACGCAAAACTTGGCCGCCTTGGTGATCTGCCGGTATTCAGTGCAACGGTTAACCGTATTCAACAGATAAGCAGCTCTAAAGAGAGCGATGCTATGGCGCTAGCGATGGCAGTTATGAAAGACGCCAACTTATCTGCTCGATTATTGCGGCTATCGAACTCAACCCATTACAACCGCAGTGGCACACATATTAATGTGGTTTCTCGTGCCGTCATCATGCTCGGCTTCGATGAAATAAAAAACATCTCTGTCACGCTTAAACTGATTGAGAGTTTTCATAAATCCAACCCCTCCACCGATATCAGTGCGCTCTTGATGCGCTCTTTTCTGACCGCTGCAATCAGCCGTGAATTGGCCATCCATTCGGGCATCGATGATATCGAAGAGACCTACACCTGTGGCTTACTCCATGGACTAGGAGAAATCATATTTGCCTGCACCCTGAGCACAGAATACAACCGACTGCTTGAGGTAAAACGGTCATCCGACAGATCCTGGAAACGAATCCAGCTGGACGAAATTGGTGGCCATTTCAGCGATATCGGTCAAGAGTTAGCTCAAAGCTGGGGATTTCCTCCAGCAGTCGTCCAATCCATGGATGCGATGACTGCTGAAACTCCAAAGAGCAATGTACGACGTAACTTTGATATAACATCGACGACAGACCAGCTATTACAGCTTATTTATGCACAAACGCAACCAGGGCAGAGCTCATTTGCAAAGCTATTAGAAAAGCTATCGAAAATCACAGGCTCATCGCTCGAAAAAAACAGCCAAGCGCTAAGCCGAGGGTTCAAACTGGTCTGCGACATGGCCAGCGAATACAACCTTCCTTCAAAGAGTCTGAACCCTCCACTACGTGACAGCGGCGACGATGAGCTTGACGAGTTCAATCGAAAAACATCATATTATATCTACAGCCACAGCAGCCATGACGAGCAGACACCCACCCAGCCGATACAATCACCACCCTTACAAGAACGCCCCTCTGAGCGTGTTCAGGTTCAGTTAGACTTTTTACAGGAACTTAACGAACTAGTAACCCGTCATACGCCGATTCCTGTCCTGTTAAAAAAAGTTGTTGAAGGGATCGTAGCTGGAACGAACTGCGATCGTGCAGCCTTCATAATGGTCAGCAAGGACCGACGCCAATTGACGCTTCGGCTCAGCGATGGAACCCCGCTCAGCGAGCTTAGACAGTACTTTGATCTTAAACTCGGCGAAGATGATGACTTTTTCTTTAAGGTCCTGGCCAAGCAGATGACGTTATTGGTCACCGACACCCTAGAAAAAGGCTGGGCAGAGCGCTTGCCTGAAGCGTTCTTAGCTCAAGCGAATCCACATGGGTTTATCGTTGCGCCACTCGTGCTAGGAACCCGCTCGATCGGCTTTTTATATGCTGACAAAACTCTCGAAAGTGGCCCTATCGACAAAGAGACCTTTCGTAGCTTCAACCAGTTTTACATGCAGGCAAAAATGGCGTTAGCCTATTCCAATCAACGATCTACCGCGAGCGCTCCCTAGAAACCGTCACCCCTAACGAGCCCACTAATTCTGTATAAGCCAGCAGAGGTTTAAGCAGTCGCAAACCAACAGCATGGCCAAGATTCATATCCAAAACATGCGAATAAACCGCCATTCCTCTAAGCTTGAAATAACAAGTACCTTGGCCGCAGGATGTCACTATATCGATCTGCACCGGCTCTCCTAGCACGAGGGGCTTAGAAACGATGACATTCACGCCTTCTGCTGATACGTTATCGGTACTACCGGCTAGCCGCTCACCATTCAGACGGGTTAATGTAGCTTTCCAAATTACGTGAATTCGCCCTATCTCTCTACGCTCAGCGCTCACAATCTGGCCCCCTTCATTACCACTAGTGATCAAACTATAACCAATTCTGGCTTTAATTACTTTGATCCAGATCTATCCGCTGTATCGCTCTAAACCCGCACACCCTGACTGACATGCTATTTCATCAATGGCGACAGCGAACCCTCTGGCAACTGATCCAGCGCCTGCCCGGCAAAGCTACGCAACTGCTCCAACCTGCTCGTTTCATCCGCAGTCAACGTTAAACGTTGCGTCAAACGCACATAGCGCTGGTACATTTTCATCCGCTCCTCGCTACGGCTTGGAGTATCGCGGGCAGCTTCCAAAAACAACTGCGCCAAGTTTAATAAGGCACGAGCATTTTTCGGATCATACTCAAACGCAAGGGCAAAATAGCGAATCGCCTGACCCTGCTTATCTGCCAAATAATTACGAACACCAATCCGATTGACCTTCGCACTCATAACAGGGTCTAGCTTGCTAGGCGCTGCCTCTGCGGTCGAGGAAAGTACAGGCTTAGGTGGCATAGGCACTGTCTCATCCAGCATCTCGGATCGCATCTGATCCAGGTCAACCTCGACACCACGCAACTCCGCATGCTGCAGTGCACGCTCATAGCAACGCTGAGCCTCATCGGCATCGCCGAGCGTTTCCTGCACTTTAGCGCGCATCAATTGAACTTGAATCCGAACATCGTGATCGCGCTGGAAGCGCTGACCTGCTTTATCCAGCAGCGCTTCGATCTGACCCAGGGCTTCCGACCGCTGAACACTGCCCTGCTCAATTTGAAGTCGCTGTACGTTAGCCAATTTAAAATAGGGGGCAGCGCTATCAAGGTAGCTGCTATCGCCCAGATGGATACAGCGTCGATAGGCTTTCTCAGCCAGCGCAAGATCCTTCGTACGTACCGAGAGCCGCCCCAGCTCCAGCTGACGATGAATACTCAGCGGAGATTGGGATACCGCTGTTTGTAATACCTTCTTAGATGACTCCAAGTCCCCCAAGGCCTCATACACTCGCCCCTGTAAATCGTATGCAGGGATAAGTAGCGGGTGCTGGATGAGCAGGCCTTGTAATAACTGCTGCGCAGGCTCAAATTCAGCCAGATGATAATGACACTCTGCCAAATGGTAACCAGGGAGCAGCGCCTTTCCAGCCCAGTAGAGCGTCTCAAACACAGCCTTAGCTTCGGCATATTTGTGCTGATCCAGCAACAGTCGCCCTTTGATCATCTGCGCCTTGCTGTAGCAAGCATCCGAGGGTTTGAGTAACGAATCACAAAGCGCTACGGCACGATTAATCGCTTTCCGCTCGATCGCTCGCTGGATCGGCTCAAGCGCTGCACGGCGTACGCAGAGCTGATGGAGACGCTTACTCAATGCATCGAGGGTAAAGGGCTTGGTGAGTAATTCATCGGGCTGGATCTCGATGGCAAAAAGTACCGACTGCTGGGAAGCGTCACTGGTCATCAACACCCAGGCACAGGTCGGCTTTATCAAGCCCTTGTAGCGGGCCTCCTCCAATAACTGCAACCCTGAATAGGAATCATGGATGTTGTGGCCGATCAAAATGATGTCAAAGTCGCCAGTCGTTACGACTTCAAGCACCTGCGAAGAGATAGATATCGTTGTTATTGAAGCAAAGCCCATACTTTGAAGCATGCTTTTAACCGTAGCGCGTAAATTACCACTACTATCGATCAGCAACACAGACTTGCTGCTGTAATCCACACTAGCTACCAAGCGTTAGCCTCCCTCACCACTTCATCCTAGTTTCCGATCCATCTACAGTATCCCACCGATAGCCTTTAGCGACAGCAAAACGTCCGTGGCATTGTACCCCTGATAAGGCACCATGCCAGCATCCGCTTGGCATTCTCAGACCCTTGCTACGGAGCACAAAACTATCTGACCTACGACAAAAAGTTACAAGACAGGCAGCAACACAGGTGCTAACTTTGCTCTTGAATCCACAATGGAAGATAAGATTCCGCGCCTTGAGGCTCGATAGTCGGTCTTTAAACAACCACTAATCGAGCCCGAGAGGCCGCAGAATAAGATGATTGCTAGGCACTGCTTTCACCCTAGGCATGCCCTGCTTACGAGATGGAATTACGCAATGGTAACAACCTATATCAGCCACCTGGACTGCGGCCTCCACAATATGGGACCAGAGCATCCAGAAAGCCCTATTCGCTTGCTCGCGATTGCCCGACAGCTCGAACGCACCGGCCTCAAAGATCAACTTCAACAGATGCAAGCGGTACATGTTCTTGATGAACAAATTCAACTAGCTCATGCACCGCTCCACGCTAAGCGGCTGCAAATGAAGCTGCCCGAGAAAGGCGTAGTGTACACCGACGAGGACACCGCCCTGTGCCCAGACTCCTTGCACGCAGCCAGCCTCGCCGCAGGCTCTACGATCATGGGTGTCAATCGTGTTTTAAGCGGCAAGACCGACAATGTGTTCTGCGCGGTACGCCCACCAGGACACCATGCCGAGCACAATATTGCCATGGGCTTTTGCTTCTACAATAATGTTGCAATCGGGGCCATGCACGCGCTACAGCAGCCAGGAATAGAACGCGTAGCCATTCTTGATTTCGATGTTCATCACTGCAACGGCACGGTCGATATTTTCAAAGACAAGCCCGAAGTTCTCGTCTGCTCGACCTTCCAACACCCTTTCTATCCCGAACGCTACAGTGAGATTCAGCGACCCAACATCATCAACTGCCCACTGGACGCCCACAGCGAGAGTAGCTGCTTTCGACAGACCGTGGAGACCCACTGGCTGCCGGCACTTCAAGCCCACAAGCCGGATCTAATCTTGATATCCGCCGGGTTTGATGCGCACTGGGAAGATCCGATGGCAGATCTGAAGTTAAATGAAGAGGATTTCCGCTGGGTTACCCAGCTCATTATGGACACAGCGCGCATCTACTCTAAAAACAGGATCGTCTCTGTTCTCGAAGGCGGCTATAACCCCAGTTCGCTGGCGTATAGCGTTCAAGCCCACCTCGAAGCATTACTGGGCTACTAAGTCGCTTAACGAACGCGGCACTCTCACTCAGGGCGATACACCTTCACATTGGTGTGGCCCTGCTCTTTGAGGTAGAGCGCATGTAGCTGACTCATTACGCCTCGATCGCAATAGAGTAGATACTGGCGCTCGCCGTCCAATTTTAGAAACTCCGTCGCCAGACTGTAAAAGGGAATTTTCATCACCTCGATGTCCCTAATCACCAGCGGATCACGCTCCTCCTCGACCGGATGACGGACATCGATAATGACCTCTGAAGACAGAACTTGTGATTGATTTTCAACCTCTATCTGACCCTGAACATCGGCTTCAATCTGATCAATTCGAATGGTTTTAGCACTGGCAACTGCCTGCTCTAAGACCGCAAAATCAAACCCAAGCTCCTCTTTTTCGATCCGATCACGCTTAGCGTGTGTCGTCGGGCGATCAGAGATAACACCGCAATACTCTGGCATCGATTTGGCAAAATCATACGTGCCGATGCGCTTAGAAGTATCAATAATATCCTGCTTATCGGTCACTATCAGTGGACGTAATACCAGCGTATCGACCACCGAATCAATCACGGCTAAATTCGGCAGCGTTTGGCTAGACACCTGCGCCACACTTTCACCGGTGACCAAGGCCTCAATCCCTAAGCGTTCGGCAACCTGCGCACCGGCACGCATCATCATCCGCTTCAAAACGACGCCCATCTGCGAGTGATGCACCTTGGTAAGAATCTCTGCCACGACGGCTTCGAAGGGGACTGTGACAAACTTGACCCGATGCGAAGACGCAAACTTCTGCCACAAAAAATGCGATACTTGTTTAACCCCGGTCTCATGGGCGGCACCGCCAAGGTTAAAAAAGCAGTAATGGGTACGGCAGCCCCGCTTGATGGTCATGTAACTGGATACGGTAGAATCGAACCCGCCTGAGATCAACGACAACACCGCATCCTGGCTACCCAGTGGAAATCCTCCCAAACCAGGGTAGCGCTGCTCCACAACAAATAGGGACTGATCACGCACCTCAAGGCTGACCGTCACCTCAGGGTTATGCAGATCGACACCTACGGCATCCGTGTGTTCTAGCAGCCCACCACCCACGTAACGTTCAAGATCCAGCGACTTGAAATCATGCTTGCCTGCCCGCTTAACCCGGACGACAAATCGCTTTCCTGCCAACTCTGGCTCATAGACGGATCGGGTTAGCTGCAACACCTGTTCAAAATCACCTAAGGGGTACTGCTTGACGCGAAGGATGTACGCAATACCCGGCGTGACCTGCATCGCATCGGTCAATAACGTTAACTGGTCAAGATCTTCAACCTTTGTTTCTACGGTGACCTTATCCCACTGCGCACAGACATGGGCTTTGGGGTCAATTCGACGCAGGATGATCTGAAGATTCGACTGCAGCCGTTGAATAAACCGCCGCCGAACCGGCTTGCTCTTAATCGTGATTTCCGGGAAAAGCTTGACGATAAACTTCATGAAGAGCACTGCCTAACAAGTTAAAGCTAGAAATTATACCCAAACCCCGGCACTGGACCAATACGCGGCCCATTTCAACACCCAGCCGACAGAAGGTTTAGCACGCAATGGTTTAGCGAATAAATAAAAAAGGGCCTAGCTTTCGCTAGGCCCTTTTCTGTGTTGGTACACCCGAGAGGATTCGAACCTCTGACCGCTCGGTTCGTAGCCGAGTACTC